>CAILUV010000036.1 GCA_903837555.1 uncultured Alphaproteobacteria bacterium
GGCGGCCGTCTTCTTTTGGAGCTGTAAATGATTTGGACGTTCCATGCTCTCTCACTCAAGACAGGACAAGGACCCGGCGCTGTCTTATGCCCCCGGGTCCGACAAAATTTCTTCGAGATCGATTTAAATCTAAGCCCGAAGTTCACCCAACCTGACGCCTATCCTGACGTCTTGCCGGCGCTTTTAAAGCAATCGGTTATCCTCTTTGCAAGAGGCATACGTATTACTTCAGCCGCGATCGGCGGATCATTCCACTATCCCTGTCGGAGGCAACGCTTTTGTGAATGGAGGCTGGCGCCTTTTGCGGCGCACACTTCGCAACCGCAACATATCGAAACCGTCACCTTAGACCTTGGAAACAATAGGAAATCCCCATTACTAGCGACCAAAGCTGATCGTCCAACTACGGAACATTGTGCGCGGGCGTCGCAAGAAAAGCTATTTTCGAGTTCCCTGTGTATACGCCATCTGACGTAGGCGCGGCGCAGCCAATGCGACATTGTTTCTCTATCGCCCCAGCCAACCGGGCGTGTGAGGACGCCGCGAAGCGCGATAAGGATTCTCGCGACAATTCGAAGGACACATTTGATGCGATATCTGCACACGATGGTGCGCGTTTCCGATCTCGACGCGAGCCTCGATTTCTATGTGAACAAGCTGGGCCTGGAAGAAGTCCGCCGCATGGAAAATGAAAAGGGCCGGTTTACGCTGGTCTTTCTGGCCACGCCGGAAGACGCCAAGCGCATCAGGGCGCAAGGCAGCACGCAGCTTGCGGTCGAAAGCCCGGCGATCGAACTCACCTATAACTGGGACGAGAAGGGCTATACCGGCGGGCGCAATTTCGGCCACCTGGCCTACCGCGTCGACGACATCTATGCGGTGTGCCAGCGCCTGATGGATGGCGGCGTTACCATCAACCGTCCCCCGCGCGACGGCCACATGGCCTTCATCCGCTCGCCCGACGGCATCTCCATCGAGCTGCTGCAGGAAGGCACCCTGCCCCCGCAGGAACCCTGGGCTTCGATGCCCAACACAGGAAGCTGGTAGCCCTTCCCGTCATTCCGGCCGAGGCGCCCAGCGCCGAGCATCGGTGACGCGATGCTAGCCGGGAATGACAAGCGCTTTAAAATAAACCGTTCGACCAGATCAGCGCACTGCGATGCGCCGTCATCGCGCAGCCTTCAGCTGAATCCAGGCGGGGGCATGGTCGCTGGCGCCCGGTTCTCCGCGCACCCATTTGTCAACGCCCGCCGCCTTCAGGCGTTTGTGCAGCGGCGCGTTCAGCATCAGGTGATCGAGGCGCAGGCCGCCATCCTTTTCCCACCGGCCCCACTTGTAGTCCCAGTAGCTGTAGATCCGCGCGCCGGGATGAAGGCTGCGGATCGCGTCCAGCCAGCCATCGTCCTGCAGCGTCTGGAACCGCGCGCGCGGCTGCGGCTGGGTCAGCGCATCCTTGTCCCACGACTTGGTGGGATAGATGTCGAGCGTCAGATCGGGCACGACATTGTAATCGCCCGCCAGCACCACCGGCACCTGCTCTTTGGAAAGCTTGCGCGCGTGCCGGATAAGCCGGTCGAACCAATTCAGCTTGTAGTCGAACTTCGGACCGGGCCGGGGATTGCCGTTGGGCAGATAAAGGCAGCCGATGACAATGCCGCCCACCGCCGCTTCGATATAGCGGGCCTGATCGTCGCTGGCATCGCCCGGCAGCTTGCGCCGTATCAGAACCGGCGCGGCCCCGCGCGACAGGATCGCCACGCCGTTCCAGGTGCGCTGGCCCTGCCACACGGCGTGATAGCCCGCGTCCTCGATGGCCGCGACGGGAAAGGCATTGGTGTCGGCCTTCAATTCCTGCAGGCAGACAACGTCCGGCTTGGCCACCTTCAGCCAGGCCAGCAGATTGGGCAAACGCCGGTTGACGTTGTTGATGTTGAAGGTGGCGATCTTCACCGCGCACTAGGCCGCGGGCGGAGCTTCCGCCGGCACGACCTGCTCGCGGCCGCTGAGCCGGTTCAGCCAGTGCTGAAGCCCGCCCAGCACCACCGCCTTGGGGCTGATGCCAAGCTTGTCCGCCCGGCGCTCGACCGCCAGCGCCAGTCCAAGCCCAAGGCCCAGCAACAGTATCTTCTTCATGGCGTGCCTTTCGGGTGATGCCGTTCACCCACAGCAACGCCCACTCATCCGCCGGGTTCCGCATACCTCTGTTCCGTTTCTGCGTCCCTTCTGTTCTGACTCTGTTTCTGCGCCAAAAGAGTGACCAAAGAAAAACCCCGGTGTCGCCACCAGGGTTTTCTGTTTTCACGAAGTCGTATGACCTAGGGAATCGGCACCGCCGTCACGCGGTGCGCCGGACGTTCCACCACCCACAGCGTCTTGCCATGGGGCTCCAGCGCGCAGGGGCCTTCCATGCCTTCGCGGATCGTGGTGAGCGTGGCGACATCGCCCTTGATCGCAACACTGCTGACGATGCCGTTGCCGGCTTCGGCCAGGTACATCACGCCGTTCAGCACGCGCATGCCGTCGGGGCCCTTCAGCACGCGCGGGGTGTGGATCTGCACCGGTGGGCCGGCCTTGGCGCTGGTGGCCTGCGGAATGCGGTACAGCCCGCCCGCCCACACCGTGTTGATGTAGAGCTCGCCATCCAGGAAGGCCAACCCGTCGGCGCCGTACAGCGCCGAGTTATGGCTGACCAGCTCGAACGTGTTCGCGCCGGGGCGCAGGCGCAGCACCTTGCCGTTGGAGGTGTCGGCGACATACAGCGCCTTGTCGGGCCCCACGACGAAATCGTTGCAGATGTTGGTTTCTTCCGGCAGCGGCACGCTGATCTTGGGCGCGCCGCTCTTCAGGTCGAAGCCGCGCAGGATGCCCTTGCCCTTCAGCATCGGGGTGGAGCGGTCCATGCTGACCATCTCGCAAGCCCACAGCGTGTTGGACGCGCCATCGGCCAGGACGCCCAGCACGAAGGCCGACGGGCGCATGTCGATGAACTGTTCGGCGGTGGCCTGGCCGGCGCGGGCGCGATAGATGCGCGCGTCCTTCTGCGAGCCGATATAGAGCGTGCCGTCCGGGCCCACCGCCATGCTTTCGGGCCGCGATTCCGGCTCGACGGGCGAGACATGGGTCTGGGCGAACGCGGTGGTGGACGCGGCAAGCAGCATGGCAATCGCTGCGGCGATCTTCTTCATGGAAACCCCCTCTGGTGGAAATGGCAGGCTGATGACGGAACGCCATCTTCGCCCACCATCTTGGGCGGATTTATGACTTCTGACCAGCCTGTCAGCCCAGTGTCAGCGAATCGTCAAAGTCCGACCGACGCCATCAGGCGAACGCCATGATCTTCCACGCGGCTCTTGGCGGGCGCTTCAGGACACAATCGCGGCAGCTTGCCGCAAACAAAAAGCCCCGCCATCGCTGACGGGGCTTGTTGATCCGAATGCGTGTTCTTTTAGATGCGGCCCAGCACGCTGATGGTGCCGACCTGCGTGGTCGAACCGTTGGAGCCGCGCAGCCAGTCATAGTTCACCCCGATATGCCAGGTGTCGGTGCCCAGGCCCAGGCTGGCACCCAACAGCGTGTTGCCCTTGTCCGGATCGGGGCCGACAAAGGTCAGGATGTTGCCCGCCGTGGCCAGGCCGCCGGTCGATTCGAACGCGGCCTTCACCTTCACCGGCTGGCCCAGCAGCTCGTAGCGATAGCCGACGCGCGCACCCGGCGTCAGATCCATGCCCCAGACCGCCACAGACTTCTTGAAGTCCACGCCCACCGCGGTGCGCAGCGAGTTGGCGTAATACGAACCGACCTGCAGGTTCATGCCGGTGCCGCCGCCGCGCTCGGTATAGCCTTCTTCGCGCAGGGTCATGCCGTCGAGCGAAACATAGGGATCGGTGTCGATGCCCAGGAAGCGCATCATCAGTCCGGTCTTGGCGCCCGCCGCGCCCATGATGCCGGCATGCTTGCTTTCGGCAACGCGGGTGCCGCCGCCCAGCGTCAGCGGACGGGCGGTGTTGAACTGGCCATAACCGGCGCTGAGGGTGGTGTCGAGGAACAGCTTCTTGCCCTGCCAGTGGGTATAGCCCGACAGCATGAACCACTGCGTGTCGGTCTTGCTGGAACGCGGCAACTGCTGCTTGACGTCGCCGGTATAGAAGGTGAAGGCGGCGCCGTACCAGCCGTTGCGCGGCCCTCCGCCATCCACGCCCAGCGCGAAGCCGAAGCCGTGATCCTTGAAGGCCGAGGTGGTGCCCGACGCATTCTTGCGGCCCTTGTTGTGGATCTGGCCGGTGAACTCTTCGCCCCACAGGGTCATTTCGCCCGGCACGCTGCCATATTGGCGCAGCAGGCGCTGACGCGCCGCCACCGGGCCGGTGGCCTGGTCGGTGATCATGATCGCGATCTCGCGGCCGCCGCCCGACGTATCGGGCGCGAATTGCGAGAAGACCTGCTGGGCCTGCTGCTGGCTGGCGGCGACGTTGATGCCGCTGCCCGCCACGCCCGGCGTGTTGTAGACGGTCATCGCGGTGGCGACGGCCGCGCCCAGGTCATTGTCGGTGGCCAGCGCCGCGGCAATGAAGGGGAAGTGGTTGCGCGTGTCGGCATCCAGGTTCAGGCCTGGCGTGCCGTTGGCGTTGAACTGGTTGACCGAGCGCGGACGCAGATTGAGCAACAGGGTCTGCTCGCCGCCCGATGTGCCGATCGACAGCGGCGCGATGCCGCTTTCCGCCGGGGTCTCGAACAGGAAGGGCGTGTTCTGGCCCAGCCGCGCATTCTGGTCGGCCAGCGTGGTGTCGATGAGGGTAGCGGCGCGGATCAACGTCACGGTCTGCACCGAGGGGTTGGCGACCGAGGCTGCGGTGAAGCCCGACGAGATGAAGGTGCCGAACTGCAACGCCAGGTTGGCGCCGCTCAGATTGGCGCTGTTGGCCTGCACCACCGGGGTCAGGCTGTTCAGGTTGGACTGCGATATGGAAAGGCCCAGCGTGGCGTTGGTGCTGGCGACGAAGCTGTTCGCCTGCAGCGCGGTGGTGGTGTTGGCGATGTACAGGATGCCGTTGTTGGAAACGGTGACATCCAGCGCGCCGACGCCCGAACGGATATCGGCATTCATGTAGCCGAAGGCGCCGACATGCAGCTTGTGGCCGGTGCCCGAACCGAAATCCACCACCGCATGGTTGGCGCTGGGCGCACCCGTGTTCGGGCGGCTGATCAGCGACTCGCCGAGGATGGCGTAGTTGCTGGGCGTGTTGATGACGCCGGTGCCGTTGGCGGTATCCGCCGCGCCGGTATTGCCGACGTTCAGGACGTTGTTGTTGCCGGCCGCGCTGAACAGCACGTCGCCCAGGATGACGCCCGCATTGTTGATGGTGGTGCCGCCCGCGGTGGAGGCCGAGAGATCGACGGCGCGCTGGATCGACAGCACGACGGTGCCGGCCGACGGCGTCAGCACGGTGTTCACGGCGGTGATCGAGCCCGCATTGTTCAGCAGCTTCAGGCTGCCGGACTGGTCGACGATCGCCTGCGAGATCAGCGCGAAGGGCGAGGACGCCGTGGCCACGTCCGCCGCGGGCGAGATGGTGTTGGTTTCCACCTGGGCGATGACTGAAGCGCCCCGGCCGATATTGATCGCCGGAACGGTGGCGTTCTGGCCGATGGTGAGGGCGTTGGCGGTGCCCTGGCCTATACCCGACACCAGCGCCTTGACGGTGCCCTGGGTCTGGGTGCTGCCGCCCACGGTCTGCTGCTGGATGTCCAGGCGCGGAATGGTTGCGAAGGGGCCGACATAGATGGCGGCGGCCGAGACCGTGCCGCTGGCGCGGCTGGTGACGTTGGTCAGCGAGGTGGCCGAGATGTCGCCGGTCGACAGCAAGCCGCCGGTATTGAGCGCCGGGTTCCCGGCATTGACGCCGGTACAGGCGCCGACGCTGGCGCTGAGGCAGGTGTAATACGTGCTGGAATTGCCCTGGATGATAAGCGCGGCGGACGAAAGCTGCGCATCGAGCGGCTGCGCCTGGATGGCGCCGCGGTTGATGAAGGAATAGCCGGCATTGGCGCCGTCGATGTCGGTGGTGACGGGGCCCAGAATGGCCGGGCCGCGCGGCGTGGTCGTCAGCGCATTGACCGACCGGGACGGGTCGATCAGCACGGTGGGCTGCACCACGCCGCTGCTGACGATGCCGTTGGCCGCGATCAGCGCGACCGGAACATTGCTGCCGGTGCCGGGGCCCGCATTGACGAAGCCGCCCGCGATCGAGCTGGCGATGATCACCGCCGAGCCGCTTTCGGGATTGTTGCCGCGCTGGTTGGGCGTGCCGGTGCCGGTCAGCGAGATCACGCCGGAGTTGACGAAGCTGCCGCCCGAAACGGTGGGGCAGGTAAAGCCGGCGGGCGCAGATCCCACGGCGCTGGCGCAGGAATTGATGCCGCCATTGACCTGGATGCCGATCAGGCCGGCACCGGCCGCCGAAATCTGGCCGGCATTGAAAAAGTTGCCGTTCAGCGCGCCGTCCAGCAGCACCACGATGGAGTCGGACTGGGTGGAATTGGTCGACCCATTCTGGATGATGCCGCCGCCGCCGAGCAGGATGTTGCTGGTGACCTTGGAGTTCTGCTGCAGCCAGAAGGCGACAGAGGTGTCACCCTGGATCAGCATCGAAGAGCTCTGGGTGGTCAGGCCGGTGCCCACGCCGGTCAGGCCGGTCAGCGAGATCGGACCATAATAAGTGCCGCCGCCGGTGACGACGATGCCGCGCTTGCCGGTGCCGTTGCCGGCCAGGTCGATGGTGCCGGTCGAGGAAAAGCCGGTCACGGGCGGAAACAGCACGCCGCCGTTGGCGCTGGTGTCGATCAGCACGCCAGTGGCGTTGGCGGTGCCGGTGTTGGCGATAAAGCCGTTGTTGGTGACCGAGTTGTTGGAGTTGATGGTGATAGTCGGGCTGGCGGCGGTGATGCCGACGCCGCCATTGGCGCCGATGGAGATGTTGCCCGACGTGGCGGTGGTCAGCGCCGTCGAGGTGTTGGTGGTGATTTCGACATCGGCTTGCGCGCCAGTGGCGACCGCCAGCAGGGCAGCCGCAGCGGCGGAAAGCATCAAACGGTGCTTGGTCAACACAACCTCTTTAAAATCTTTGCGCGGCGGACCGGTCCTTCGGTCCGCAGCAATGCCTCAGGAAGGTCCGCTCTTCGAACCTGCGGTGCCTGGCCAACCCGCCGGCAACCTACCCGTTTGTCTCGTCCGGTCCCCCCACCCCCAAAGGGGGCCAAAAAGGGGTCCGTTCAGCGCCTTTGTACCCGGCTATGGTCCCGGTTCAACAGCAATTTTCGCCTTTGCGGGCCTTCGCCAAAGAGGCCTGCACACACCGAAAACCGCGATTGCCGGGCTTATTAAGGGGACATTAGCGCCCTGGAGCGCAAAATCCCGCGTGAAAAAGGCTTAACCCGTGATCTTTCCATGACCCAGGCCCGCCATACCGGTTTCGCCAAGCTCACCCAGAAAGACGTGAGCGCAGCCATCGCCCGCCACGAAATGCTCCAATCCGGGCGCATGGGCGGGGCGCGCGCGGTCTTCGCCTTCTGCGATCTGACCGGCCTGGACCTGGCGGGGCGCAACCTGGCCGATGCCGACTTCACCGGCGCGGTGCTGGAAGAAGCCAACTTCGCCGGCGCCAAGCTGGACATGGCCAGCTTCTTTGGCGCCGACATGCGCCGCTCCAATCTTGAAGGCGCCTCGATGCGCCGGGTGGACATGCGCGGGGCCTCGCTGCGCGGCGCCAATCTGATCGGCACCGACCTCTACGAAGCGGATTTGCGCGAAGGCACCATCGCCGAGAAGGACAAGTACGGAAACCTGCGCGTGCTGCAGCATGACATCGGCGCGTCGGAAATGCCCGCTGCGATGATGAACAGCGCCAACCTGTCGGGCGCCAAGATGACCGGCGCCATGGCGGTGCAGGCCGACTTCACCGACGCCATCATGAAAGGCTGCCGTCTGACCCGCGCCAACCTGCGCCAGGCGCGCCTGACCGGCGCGAATCTGGAGAATGCCGACCTGTCGGGCTGCAACCTGACCGGCGCCGACATGGCGGGCTGCATCCTGATCGGCGCCACCATGGATTTCGCCACCACCCACGGCGCGGACATGACCAAGATTCTCACCCAGCAGGTCATGCCCGATATCGCCCAGACGCTGATCATCGACAATCTGCTGACCGAACACACCAAGTGGGCCGAAAGCGACGGCCGCGAAGGCAAGCCCGCCGATCTGACCGGCATGGACCTGCGCCACGTCACCTCGCTGTCGCAGCGCCGCCTGACCGCGCTGATCGCGCCCGACGCGCTGCTGTATGGCGTCAACCTGGAAGGCGCGTCGCTGCAGGGCTCGAACCTGGGCGGCGCGGACCTGCGCTCCGCCAAGCTGGGCGGCGCGGACCTGCGCGGCTGCAATCTTTCGGGCGCGCTTCTCAACCATACCGACCTGCGCGACACCAAGCTGGGCCCGCTGATGATCGCGGGCGGCCGGCTGCTGCCCTCGCGCCTCGACAATGCCCAGGCCCGCTATGCCGACCTGCGCGGCGCCGACCTGCGCCGCGCCCGCCTGTCAGGCAGCGACCTGTCCTATTCCAACATGACCGACGCCGACATGCGCGACACCGAAACCCTGGGCACGGATTTCTCCGGTGCGAAGTTGTCGACGCGCTTTGCAGAAGCCTTGCAGGCTTCTGCCTGACCCCCTCCGGTTTCAGCTTCCGCTCGGATCGCTACGCTCACCTCGCACGCTGAAACCACCTCCCCCGCCTGTGCGCTGACGCGCACGCAGGGGAGGAAGGCCTATATATTCCGGCTTGACGCCTGCCCTATATTTCAATAATCCATGAAATATGGAATCCGAAAAAGCCGTTCAGAAGCTTTCGGCGCTGGCGCAGGATGCACGGCTGGCGGTGTTTCGGTTGCTGGTCAAGGCCGGGCCGGACGGCATGGCGGCGGGTGACATCGCCAGGAAGCTCAAGACCGCGCCCAACACGATGTCGGCCCAGCTTCTTCTGCTGTCCAATGCCGGGCTGATCCGCGCCCGCCGCGACGGACGCTCCATCATCTATGCGGCGGATTTTGAGGCCATGAGCGACCTCCTGCTTTTCCTCACCGAAGACTGTTGCGGGGGGCGGGCGGAAATCTGCGCGCCCCTGGCATCCGTCGCCACCGGCTGCTGCCCACCCAAGAAGCGAGCCCGCGCATGACCTACAATGTCCTGTTCCTCTGCACCGGCAACTCCGCCCGCTCGATCATGGCCGAGGCCATCCTCAACAAGGTGGGCGAAGGCCGCTTCAAGGCCTACTCCGCCGGATCGCAGCCCAAAGGCGAAGTCCATCCGCAGGCGCTGGCCCTGCTTCAGCGCCTGGATCACGATATCAGCGGATTGCGTTCCAAGCCGTGGGACGAATTCGCGGTCCCCGGCGCGCCCAAGCTCGATTTCGTCTTTACCGTTTGCGACAATGCCGCCGGCGAAGCCTGCCCGGTCTGGCCCGGCCAGCCCATGACGGCGCATTGGGGCATGCCCGATCCGGCAGCGGCCGAAGGCAGCCCGGCGGAGATCGCCGTCGCCTTCGCCGATACCTACCGCATGCTGACCAACCGGCTTTCCGCCTTCGCCAATCTCAAGATATCGGGACTGGACCGGATGTCGCTGCAAAACAAACTGTCGGACATCAGGAATATATGATCACCATCTATCACAACGCCGATTGCGGCACCTCGCGCAACACGCTGGCGATGATCCGCAATGCCGGCATCGAGCCGCGCGTCATCGAATATCTCAAGACGCCGCCCAGCCGCGCCGAGCTGACCGAACTGCTGCGCCAGTTGGGCCTGACGCCGCGCCAGCTGCTGCGCGAAAAAGGCACGCCCTTCGCCGAACTGGGCTTGGACGATCCGGCCTTGACCGATGACCAACTGATCGACGCGATGATGGACCATCCCATCCTGATCAACCGGCCCATCGTGGTGACGCCGCTGGGCGCGAAACTGTGCCGTCCGTCCGAACTGGTGCTCGACATTCTGCCCGCGCCCCAACGCGGTGCCTTCACCAAGGAAGATGGCGAGCAGGTGGTGGACGCCAGCGGCAAGCGGCTGGCATAGCGATGACGCGCCGTCTTGCCGCCGAATTTGTCGGCACCGCCGCGCTGCTGATCGCGGTGGTCGGCTCGGGCATCATGGCCGAGCAGCTTGCGGCCGGAAACGTGGCGGTGGCGTTGCTGGCCAATGCGGTGGCCACCGGCGCGGCGCTGGTGGTGCTGATCACGGTTTTCGCGCCTCTGTCGGGGGCGCATTTCAACCCCGCCGTTTCTCTCTTCTTCGCGCTGCGCGGCGAGTTGCCCTGGCAGGATGCGGGCCGTTACGCGCTGGTGCAGACGATCGCCGCCGTCATCGGCGTGTGGCTGGCGCATCTGATGTTCGAGATGCCGGTGCTGCAGGTTTCGACGCATCTGCGCGACGGCCCCGCGCAATGGCTGGCGGAGTTCATCGCCACGTTCGGGTTGCTGCTGACGATCGCGGGCGGGCTGCGCGCCGCACCCGCATCCATCCCCATGCTGGTGGGACTTTATATCACCGGGGCCTACTGGTTCACCGCCTCGACATCCTTCGCCAATCCCGCCGTCACCATCGCCCGCAGCCTGACCGACAGTTTTGCAGGGATAGCGCCCTCGTCCGCGCCCGGCTTCATCGCGGCGCAGGTGCTGGCGGTGGCGCTTGCCGCGCCCGCGCTCAAATGGCTGTTCGCCAAACCCGCTACGGCCTGATCACAGGCTGTAGCTGTCCTGCGCGTTCAGCGCCGCATTGCCGGGCTTGACGCGGGCGACCAGGCGGCTCCCGTCCCACACCTCGACGGCGCTCTTGTCCGAAAGCCGTTCGCCTTCGGCCAGCGCGTCCAGATCGTCGCGGCAGGAAAGTTCAAACGCCTGGAAGATGCGCCCCTGAGGGTCCAGCGAGCAGATGCGATAATTGTGCATGCGATACTCCCTTGTTGTGGCGGGAGCGCGGACAGCGTTCTGAACCCTGTCCCGAATGTCTCTCAACCGCCAGTGTGCGAACGTTGCTGACGACGTGGAGAATGGTGCGCCTGCGCCGTGACAGAGTCACGACGAAACCGCAGTTCCCTGTGCAAAATCATCGATCCAAACGCCGCCTGCCGCGTTCTCACTTTCGAACAGCAGGGAGATTATCCAATGAAATCCGCGATCCTTGGCGCCGCCGTTCTTACCGTCGCGCTAACCTTCCCGGCCGTCATCCTCCGGGATGACGTGATATTCGCGGATTTGCACTTCAGGAACGGCAGTCTGCTTGCGGGCCATGTACCGGCAACGCGCGAAGCCTGATTCTCTTTCCGCTTGGTGCGTCAGGCCGCCAGCGCCGCCGTTTTGGCGCGGATGAACTGGGCCAGGCGCGACAGCGAGACCTTGGCTTCATTGCGCGATCCGTCGAGCTGGAACAGATGGCCCATGCCGTCATAGATCTCCACGCTCACCGGCACGCTGGCATCGGCGGCGCGGTCGCCCAGCTTGGACGCATCGTCGCGCAGAATCTCGCTCGCCCCCGCATGCACCATTACCGGTGGAAAGCCCGACAGCGGCGCCCAGGCGGGCGAGGCATAGGCGTCGCACGGATTGGATTTGCGCAAGTAAGACCGCGCGCAGAGGAACAGCCCGTCCCAGTCCAGCGCCGGATCGTTCTTGCGGTTGCCCAGCATCGAAAGTCCCGACAGCGACAGGTCGGCCCAGGGCGACAGCGCCACGACGCCGCCCGGCATGGCCAGCCCCGCATTCCTCACCGCCAGCGCCACGGCAAAGGCCAGCCCGCCGCCGGCTTCATCACCCGCCAGAATAATGGAAGACGCAGGTATTTTGGCGATCAGGGCGCGATAGGCATCAATGCCGTCGCGCACCGGCGCGGGGAAAAACGAACCGGGCGCCAACCGATAGGCGACGCTGAAGGCGGCAACGCCGCTGGCTTCCACCAGCCTTCCCGCGATCGGGCGATGGGTCTGCGGGCTTCCGGCGACAAAGCCGCCGCCATGGAAATACAGGATCGCGCGGCCGGCATCGCTGCCTGGCCCCCGCAGCCATTCCCCGCCAATGGGACCAAGCTGGCCCGGCACCACCTCGACCGCGTCAGGCGCCGCGCCGAAGCGCGCGAACCGGGCGTCGTAACGCGCCCGCACCTCTTCGATGCTGGTTGGGGTTTTCGGCGCGGATTGCGGCCAGATCGCCATGCAGGACCGAAGCAGCGTTTGCCCGCGAATCCTAACAAAAAAAGCGGGGCGCCCATATGGACGCCCCGCTTCTTGCTTAATCGCAGCGACGCAGCCCCGCCTCCCCCTTCGCGGCGCAGCCGCGGCAAGGGGGAGGTGGATTGACGGCTTTCTTAGGCCGCCTTGCTACCCTCGATCGTCTTGAGCTCCGGCGCATTGATGGTGATGCGGCGCGGGCGCTTTTCTTCCGGCACGATGCGTTCCAGGTCGACATGCAGCAGGCCGTTTTCCAGGCGCGCCGCCTTGACCTCGACATGCTCGGCAAGCTGGAAGCTGCGCTCGAACGCGCGCCCGGCAATGCCCTGGTGCAGGAAGTTGGCCTTGGCGCCATCTTCGCGCTTGCCCGAAACGGTCAGCACCCGGTCCTTCACATCGACCGAAAGGTCCTTTTCGGCGAAGCCGGCGACCGCGACGGTGACGCGGTAATTATTCTCGTCGCTGCGCTCGATATTGTAGGGCGGGTAGCCCTGGTCGGCGCTGGTGTCGAGCAGGTTGAGAAGATGGTCGAAGCCGACCGTGGAACGGTAGAAGGGGGAATAATCAATACGCATGAGACAACCTCCAAAAAAAGCGTTGCGGTTTGCCCCCGCCGCGCGGCGGGGAACCGGGCCCAATGGCACCCGGCACCCTAAAATTTGGGATCGAAAATCGGCCTTCCAAGGGCTTGAAAACCCCTGTTAAGTGCCTACCACCCCACCCAAATCACAAAAAAAATTCATGATTCCCGCCGCCACCCTGTTCGATCCCCTGGCCATCAAGGCCGTCGGCGCCGACCTGCGCGCCGCCCGCTTCGACCCCGATCCGTCGGTGCCCCGCAAGGGCGTCTGCGTACTGCTGAACGGCCAGACCGAATGCATCGAGAAATACTTCGAGGTGATCGACGAGCTGCGCGGCCGGGGCTTTGCGGTGGCGACGATGGACTGGCGCGGCCAGGGCGGCTCATCGCGGCTTCTATCCGACGATCACAGGAAAAGCTTCATCGGCGATTTCGCCGAATACGACCAGGACCTGGAAACCCTGCTGAACTGGATCGTCACCCCCATGCTGAAGCCGGGCGAAAAGCCGGTGGCGCTGGCGCATTCGATGGGGGCGCACAATCTGCTGCGCGCCCTCGTGCGGGCGCCGGGCCGTTTCAAATGGGTGGTGCTGAACGCGCCGATGATCGCCATCTCCCTGCGCGGCCAGCGCGAATTCGTGGTCAAGGCCGTCACCGCCTTTGAAGTGTGGCGCGGCAACAAGTCGGGATGGGTGTGGGGCATGGAAGCGCGCGACCCGCACAATGTGTCGTTCACAACCCAGATGGTGACGTCCGACCCGCAGCGGTTCGAACGCGCCCAGATGTTCCTGCGCGAAAATCCCGACCTGCGCATGGCGGGCGCGACCTGGGGCTGGCTGGCCGCAGCGCTGGCCTCGATGAAATGGCTGCGCGGCGAAGCGGCGAAAATCACCACGCCGCTATTGATCGTGGGCGCGGGCGAAGACCGCATCTGCCTGACGCCGGAGGCCAAAGCCTTCGCCGCGGCCACGCCGGGCGGCGACTATGTCGAGATCGCGGGCGCGGGCCACGAAATCCTGATGGAGAAAAACGCCATCCGCGCCAAGTTCTGGGAAGCCTTCGACGATTTCGTCAGCAAGCAAGACAAAGAAAAAACCGCGACCGGTTAAGGCCGCGGTTTTCTCTCAACACATCACTGTTACTGGGCGACCTGACCAGCCGACTGTTCCGGCTGGGCCTGGGCGGGAGCAGCCGCTTCCGCCGAAGGCATCGCCTCGGTCTGAGCATTGGCCGGGATGTCCTGCGCCGTGGTGGCATCCGCCGGCACGCTCACGCCGGGCGTCGGGCTGGCGACAGCCACATCAGACGGCGAAGGCGTGGGCGACACCGGCTCCGGCACGGTCGGCGTTACTTCCGCCTGCTGGGTCGGCTGCGTCGTCACAGCCTGGCTGTCGGCGCCCATGCGCACCGCAGCGCCTTCAGAGATGGCCGGGGCGGCGGGTGACGCCACACGCGCCGACCTTACGGGCGCAGGTGTCGCAACAGGCGCGGGCGTGAGGGCGGGCTCCGCCACCGGGGCGGCGTCAGCCGTGGTGGTATCCGCCGCCGGCGCCATCATGGGCGCGGGCTGGGCAGGCGGCGGCGCCGGCGTGTTGGCGGCGACGGCCACGGGCTGCGGATTGTTGGCCGGGCTCGACGCGCTATAGGCATAGAGCCCCGCGCCGCCGACCATAAGCGCGACAGCAAGCGCGCCGACCATCTTGCCGGTGTTGTTGGGATGGCGTTCTTCCGGGCTGACGGTGTGAAAGCTGGACAGGCCCGAACCATTGCCCATCGGCTCATGGTGCAGGATCACAGTACGTTCGTCAGACGGGGTATTAAAATCGCGCAGGCTCATGCATTTCCTCCTGATGGAAGTCTGTTCTGTTACGGATAAGAGAACGTCAGGAAAGATGCCCGGTTGCGTACGGGATTAACAAAGGCAGATTGCGGCGAATATTAGAAACGGGCGCCATAATAGTAGCCAATACGCCTTTGTACTTGCGGTGCTTTCACGATGCTGGCGACGCTTGCGCCACAATCCGCCCCATCCACTTTGCGCGAAGGCCGCAAAGCGCATAGCCTGCGCCTTTCGCAAGGAGGAGCACGCAATGGCCAAAAGCATCGCACAACGCCTCAGCGCCCTGGAAAAACTGATAGCGAGGATTCTCAAGCCCGAGAACCTGATCGCCACACGCAGGAAATCCAAAAAGAAGACGGCGAAAAAGAAGAAGCCCGCAGCCAAAGCCAAAACCAAGCCCAAAGCCAAAAAGCGCAAGGCGAAGCGCCGCGCGCCGGTGTTCATCCCCGCGCCGCCGCTGCTGTAAGCCTCAGCGCAGGATGCTGAAGCGGCGCAGCACCCAATAGACGCCGCCGGTCAGCGCCAGGCACAGCGCGAAGACGTACGCAAAGCCGTGCGGATGATCGGCCCAGGGTATGCCGTGCAGGTTCATGCCGAACGCGCCCGCCAGGAAGGTGGGTGGCAGCAGCAGGGTCGAGATCATGGTCAGCGCCGACAGGCTGCGGTTGGTGGTGGCGGCGATGCGGGTTTCGATTTCCTCGTTCAACAGCCGCGCCCGGTCCAGCAGCGCGTTGCAGTCGCGCTCGAAATCCTCCGCCTCCTGCAGCATCAGCGGCAGGTGTTCCAGCAGCGGGCTGGTATGCACCACATTGCGGGCGCTGGTGGCGCGGTGGATCGCGCTGCGCAGCGAGGAGAATTCGCGCGCGTGGCGCGACAGCTCGCGCCGCAGCGGCCCCAGCGCGGCGGCGCCGTCGGCACGGTCGGCCAGCACCTGATCCTCGATGCGGGCCAGTTCGCGCGCCAGCACCGCCAGCCGCTGTTCGATCAGGGCGATCAGAAATTCCTGCTGCTGCGCCAGCGCTGCGGACGGGCCTGCCGGATTGATCCCGCTGTCGACCGCGTCGCGCAGATCTTCCGTCGCGCGCAAGGAATGACGCCGCGCCGTGACCAGCCGCGTGGCGTCCAGCCAGAAGCTGAGCCGCCCGGCTCCCAGGCTTTCGCCGGCAAAGTCCTGTTCGATATCCGGCAGCACGCCCCAGGCGCCGTCGCGCGTGAGATGAAACTGCACCCGGTCTTCGGCGCCCAGCATCGCGGCGCGCGCGTCCGGCGGCATGTCGGCAAAGGAATCGAGAAAGCGGCGGGCACGGGTGTCGCTGAGCGTTAGATGCAGCCAGAGCCAGTCATGCGGCTGCGTCAGCGCGGCGGCGAGCGTGTCGTCGCGCAGCCGCACCGCCTTTTGCGGGCCGAACAGAAATCCGAAGACAAGCCCGGCGCAGCGCTCCAGCATGTGGCCTGCGGTACAGGCGCAATATTTCACTTTTGTGACAGCGCGAGGGGACGCTGCGTCGCGCTATCGCGCGGCAACACTTGGCGTTAGAGTTCCGCGCAATAATGGGGACGGTGGTGGACAAGGACGGAACGCATCGCGGCATCGCCTATTCCATCTACCGGCTGAGCGAACAGCGCTGGACATGGCATGTCGAACCGCCCGCCTGCATCAAGGGCCTGCGCCATGAGAAGGGCGAAGTGTCGGGCGAACAGACCGACGCCGCCGCCGCCGCCCGCAACGCTATCGAAATTCAGATCCGTCAATTCACGCAGTAGAAAATTCGGAGACGATCATGGGAAAGAAGTGGGACAAGTTGATGGGGCGCATTGAGGCGCTGGAAAAGGCACTCGGCCTTGGCGGCAAGACGCCGAAGGCCAGCAAGCCCAAGCCGAAGAAAAAGCCCAAGGCAAAGAAAGCGGTAAAGCCCGCCGCCAAGCCTCCTGCCAAGCCCAAGCCGAAGAAGAAGGCCAGGCGGGCGAAGAAGGCATTGCCGCCCGTCCCCGCCATCATTCCCGGACTTTAGGCCGTCTTTAAAAGCGCCATCGCCTGTTCGTGCACGCGCCTGTCGCCGCACGCCAGGATGGTCTTGCCGTCGCGGCAGTCGCCGCCGTCCCATGACGTGATGATGCCGCCCGCACCTTCGACCAGCGGGATCAGCGCGGCGATGTCCCACGGCTTGAAGCCCGCTTCGACGATGACATCGACAAAGCCCAGCGCCAGCGCCGCGAACAGGTAACAGTCGCCGCTGTAGCGGGTCATGCGCGCGGCTTTCGACACGCGGTCGAATGCAGCCGCCTGCTCCGGCGTGAAGTAGGAAAAAGGATCGGTGACGCAGACGATCGCGTCCTTGATGTCGGCGCATTCGCGCACTTTCAGCGCCGTGCGGGTGTCGCCGCTCACCAGCGTGCTGCGGCCATTGACGCCGATGAAGCGCTCGCCCAGCACCGGCTGATCCAGAATGCCCAGCACCGGCACGCCGTCATGCTCCAGCGCGATCAGCGAGCCCCATTCGTGCCGCCCGGTGATGAAACCGCGCGTGCCATCGACGGGGTCCAGTACCCAGCGCCACTTGTTGGCCGACAACCCGGCGGGCTTTTCGCCATACTCCTCGCCGAGGATCGCATCCTGCGGCCGGTCGCGGTCGATGATGGCGCGGATGGCGCGTTCGGCGCCCCTGTCCGCCTCGGTCACCGGATCGAAGGCATGCACGCCCGGCTTGTGGGTCACATCAATGCGCTGGCGGAAATAGGGCCGGATCACCGAGCCCGACGCATCGGCCAGCCGGTTGGCGAAGGCGATCATTTTTTCATCGACTGTCATGCACTCTTTATAGAGGCTGGCAGGCCAGATGGGCTAGAGGACAGCCATGCAGCAGCAAGAAGACAGGCTTCAGAACGCCTGCGGTTCGGCATGGGAGGTCTTCCGGGTGTTTCTCGCGCTCGGCCTCACCTCTTTCGGGGGACCGGTCGCGCATATCGGATATTTCCGCCGCGAATTCGTCGTGCGGCGGCGCTGGACCGACGAAAGCACCTTCGCCGATCTGGTGGCGCTGGGCCAGTTTCTGCCCGGTCCCGCCAGCAGCCAGGTCGGCTTTGCCATCGGCCTGTCGCGCGCAGGCTGGCGGGGCGGGCTGGCCGCCTGGTGCGGTTTCACCCTGCCCTCGGCGCTGCTGCTGTTTGCCTTCTTCTCTGCGTCGGCATCGCTGCACGGCGACGCCGCCGCCAACGCCCTTCATGGCCTCAAGCTGGTCGCGGTCGCGGTGGTGGCGCAGGCGGTGTGGGGCATGGCGCGCATGCTGACGCCCGACCTGGGGCGCATCGCCATCGCCGTAGCGGGCGCAGCGACCGTGCTCTTCGTCGGCGGCGCCTTCGGACAGATCGCCGCGATTCTGCTGGGCGGCGCGGCGGGATTGATCCTTTGCCAGGGCTTGTTCGCGCCGGTGACCGGGCGGGTGGGAACGCCTGTCTCGCCCGCGATGGGCGCGGTGCTGCTGACGGCATTCGTGCTGTTGCTGCTGGGCCTGCCGCTGGCCGCCGGCCAGTCGCACATGCTTGCGGTGTTCGAGGCATTTTACCGCTCCGGCGCGCTGGTGTTCGGCGGCGGACATGTCGTTCTGCCGCTGCTGCATGATGCGCTGGTCGCGCCGAACTGGATCACACCGGAATCTTTTCTGGCCGGTTATGGCGCGGCCCAGGCCGTTCCGGGTCCGCTGTTCACGGTTGCGGCCTATCTGGGCGCGGGCATGACGCTGTGGCCCAACGGGGCGGCGGGCGCAGCGGTGGCGCTGGCGGGAATCTTCCTTCCCGGCTTGCTGGTGATGGCGGGCGCCCTGCCTTTCTGGGACAGGTTTCGCACCGGCGTGAAGGCACAGGCCATGATGCGCGGCGTCAATGCGGCGGTGGTCGGCCTGCTGGCCGCGGCGCTTTATGATCCGTTGTGGAAATACGCGGTGCTGGACTGGACGGATGTGGCGCTGGTGCTGGCGGGACTGGGCTTGATGACGGTGGGCAAGGCGCCGCCGCTGCTGGTGGTCGTCTTTCTCGTGGTCGCGGCCATGGCGGCCGGACTGCTGGTCTAGGACGACAGCGACTTTCAGGCCAAAGAGCGGGGCCCGAACAAGATCACCGCCATGCCCACCAGACAGATCGCCGCGCCGGTCAGGTCCCACGTGTCGGGCCGCTGGCCTTCGATCATCCAGCCCCACACCAACGCGGCCGCGATATAGATGCCGCCATACGCGGCATAGGCGCGGCCCGCAAAGGCCGCATCCACCAACGTCAGCAGATACGCAAAACCCGCCAGCGCGATCACGCCCGGGATTAGCCACAGCGCCGATTTGCCGAGCTTCAGCCACGACCAGAAGGCAAAGCAGCCCGCGATCTCCAGCACCGCCGCGCCGATGAAGGCGGCAAGCGATGTCATGTCTTCACTCCTTTGGCGCCGGCCTGATGCAGCACCAGCCAGCCGCCCACACCGGCAATGAGCGAGCCTGCCAGCACGCCCAGCTTGGCCGCCGCCACATTGTCGGGACTCGTGAAGGCCAGCGCGCCGATGAAAAGACTGATGGTGAAACCGATGCCGCACAGCAGCGACACGCCATAGACCTGCACCCAGTTGGCGCGGACGGGCAATTTCGCAATGCCCAGCTTCACGCCAAGCCAGCAGGCGCCCAGAATGCCGATCTGCTTGCCGAAGAACAGCCCCGCCGCCACGCCAAGGGTGATGGGCTGCAGGAAGGTGGCGAAGGAAATGCCGCCCAGCGCGACACCGGCATTGGCAAAGGCGAATACCGGCACGATGCCGTAGGCCACCGGGTTGGCCAGCCCGTCTTCCAGCTTGCGCGCCGGCCAGTTGTCGCCAGGACCGTTGGGAATGACAAAGGCCAGCAGCACGCCCGCGATGGTGGCGTGGATGCCCGACTTCAGCACGAAGAACCACAGCGCCGCGCCCACCATCAGGTAGGGCCATAGCTGCCGCACACCCAACCGGTTCATCGCGTACAGCACGGCCAGCGTTCCGGCCGCCAGGCCCAGAAACAGCGGCGACAGGCCGGAACCATAGAACAGCGCGATGATCAGAACGGCGAGCAGGTCATCGATGATGGCCAGCGCGGTGAGAAAGATTTTCAGCGATGCGGGCGCGCGCGATCCCAGCATCGCCAGCACGCCCAGCGAGAAGGCGATGTCGGTGGCGGTGGGAATGGCCCAGCCATGCAGCGCCCCGTTCCAGTTGAGCGCCGCATAGATCACGGCGGGCGCCACCATGCCGCCCACGGCCGCCAGGCCCGGCAAGGCGCGGCCCGCCCAGGTGGAAAGCTGGCCCTCGACCAGTTCATGGCGAATCTCCAGCCCGACCAGCAGGAAGAACAGGGCCATCAGCCCGTCATTGATCCAGTGATGCAGGCTGAGGCCCGCGACATAGCTGTGCAAACCGTCGAAATAGACCCCGGAAAAGGGCGAGTTGGCCACCAGCAGCGCCAGCACCGTCACCCCCAGCAGCAACACGCCGCTGGCCGCTTCGCTCTTGAAGAATTTGTCGACCATCGCGCCAGACTAGCCGCAGGCACCCGCCCGCGCGAGCAAAACCGGCATCACTTCTCCGGGTTGACCAGCGCCCCATAGGTGAAGACGCGCGCCATCGGGCGCAGATCCTCGACGCCGCCGCTCAATCGCTGGACCATGCCGACAAAGAACAGGTCGTTGGTGGGGTCAGCCCAGAACCAGGTACCGGCCGCGCCGCCCCAGTCATAGCTGTCCTTGCCGTCCATGCGCCCGATCGCGCGCGGGTTCATCACGATGCGAAAATCCATGCCGAAGCCGACATGCTCGTTGAAGCCCTGCGTGCCCTGGAAATTTTTCAGCACATCCATCGGCACGACATTGGTGTACATCAGCTCGACGGCGGCAGGCGAAAGAATGCGCGCGCCGTCCAGCTCGCCCTTGTTCAGCAGCATCTGGCCGAAGCGTGCATAATCCCTCATCGTGGAAACAAGCCCGCCGCCGGCATTTTCGCGCAGCGTGGGACTGAGAAGATCGCGCACGATGCCCGGCGGCGCCGGCACCAGTTTTCCGCTTGCGGCATCGCCCTGATAGACCTCGGCAAGACGCGCCTGACGGGCGACGTCCAGGCGGAACGAAGTATCGGTCATCTTCAGCGGCTGGAAGATGCGCTGGTCAAAGAACGCGCCCAGGCTTTGTCCCGACAGGCGTTCGACGATCGCGCCCTGGATATCGACGCTGATCGAATATGCCCAATCCGTGCCCGGCTGGAACTTCAGCGGAATATTGGCCAGCTTGTCGATCATCTGCTGCTGCGTGGCGGTGGGCAGCACATTTTCCTTCTGGATCATCCTGTCCACCGCATGCCGGTTATCCAGGCCATAGCCGAAACCGGCGGTGTGGCTCATGATTTCGCGCATGGTCGGCGGGCGCGTCACCGGCACGGTGATCATGTTGCCCTTCTTGTCGGTGCCGGTCATGACGCGCAGATTCTTGAACTCCGGCACGAATTTGGTGACCGGATCGTCCATCTGCCATTTGCCCTCCTCGAACAGCATCATCATGGCGACGCCGGTGATGGGCTTGGTCATGGAATAGATGCGGAAGATGGTGTCCGCCGTCATCGGCGTCCCTTTGGCCAGGTCCGCCTGGCCGTATATTCTGGAATGCACGATCTTGCCGTGCCGCACCAGCATCGTGGTCATGCCCGCCACGCGGCCATCGGCCACCACCTTGGCCATGTAGTCATCCAGCTTTTTCAGACGGGCGGAATCAAAGCCCTGGCTTTCCGGGCTGGCGGTGGGCAACTGCGCGGCGGCAGGCAGCACGGTCAGCGCCGTCAGGGCGAGCGCGGCAACAAGCGCGGCGGATTTCTTCAGCATGACGTTAAATTCCCCCAAATCTTTTGGTCTTGGGCCAAGCCTAGCCGCCACCGTGCTAGAATCGCAAATGAATCGAGGAGCGCATGAAAGAACTGGCTGACAAGAACCTGCGCTTGGCCGCCGGGCTGTTCCTGGCATCGCCGCTGATCACCATCACCAGCTACTATCTGCTGATCGGGCTGATGGGCACCGTCATGGGCATCGGCATGGGCGGCGGCATCAAGGATTGGAGCACGGCGCTGTTTGCGGCCGTGATGTTCCTGGTCCCGATCGCCTTTCAGGCCGCAATGTGGCGCGGCTATTACCGGTACTTCGTCTCCGCGCATGCCAGCGCGCCGCCCGCCATCCTGGGCTCGCTGCTGATCGCCGCCGCGGGCTGGTGGGCTGGCACCGGCATGTTTCTGCTGTTTTTCGAATCCCGCACGCCCGGCTGGACGTTGCTGATGTTCGGCGCGGCGCTGGCCTGGGCCGTGATCACGGTGACAGCCGTCATCCGCCACAGGCGCGAGGCGCGCTGGACCCTGCTGGGCGCGCCCTTTGTGCTGTATGCGCCGGTGGTGTTCGTTTACGCCAAGGCGATGGGATACTAGGCGAAGGCGCACCCGCCCCTGCGCATCAGGAAACTCCGCGCTCCCACCGCCGCAGTGCTGCGAGCACCGCCGCCACCGCGCATCCCGCCAGGATGCCCACGGTCACATCTTCCACCAGGGTCAGGATGAAAGTCGCCAGCAGCACGAGCGCGGTCCGCCAATGGCGCAGCAGGTTCAGGAACTCGCCCTTCTCCGCCATATGCCAGCACACCACCACCAGCACCCCGGCCAGCGCCGACAGCGGAATGTATCCGGCCAGCGGCGCGGCGATGACCAGGAAGGCCAGCAGGAAGAAAGCGTGCAACAGGCCTGAAACAGGACTGTAGGCCCCGGCCCGCACATTGGCGGCGGTGCGCGCGATGGTGCCGGTAACGCTGATGCCGCCGAAAATCGCCGAGGCGATATTGGCCGCGCCCTGCGCCACCAGCTCCATGTTGGATCGATGCTTGCGCCCCGTCATGCCGTCGGCCACGCGCGCCGACAACAGGCTTTCCACCGCACCCAGCAAGGTGAAGGACAGCGCCATGGGCAGCACCTGCCACACCAGCGCGAGCGGCATGGCGGGCCAATGCGGCACCGGCAGGCTGCGCGGCAGTTCGCCGAAGCGGCCGGCGATGGTTTCAACTGGCAGCCCCAGCGCCGTGCACAGCACAGCCGCCAGCACCACCGCGATCAGCATGCCCGGCCAGGCCGGACGCCAGGCCCGCAGAAGAAAAATCAGCGCCGCCACGCCGCAGCCGATGGCCAGCGCGATGGGATTGAAGGTCGGCAGCGCCGCAGCCAGCACGCCAAGCTTGGCCGGCAGGGCTCCGGGCTCGGCGACAGGCAGCCTGAGGCCGGCCAGATCTTTCAACTGGCTGGCCAGAATGATGACGGCGATGCCGCTGGTAAAACCGATCATCACCGCATGCGGGATATGGCGGATCAGCGAGCCCAGCCGCAGCAGGCCCACCAAGATCAGCATCGCGCCCGACAACAGCACCGTCAGCAGCAGGCCCTCGATCCCGAACCGGGCAACGGTGGCGGCCACCAGCACGATGAAGGCGCCCGCCGGTCCGCCGATCTGAAAGCGGCTTCCGCCCAGCGCCGACACCACTGCGCCGCCGACAATGGCGGTGTAGAGCCCGCGTTCCGGCGAAACGCCGGACGCCACCGCGATGGCCATGGAAAGCGGCAGCGCCACGATGGCCACGGTCAATCCGGCCAGCGCATCCTTGCGAAAATTGTCGAAGCTGTAGCCCTGGCGCAGAATGGTGGCCAGTTTGGGACGATACAGATGGGCGGTGGCGGAGCCGTCCGGCATGACTGTTTCGGCCAACCTCCAAACACGCGGGCGGCGCGATTCATAGCATGAATCGCGCCGCGCATGTCAGGATACCAAAGAGACCTTAGGCGTCCATCGCCTGCTTGGCGCGCTTGCGCTCATGCGGCTTCAGGGCGCGCTTGCGCAGGCGGATGTTCAGCGGCGTCACTTCCACCAGCTCGTCGTCCTGGATGTAGGCCATGGCCTGTTCTAGCGTCATCGGCACGATGGGCGTCAGCTTGACGGCTTCGTCCTTCGACGTCGTGCGGATGTTGGTGAGCTGCTTGGACTTGAGCGGATTGACGTCCAGGTCATTGTCCTTGGCGTTCTGGCCGATGATCATGCCTTCATAGACCTTGGCGCCGGTCGAGATGAACAGCTTGCCGCGTTCCTCGATGTACCAAAGGCCATAGGTCACCGCTTCGCCCTGCTCGGTCGAGATCAGCACGCCGTTGATGCGGCCGCCCACGCTGCCCTTGTGCGGGGCATATTCCAGGAACATGCGGTTCATGACGCCGGTGCCGCGCGTGTCGGTGAGGAATTCGCCGTGATAGCCGATCAGGCCACGCGCGGGCGCATGGAAGACGATGCGGGTCTTGCCCGCGCCGGTCGGGCGCATGTCGACCATCTCGCCTTTGCGCAGCGAGATCTTCTCGATAACGGTGCCGGTATAGGCGTCGTCGACATCGACGGTGACTTCCTCGATCGGCTCCAGCTTTTCGCCATTCTCGGTCTTCATCACCACGCGCGGACGGCTGATCGACAGCTCGAAGCCTTCACGGCGCATGGATTCGATCAAGACGCCGAGCTGCAACTCGCCGCGGCCCGACACTTCGAACGAGCCTTCGCTGGTTTCGGCGACCTTCAGCGCGACATTGCCTTCGGCTTCGCGCAGCAGGCGCTCGCGGATCACGCGGCTCTGCACCTTGTCGCCTTCGCGCCCCGCATAGGGGCTATCATTGACCGAGATGGTCATGGACAGGGTCGGCGGATCAATGGGATGCGAGGGAACGGCCTGGTCCACGGCCATGTCGCACAGCGTGTCGGCGACGGTGGCGGTTTCCAGGCCGGCGATGGCGACGATGTCGCCGGCTTCGGCGCGTTCCACCGGCACGCGGGCCAGGCCGCGGAATGCCAGCAGCTTGGTGACGCGGGTCTTTTCGATGATTTCGCCGGCGGCGTTCAGCGCCTTGATGTTGCGGCCCATGGTGACCGAGCCGGATTCGATGCGGCCCGTCAGGATTCGGCCCAGGAACGGATCGGCTTCCAGCGTGGTGACCAGCATCTTGAAGGGATGTTCGTCGCCGGCCAGCGCCTGCGGCTTGGGCGGCGGCACGTCTTCGACGATGCGCTTGAACAGCGGCGACAGGTCCTTGCGCTCGTCTTCCAGCTCGTTGACGGCCCAGCCATTGCGGCCCGACGCATAGAGATGATGGAATTCCAGCTGGCTGTCATTGGCTTCCAGCGCCAGGAATAGGTCGAAGATCGATTCCAGCGTTTCGGCCGGCTGGGCGTCGCTGCGGTCGATCTTGTTGATGACGACGATGGGCTTGAGGCCCAGCTTCAGCGCCTTGGCCAGCACGAACTTGGTCTGGGGCATCACGCTTTCGGCTGCGTCCACCAGCAGCACCACGCCGTCCACCATCGACAGGATGCGCTCCACCTCGCCGCCGAAGTCGGCATGGCCGGGCGTATCGACGGTGTTGATGCGCACGCCGTTCCACTCGACCGATGTGCACTTGGCCAGGATGGTGATGCCGCGCTCGCGCTCCTGGTCGTTGGAGTCCATGGCGCGTTCGGCCATCTGCTGGTTCTCGCGAACCGAGCCGGACTGCTTGAGAAGCTGGTCAACCAGGGTGGTTTTGCCATGGTCGACGTGGGCGATGATGGCGATATTGCGGATTTCCATAGGGACCAGAATCATAAGAGTGGGAGGGCGCGAAGGTGCGGCTTATACGGGCCGTCCTGCTGCGGAGCAACAAGTTGGCGGAAATCACTGTCAGGAAACTGTCAGAATTAACGTGTTTTATGAGGAATTCCGGGCATTTAGCGCCAATGCGATTCACAAATTCCGGGACAATTGTGAGAGGCTTTTTGCGTATAAGACACGTATAAATAGCGTGCGAAAGCCGGATCGGGCCGCCCTTACGCGTTACTCAAGCGCATAAGCGGCGATCAAATGCCGCCCGATCACCCAGCTTGCACGGCCCGCCACCAGCACGGCGGGCATCAGAGGAAACGGTCTTCATTTGCCACATCCGCCCCAGGAAGCGGTGAGGCCAGCTTGTGTCAGGACTTTTACGCCGATGAATGTTCAGGTTCCCCCGCCCAAATCGCACAGCACGCAGGTTGCCCGCGCCCAGGTGGCGGCCATGCCCCCGGCGAAGAAATACCTGATCGGCGCCCTCGGCCTGGCCGTGGCGCTGGGGGGTCTGTGGTATTTCTCCAGGGAAGACGCCGCCCCGCAGCGCCGCGTGATGGCCGCCCCCGTGCGCGTCGCCCCTGTCGAACAGCGCGACATGAAGGTGATCGTCCGCACCATCGGCACCGTGGTCGCCAATTCCACCGTGTCGGTGAATGCCCGCGTGCAGGGCCAGCTTACCCGCGCCTTCTTCCGCGAAGGCCAGATGGTCAAGACCGGCGACCTTCTGTTCCAGATCGATCCGCGCCCCTACCAGGCGACCTATGACAACGCCTCCGCCGCGGTTGCCAGCGCCAAGGCCAAGTTCGACCGCTACACTCGCCTGAAAGGCCAGAACGCCATCTCGCCGCAGGATGTCGACGACGCCCAGGCCGCCTATCTGGAAGCCCGCGCAACCGCCGAAAGCGCGCGCCTGAACCTGGAATTCACCCAGATCCGCTCGCCGGTGAACGGCAAGACCGGCCCGATGCTGATCCAGCCGGGCAACATGGTGGCGTCCTCCTCCAGCGCCAATGCCAGCGCCACGCCGCTGGTGACCATCAACGAAATCCAGCCGGTGAAAATCTCGCTGGCGCTGCCCCAGTCCGAACTGCCGCGCATCCAGCAGATGGTGAACACGCCCCAGGGCCTGAACATCACCATGAACCTGCGCGAAGCCGGCGCCGAAAAAGACATCGTCGCCAAGGTCGACTTCGTCTCCAACGCCGTGACCAACACCACCGGCACCATCGAACTGCGCGCCACCTCGCCCAATACCGACCTGGCGCTGGTGCCCGGCCAGCTTGTAAACGTGGTGGCGGTGCTGTCGGAAATCAAAAACGCCACTGTTGTCCCGCGCGAAGCGGTCAATACCGGCCCCGACGGCACCTTCGTCTACAAGGTGACGGACGATACCGCCCAGCAGGTGCCGGTGCGCGTGCTGTTCGATGATGGCGACAATAGCGCGATCAATGGCAGCCTGAATGCGGGCGACCGCGTGATCGTGGACGGCCAGATCCGTGTCGTGCCGGGCGCCAAGGTCCAGGTCAACGGAACGCGGGCGCAAGGCAATGGTCCCAGGACCAGCGGCCGCGGTCCGAACGAAGGTTGAGACTTTTTTCTACCAGTGTGAGTAGACCCAGATGAATCTGTCGCTTCCCTTCATCGAACGTCCGGTGATGACCACGCTGTGCATGGCCGCGCTGGTGATCTTCGGCGGCTATGGCTATGCCGCCCTGCCGGTCTCGGACCTTCCCAACATCGACTTCCCGACCATCCAGGTCAGCGCCTCGCTGCCGGGTGCCGATCCCGACACGATGGCGTCATCGGTCGCCGCGCCGCTGGAAAACCGCTTCTCGACCATCCAGGGCATCGACCAGATGACCTCGACGAGCCAGCAGGGCTCCACCAGCGTGCAGATCCAGTTCAACCTGAACCGCGATCTCGACGGCGCGGCGCAGGACGTTCAGGCCGCCATCAGCGCCGCCACCCGCGATCTTCCCAAGTCGATGCCGCAGCCGCCCACCTTCCGCAAGGTGAACCCGGCAGACATGCCCATCCTGTTCATGGCGATCCGTTCCAAGACGATGAAGCCGTCGGAAGTGAACGAATATGCCGAGACGCTGCTGGCCCGCCAGCTTTCCACCATCGAGGGCGTCGCCCAGGTCAGCGTGTTCGGCAACGCCAAGTATGCCGTGCGCATCCAGGCCGATCCGGCCGCGCTGGCCACCCGCAATATCGGCATCGACAAGCTGTCCAGCGCGGTTGCCGCCGCCAACGTCAACATGGCGACCGGCGCGCTGAACGGTCCCACCCGCTCCTCCATTATCCGCACCGGCGGCCAGCTCAACAATTCGCGCGAATTCGAAGAGCAGATCATCTCCTATGTCGACGGCTCGCCCGTGCGCCTGAAAGACGTGGCGCGGGTGCTGGACGGGCAGGAAAACCCCTATGCCAAGAGCTGGTACAAGGGCGATCCGGCCATTCTGCTGGCCGTTTTCCGCCAGCCCGGTTCCAACACGGTCGGCGTGATTGATGCCATCCGCAAGGTGCTGCCGCAGTTCCAGGCCAACCTGCCGCCGTCGGTGACGCTGGACGTGGTGTTCGACCGCAGCCAGATGATCCGCGCCTCGATCAACGACGTGCAGCACCATCTGATCATCGCCGGCTTCCTGGTGGTGGGCGTGATCTTCGTGTTCCTGCGCCGCCTGTCGGCCACCCTCATTCCCTCGCTGGCGCTGCCCATCACCATTGTGGGCACCTTTGCGGGCATGGCGGCCTTCGGCTTCAGCCTGGACAACCTGTCGCTGATGGCGCTGACTTTGTCGGTGGGCTTCGTGGTCGACGATGCGATCGTGATGCTGGAGAACATCGTCCGGCATATCGAGAAGGGCATGGAGCCCTATGCCGCCGCCATCAAGGGGTCGGAGGAAATCGGCTTCACCATCCTGTCGATGACGATTTCGCTGGCGGCGGTGTTCATCCCCATTGTCTTCATGGGCGGCATTGTCGGCCGACTGCTCTACGAATTCGCCGTCACCATCATCATCGCCATTCTGATCTCGGGCATGGTGTCAGTGACGCTGACGCCCATGCTGTGCGCCCGCATGCTGAAGAACGAGCATGGCGAGAACCACAACGCCCTGTATCGCTGGAGCGAGACCAGCTTCAACAAGATGCAGGATGCCTATGACCGCACCCTGACCTGGAGCCTGAACCACCGCCGCACCATCCTGGGCATGTTCTTCGCCAGCCTTGCCGCCAGCGTCGTACTGATGAGCGTGATGAAGCAGGACTTCCTGCCCGCCGATGACTCGGGCCGCATCCAGGGCAATATCCAGGCCGCCAACGGCACCTCGTTCGAGCAGATGGCCAAATACGTCAAGGATGTCACCGACATCATCGCGGCCGATCCCGATATCACCGGCGTGCTGGCCAGCATGGACGGCTCCAACGGCGCGGCGGGCACCAACAGCGCCCGTATGATGATGATCACCCTGCGCGAACAGAGCGTGCGCGAGTCCACGCCGGAGCAGGTTATCGCCCGCCTTCGGCCCAAGCTTTCGCGCATTCCCGGCGTGAACGTCTTTCTGACCAACCCGCCCACCATCCGGCTTGGCGCGCGCGGCTCGCGTTCCAACTACCAGTACACATTGCAGGGGCTGGACCAGGAACTGCTGCAGGAATATTCGGCCAGGCTGATGGCCGACCTGCGCGCCCGCCCCGGCTTTGTCGACATCACATCCGACTATGAATCCGCGATGCCGTCGGTGCAGGTGGAAATCGACCGCGACCGCGCCGCCGCCTTCGGCGTCTCGGCAATGCAGATCCAGCAGGCGCTGGGCAGCGCCTTCGGCGGCCAGCGCATCTCCCAGATCAATACCTCGTCCAACCAGTACGAAGTGATCATGGAGCTCTTGCCCGAATACCAGCGCGACGCCGCATCGCTGGACCGGGTCTATGTCACGGGCGCCGGCAACCAGTTGGTGCCGCTGACAGCCGTGACCCGCACCACCACCTCGACGGTGCCGCTGTCGGTGAACCATGCCGGACAAATTCCCGCCATCACCATCGCCTTCGACCTGGCGCCGGGCCGGGCGCTGTCCGACGCGGTGACGGGCATCCGCGACGCCTCGGAAAAGATCGAAATGCCCGCGTCCATCCAGGGCAACTTCCAGGGCACCGCGGCGGCGTTCGAGGATTCCACCAAGAACATGGGCATGCTGCTGATCATCGCCATGGTGGTGGTCTACATCATCTTAGGGATACTCTATGAAAGCTTCATCCACCCGCTGACCATCCTGTCAGGCCTACCGTCGGCAGCGGTCGGCGCACTGCTGACGCTCTACATCGCGCACCTGTTCTTCGTGATGGGGCTGACCAGCACCGACATGTCGCTGACGCTCTATGCGTTCGTTGGCATGATCATGCTGATCGGCATCGTGAAGAAGAACGCGATCATGATGATCGACTTCGCCCTGGGCCGGCAGCGCGAGGATGCGAGCGTGACGGCGGAAAGCGCCATCTACGAAGCCGCCATCACCCGCTTCCGCCCGATCATGATGACCACCATGGCGGCCCTGATGGGCACGCTGCCCATCGCGTTTGGCGCAGGCGCGGGCGCGGAATCGCGCCGTCCCTTGGGCCTGGCGGTGGCGGGCGGCCTTCTGGTTTCGCAGCTTCTGACGCTCTACATCACGCCGGTGATCTACACCTACCTGGACCGCTGGTCGCGCAAGATCGCGCCCAAGGAGCATCCCAGCGCGGTGCCTGCCGAGTAGCTCTTTTTCATGGGGCGCGGCATAGTCGCGCCCCATGCTGCACCCCATCAAGCTTGCCGTCTTTGCCGTGCTGCTGGCACTGCCCGCCGCGGCCCAAACCCCGTCCACCATCGACGCTCAGACACGGCGCATCATGGCCGCCACCGGCGCCAATGGCCTGGCCGTGGCCTTCATCGACCGTGGCCGCGTCACCCATGTCGCCGCCTTCGGCAAGCGCAACGCCAGCGGCGAACGCCTGCAGACCGACACGGTGATGCACGGCGCCGCACTGACCAAGACCGTGTTCGCCTGGCTGATGGTGCGGCTGGTGGATGAGGGCAAGATCGACCTCGACCGCCCGCTGGCGTCCTATCTGCCCAGGCCGCTGCCCGAATATCCCGCCTATGCCGCGCTGGCGGGCGACGCGCGCTGGCAGGCGATCACCGCCCGCCATGCCCTGACCCATTCCACCGGCTTCGCCAATTTCTTCTTCTTGGAGCCGGACAAGAAGGCGCGCATCCATTTCGCGCCCGGTAGCCGCTATGCCTATTCCGGCGAAGGGCTGCACCTGCTGCAGTTCGTGCTGGAAGAAGGCCTGAAGCTGGATATGGATGCACTTGCCAGTACCGAATTCGCCCGGCTGGGCATGACGCGCACATCGGTCAAATGGTGCGCCGATTTTTCCGGCAACGTGGCCGATGGCTGGAATGATCGCGGCGAGGCGCAGCCACACGAGCAGCGCGCCCGCGCGCGGATGGCCGGTTCGATGGACACGACCATCGCCGACATGGCGAAATTCGCCGCCGCGCTGGTGACGGGCAATGGCCTGTCGCCTGCGGCGGCCGCCGAACTTGCAAGGCCGCAGCTTGGCATCACCACCTGGCGCCAGTTTCCCACCTTGCAGCCCGAACTGCCGCCCGACACGCAGGACGACGACCTTTCGGCCGCGCTGGGTGTGGTGACGTTCCGGGGACGCGAAGGGCCCGGGTTCTACAAGAGTGGCCATGACGCGCAGACCGCCAGCACGCTGGTGTGCCTCAAGAGTTTGCAGCGCTGCGTGGTGCTCCTGTCCAACGATGTGCGGGCCGAAGCGGGCTTTGCCGATCTGGTGATCGCGATACTGGGCCAGACCGGCGTGCCCTATGCCTGGGAATATGGCCGCCGCGCCGGGAAGTCCGAACCCTAGACCAAAGCCCTGCGCCGCTGCCAGCCCATCAATTGCAGCATCAGCGCAACGGCGATCGCGGCTGAAGCGGTGCCGATCCAGCCCCATTCGGGCGCCTTCACCCCGAACTGATAGGTCCAGGTGTGGACCGCGACCAGCGCGAAGGCCGCGTAATTCCAGCGCTGCAACTGTTTCCAGCCGGGGGTTCCCAGCTTGCGCAGGCTGGCGTCGTTGGAGGTCGCCAGCAGCACCAGAATGATCAGGGCGGCGACCAGGCCAGTGTGATTTCCCAGGCCGAACACGTCATAGCGCAGCGGCATGACATGCCCATCACGCCAGTTCTCATAAACATAATAGAGCCAGGGCCGCCCGCGCAGATGCTCGAAATTGCCGATCACGGCATGGAAAATGCTCACCATCCCGGCCCAGATTCCCAGGTCGCGGCGCAGGTCCAGCGACACCGCGGGCCGCGATCCCGTCAGCGATTTCCACGGTCCCACCAGCAGGGTGGCAGCGACCAGGAACAAGGCGGGATAAGCGCTGGAAAAACTCAGCCGTGTGATCACATCGGGATAGGAGCGGGTGACATAGAGCAGTCCGGTCAAGCCAAGCGTGGCCAGGCCAATCGGCAGATGATGGCGCAGCAAACGCTGCGACAGGCGACGAGAAAGCATCTAGTATTTCCCCGACATTCTTTTTGTTTCTTTGGGCGCCAGAATGCGCCTTTATCATCAACAATTCGCAAAAGCGTGCAACCCATGCAATCCCGAGCCCTGCTCCTGGCCGCCATGATCGTGTCGCTGGTGGCCGCGGGTCTCTGGATTTTCCTGGGTCGCGAGCCTGCGGCACATTCCGACAATCGGCAGCAGATTGCCGCCGGAGAGAAAATCTACGCGGCCAACTGTGCTGCCTGCCGCGGCGCCAAGCTGGAAGGCGAGCCGAACTGGAAGGTGCGCAAGGAAAGCGGCCGGCTGCCGGCACCGCCTCACGACGCCACGGGCCACACCTGGCATCATTCCGACGCGCATCTGTTCGGCATCGTCAAGGACGGGCTGACGGCTTATGCGCCTGCGGGGTATGCCACCGACATGCCCGCTTTCAAGGGCATTCTTTCCGACGCGGACATTCGCGCCGTGCTGGCCTATATCAAAAGCACCTGGCCGCAGGACATCCAGGATCACCATCGCCAAATATCGGCGCAGCCTGCAAGCAACTAGCTGCGCCTATTCCGCGAGAATGCGCATGAACACCATGTTGCCATGCGGGGTTGATCCATAGCCCAGCGCTGCGGGCGCAAAGGCAAAGGCGTGCGAGGCGCCCAGCCCCAGCTTCCAGTTCTCGCTGATCCGCCAGTCATGCACCGCGCCGATGCTGAGCTGGCCCACACGGTTCACCGCATGGTGCGCCCCCAGTTCGGCATTCTCCACCCACTCGCCCCTTACGAACACCGACCAGGGATCGTTTGGCTTGTAGGTGGCCTCCAGCACGGCGGCGTTCAGATTGTTGCCGTCGCTGAGCTGCTTCAGTCCCCAGGCCGCCGTCATGGCGATGGATTGTTCGCCCCCCAAGGCGCGGAAATACTGCGCGCTGGCGGTGAAACGGTCTTCGTTCTTGCCGGGATCGAGCTGTTCGGGGCTGTTCAGGTGGCCCCAGCTTGCCTGCAGCGACCAGTTTTCGCTGGGGTTGAAGGACAGCCGCGCGGCGGTGGAATCGAATTTCGGCTTGTCGAAGTTGAAGCGGAACTGGTCCGGCTCGCGGCCTGTGAACTGCGAGACTTCCAGCTTCCACTTGTCATGCACGAAGCCCGCCGTCGCCACGCCAAAGGTGATATGCGTGGAATCCAACCAATGATGGGTGATCGGCGCCGACGGGTTCGCCGCCGCGCTGGCGCGGTGCATGAAGGCGGGCGGCCCCAGCGCCGGTTCGCCGGGATAGCCCAGATAGAGAAATGCGGAATCCGTATCGGACAGGCGGTGGCTGTAGCTGGCGGCCATTTCCATCACCAGCTCATGCGGATGCTGGCGGTCCAGCAAATGCCGACGCCCGTCGGCGGTCTCGCCGCTGGCCAGCAACAGCGGATAGCCGTCCTTGCCCATCAACGGATCGGGGCTGAGCATCAGCCGCAGGTTCAGCGTGCCGTCGCCAAAGTCGCGACGCGCCGCACCCATCGCCATGCCGGCCGCAAAGGCCTTGTCATCGCCGCGCGGACCCGACTGGTTGGAGTAGACGCCCGCCAGCGACAGATGCCCCATCAGCATCCAGTTGCCGGCCTGTTCATGCACCCCGCCATGGCGCGCGGCATCGGGCTGCCAGGCGGTGCCCGAGGCATCGCGGCTCATCGGATAGCCGCCCAGCGTGCCGGTCATGGGCATCTGGTGACTTGAATAATCCATTGGCATCACATGGCCGGCGTGCGGATCGGCTGCGGGGGGCTGATGCTGGTGCTCCTGCGCCAGCGCTGGCGCGGCCAGCGCGGCGAAGGGAATCAGGAATTTGAGCGACGCGGCGAACCACAGCCAGAAGCGCACCCGCGCGCTGTTGTTGCGCAGGGAGAGCGCCAGCAGCGCCGCGGTCATGCGTCTTTGCGCTTCTTGGAAAGGTCGCGCAGCAGCTTTTCGGCGTCCGCGACGTCCTTGGTGGTCAGGTTGCCCGCTTCGATAAGCTGGGCCATCACCGGCTGCATCCGGCCGCCGAACATGCCC
>CAILUV010000037.1 GCA_903837555.1 uncultured Alphaproteobacteria bacterium
GGACCATAAGCCCGCGCCCCATTTCGTACGCAGCCTGCGAAGCGACTAGCGCTTCTTGGCGGCCTTCTTCTTGGTCGCCTTCTTCGGGGCGGCCTTCTTGGCAGCCTTCTTCTTGGCCGGCTTCTTGGCGGCCTTCACGACCTTGGCCTTCTTCGCCTTACGCTTCTTCTTGGCCGGCTTGCCGGTGAACAGGCCCGCAACCGCGGCTTCCAGTTCGGCCGCACGCTTGGCCAACTTGCTCTTCTTCTTTGCCATGACTCAATTCCCTCTAGATCAACGTTGATGGCGTGAATCTAAAGTGATTCTGAGGCCAAGCAAAATCTCTGTGGACAATTTGGGGAACGAATGACCTTTCCATGCCTTCAAGCCGTATGCGTTCGCTTATCGCACACGCGCTCTGGAACCGGCTGGATACACCCGGCCACGACGCCGCATTCCTTTTTGGGACAGGCGGCGGCTTCACGCTCGAAGGCACGGCGGTCTTTCGCGCCGCGCAAGGGCCGGCTCGTGTCGCCTATCGCGTCGAACTGAATCCGGACTGGAGCGCGCGGAGCGGCAGCGTGACGGGCGAACTGGGCGACAGCCGCATCACCCACGACATCGCGCGCGACGCGGATGGCTGGCGGCTGGATGGCGCGCGGGTGGGCCTTGCGCATCTGCGCGACCTGGATTTCGGCTTCACACCGGCCACCAACATGCCGGCGTTGCGGCGCGTGGCCCTGGCGGTTGGCGAAAGCGCGTATCTTCCAGCCGCCTGGTTCGATGTGGAAGCACCCCATCGCGACCTCATCGAACTGCCTCAACACTACGAAAGATGCCGCGAAACCGCCTATTTTTACCGTTCACCGACGGCATCTTACGAAGCCGTGCTGGAGGTGGCGCCAAGTGGCTTTTCCCGGATTTATCCCGGCTTGTGGGAGATGGTTTAAACAAAAAAGGCGCGCCTCACGGCGCGCCTTTTGAGTTTTCGTAAAGACGATGAAGACTACTCTTCGTCAGCCTCTTCCTCGTCGGTCGAGCCGGCCTTCTTCTTCGGCGTCTTTTTCTTCAGGGCCGCACCCAGAATGTCGCCAAGGCTGGCGCCCGAGTCGGACGAGCCGAACTGCGCCACGGCTTCCTTCTCTTCCGAGATTTCGCGGGCCTTGATCGACAGGCTGACCTTGCGGGTGGCCTTGTCCATGCTGGTGACCAGCGCGTCGACCTTGTCGCCCTTGCCGAAACGCTCGGGACGCTGGTCGTTGCGGTCACGGGCCAGGTCGGCGCGGCGGATGAAGGCGCGAACGCCGCCTTCCAGTTCCACTTCGATGCCACCATCATTGACTTCGGTGACGGTGCCGGTGACGACCTGGTTCTTGCGCAGGGCGCCGCCCGACGGGCCGGCCTTTTCGATCGGATCGTTTTCGAGCTGCTTGATGCCCAGCGAAACGCGTTCCTTCTCGATGTCGATGTCGAGAACCTTGGCCTTGACCATCTGACCCTTTTCATAGGTCTTGATGGCTTCTTCGCCGGCTTGCGACCAGGACAGGTCGGAGAGGTGCACCATGCCGTCGATTTCGCTGTCCAGGCCGATGAACAGGCCGAACTCGGTGATCGACTTCACTTCGCCCTCGATGATCGTGCCCGCCGGATGATTGGCGGTGAAGGCGTTCCAGGGATTTTCCTGGGTCTGCTTCAGGCCCAGGCTGATGCGGCGCTTGTTGGAATCCACTTCCAGCACGGCGACATCGACTTCCGTACCCGGCGTGACCAGCTTGGACGGGGCCATGTTCTTCTTGACCCAGGACATTTCGCTGACATGGACCAGGCCTTCGACGCCCGGCTCCAGTTCAACAAACGCGCCATAATCGGTGACGTTGGTGACCTTGCCCTTGAACTGCACGCCGACCGGATACTTGGCGGCGACGCCTTCCCACGGGTCGGTCTGGAGCTGCTTCATGCCCAGGCTGATGCGCTGGGTTTCGTGGTTGATCTTGATGATCTGCACGGTGACGGTCTGGCCCACCGACAGGACTTCGGTCGGATGGCTGACGCGGCGCCAGGCGATATCGGTGACGTGCAACAGGCCGTCCACGCCGCCCAGGTCCACGAAGGCGCCATAGTCGGTGATGTTCTTGACCACGCCTTCGACGATCTGCTTTTCCTGCAGGCTCGCGACGAGGCTGGTGCGCTCTTCGGCGCGGCGCTCTTCCAGAACGGCGCGGCGCGAAACCACGATGTTGCCGCGGCGGCGATCCATCTTGAGGATCTGGAACAGCTGTGGCTGGTTCATCAGCGGGCCGACATCGCGCATCGGGCGAACGTCAACCTGCGAACCGGGAAGGAAGGCCACGGCGCCGTCGAGATCGACGGTGAAGCCGCCCTTGACGCGGCCGAAGATCACGCCGGTGACGCGGGTGACATCGGTGAAGGCCTTCTCGAGCTTGACCCAGCTTTCTTCGCGGCGGGCCTTGTCACGCGACAGCACGGCTTCACCGAGCGCATTTTCGACGCGCTCCAGGTAAACCTCGACGGTGTCGCCCACCTTGATGTCGGCGGGAATGCCGGGCATCGCGAATTCTTTGAGGGAAATGCGGCCTTCGGTCTTCAGACCGACATCGACCATAGCGAAGTCGTTTTCAATGGCAACGATGGTGCCCTTGATGACCTGGCCTTCCTGGGGGGACTGGGTTTCGAAGCTCTGCTCCAGCATCGCCGCGAAATCGTCGCGCGAAGGAGCGGAAATGGAATTGTCGGAACGTTCTTTGGTTGCGGCGCGAGCCATATAGTGGAGTCCTAACAGTCGTTCATGCCAACCGGCGGCACAAAGCCATCGGCGGACTTCCCAGGCGAATGCCCAGGCGGTTGGGTTGTAGAGAAGTAAGCGGGATGCCCTTAGGCCGCCGGGCCTCCTTAGCCCCTGTGGCGGTCCTTGAGCGCGCCTTCGACCTTGGGAGAAACCAAGGCAAGGGCTGCCGCGAACGCCGCGTCTATACCCAAATCGGTGGTATCCAGCAAGTCGGCGTCCGGAGCCTGTTTCAGGGGCGAAACCGGGCGGTTCTTGTCGGCTTCGTCCCGGGCGCCCAGCTCGGCCACCACGTCCTGCTCGGCCCGGCGGATGCCCATGGCCTTGAGTTCCGCCCAGCGGCGGCGGGCCCGGATTTCCAGGTTGGCGTCGACATAGAGCTTGGCGGTGGCGCTGGGGCAGATGACCGTGCCGATATCTCGCCCGTCCATCACCGCGCCCGGACCGCCGCCCGGCGGGCTGGACAGGAAGTTCTTCTGGAAATCGAGCAGCGCGGTGCGGACCGCCGGGATGGCGGCGACGTGCGACGCCGCCTTGCCCACAATGTCGGTGCGGATGCGCGGATCGCCCGCCAGGTTGAAATCGATGGTCTGGGCGCCGCGCAGGGCGTCGGCCTCGTTCGACGGATCACCGCCCGACTCCAGGACGCTGAAGGCTGCAAGCCGATAGAGCGCGCCGGAATCCAGATGGGCGAAGCCGAAATGGGCCGCCAGCTTCTTGGCCAGCGTGCCCTTGCCGGATGCGGCGGTACCGTCGACCGCGATGACGATGCTGGAGGCTTTGGCGGGGTCGTTCATGGCGCTTCCAATACCGCACCAAGGCCACGCATCAAATCCTGATATTCGGGGAATGACGTGGCGATCATGGTGACGTCATCCACCATCACCGGCGTTTGCGAGGCCATGCCCATTGTCAGGAAGCTCATGGCGATGCGGTGATCCATATGGGTTGGTACCGTGCCGCCACCTTTGACGCCGTCCTGCCCCTGCCCGTCAACGATCAGGTCGTCATGCTCGATTGTATACGGCACGCCGTTCAGTTTCAGGCCATGGGCCACCGCTTCCAGGCGGTCGCTTTCCTTGACGCGCAATTCTTCCAGCCCGCGCATCGCGGTCCTGCCGGTGGCAAAGGACGCGGCAACCGCCAGGATGGGATACTCGTCGATCATCGAGGGCGCGCGCTCCGGCGGCACCTCGATGCCCTTGAGCTGCGAATGGCGCACGACCAGATCGCCGATCTCTTCGCCGCCGCTGACGCGCCTGTTGGTGACTTTGATCTGCCCGCCCATCTCAACCAGAGTCTGGATCAGACCAGTGCGACGGGGATTGAGCAGGATGGCGGGAATCTGGATATGCGAACCCGGCACGATCAGCGCCGCGACCAGCGCGAAGGCCGCCGACGACGGATCGCGCGGCACTTCCACCGTGCAGCCCGTCAGCTTCGCGGGGCCTTCCAGCGTGATGGTTTCGCCGGCGGCACCATGCGGCTCGACCGATATCTTTGCGCCGAATGCCGCCAGCATCTTTTCGCTGTGATCGCGGGTCAGTGTGGTCTGGGTGAGCTTCGTGGTGCCACGGGCGTTCAGCGCCGCCAGCAGCAGCGCCGACTTTACTTGCGCCGACGCGACCTCAATGACTTTCTCGATCGCCTTGGCATCCTTGGCGCCATGAAGTGTGAGCGGCATCAGGGCTTTCTCGCCCTGCCCTTCATAGGTGACGCCAAAGGCCATCAGCGGCGCCACCACCCGCGCCATCGGGCGTGACTTTAAAGAGGCGTCGCCGGTGAAGATGGCCGAGATCGGCGTGGTGGCCATGGCTCCCATTACCAGCCGCGAGCCGGTGCCCGAATTGCCAAAATCCAGTTCGGCGGACGGGCTTTTCCAGTTTCCCACCCCAAGGCCGGTGACGCGCCAGGATCCCGGCCCATCCTGGGTCAGGGTGGCACCGAAGCCGCGCAGGGCCCCGGCGGTGGAATGGACATCGCCCGATTCCAGCAGACCGGTAATGCGGGTTTCGCCATTGGCCAGCGCGCCCAGGATCAGGGCGCGCTGCGAAATGGATTTGTCGCCCGGTATCTGGGCCGTCCCCGTCAGGGGGGCGGCGCGGCGGGCACGCAATGGGGCGGGATTGGCGTTATGCATCAGGGGCTTCAAAAGACCTTTACAGGCGGGGCAACCCGTGGCAAACGCGCCCCTCCAACAACCTCTTCTTGCGGGAAGCATCATCTTGGTCAAGGCAGATCTTGGAACCAAAAGGGCATGCCCCAGCTGTGCGGCCAGGTTTTACGACCTGACCAAGCGGCCGATCGAATGCCCCAAATGCGGTTTCAGCTACGAGCCCGAAGCGCTGTTCAAGCAGCGCCGCAGCCGTGTGGCCGAGACCGTTGATGCCGGTGCCGTTCGGGCCGCCGACAGCGAGGACGAGGACGACGAGGACGACGAGGATGACGACAACGAGTCCGATTCCGAGGATGAAGACGAAGAAGCCGAAGCCGTTGTCGAGGCGCCGCTGAAGATCGCGGCGACCGGCGAGGACGAGGACGAAGACGCCGAGGAAGAAGAAGCCGAAGCGGAATCGGGCATGTCGGTGGTTGACGCCGACGAAGCCGACGGCATCGAGGATATCGAAGACGATGAAGACGAGGAAGACAACGACCTCCTCGGCGAAGTGGAAGACGAGGAAGACGATGTCTCCGGCATCATCGACCCGGGCATTTCCAAGGACGAAAGCTAGTTTTCTGTTTGCGGATCGGATACCAGACCGATCCCAATATTGGTACGGGGCCATAGCTCAGCTGGGAGAGCGCCTGCATGGCATGCAGGAGGTCAGCGGTTCGATCCCGCTTGGCTCCACCAATTTCCCGCCGCACTGGCGGAAATCATTCATCACCATAGTGGATTGCGGGAAATTGGTGGAGCCAAGCGGCCTCACCTGCGCCGCGCTGTTGCAGCCGAGGCGGCGCTAGCGCCAGCGTAGCGCGCCGCCGCTGGCTGCGCGCGGCGCGTGAGGCGCGCAGGCACCCTGCCGAACCAATGATGGCGAGGGTGACTCGATCTATCTTCACCGCTAATCTCCCGTTCATGCGCTTCACCAACAAACACATCGTCGTCACGGGCGCCGCCTCCGGGCTGGGCCTTGCCATCGCCAAGGCCGCCGAGGCCGAAGGCGCCACCATCACCGCCATCGACCGCGTCGCCTCGCCCTTCGCGACCAGCCGCATCTGCGACATCGCCGATGAGGAACAGGTCAAGCGGGCCTTGTCCGGCCTTTCGCGGATTGACGCGGTGGTGAACAGTGCCGGCATCGCCCGCCGCGCCAAGGTCGATGAGACCGACATGGCCGATTACGACGCTGTGATGGCCGTGAATGTGCGCGGCGCCTTCCTGGTGTCGAAATACGCCCTGCCCCAGCTTCGCGCGTTCGGCGGATCGGTGGTGCACCTGTCGTCGGGCGTGGCCACCACCGGCACGCGCAACCGCGCCGCCTACAGCGCCAGCAAGGGCGCTATCATCTCGCTGACCCGCAACATGGCGCTGGACTATGCGGCCGACAAAGTGCGGGTGAACTGCATCTGCCCAGGCTTCGTCAACACGCCGCTGCTGGCCAACCTGCCGGACGAGCGCCGCGCCAAGCTGACCGCCCTGCATCCGCTGGGCCGCATGGGCGAGCCCGAAGACATCGCGCACATGGCGCTGTTCCTGATTTCCGACCAGGCCTCGTGGATCACGGGCCAGGCCATCGCGGTGGATGGCGGTTTCAATGTCGGCCACAGCGACGATATCTAGGATTCTGGTTTGAGCGAATTCGTCGACGCCCGTACCCTTCCCGCCGGCATGGTGCTGACGCCTGATATCGCCATCGTGGGCGGCGGCCCCGCCGGAATTTCGCTGGCCATGGCGCTGGCAAACAATACCAAGCTCGACCTCCTGCTGCTGGAATCCGGCAGCGCCAATTTCGATCCGGCGGTGCAGGCGCTCTATACCGGTAGCCAGAGCGGCGACGCTTACGCGCCGCTGGAAGTGGGGCGCTTGCGCACGCTGGGCGGCGGCACCAATCACTGGGGCGGCTGGTCGCGGCCGCTGGACGCCATCGATTTCGAAAAACGCGACTGGGTGCCCCATTCGGGCTGGCCGTTCCCCAAAGCCGCGCTGGATGCCTATTACCCCATCGCGCAGAACCTGATCGAGGCCGGGCCGTGGATTTACGACAAGGGCGACAGCGTCGCGGCGGCCAACGCGCCGATGATGCCGCTGGGCGAAGGCGGTCTCTACACAAGCTGGTTCCAGTTTTCGAAGATGCGCGGCGATGTGGTGCCGACCCGCTTTGGCGCTCGGTATGAGGGAAGCCTGAAGGCGGCGGCCAACATCAAGCCGCTGCTGAACGCCAACGTCACCGCCGTCCGCCTGACGCCGAACGCGCAGCAAGTCGACCGGCTGGACGCCGCAACGCTGAATCCAGAGGGCGGCATCGGCAAACGCTTCACCATCAGGCCGCGCCATGTGGTGATGGCGGCGGGCGGTATGGAGAATGCCCGGTTGCTGCTGGCCTCAAATGACGTGATGAAAGCCGGCGTGGGCAACCAGAATGACTTGGTCGGCCGCTTCTTCGGTGACAATCCCATCCCGCGCAATGTCGCCACACTGGTCGTGTTTGGCGGCAAGCTGGCGTCCTATTACGGCAGCACCCAGACATTGGGTGAGGCGCGGATGCGGGCCGTGTTCGCGCCCACCGCCGCCTTCGCGCGCAGCAAGAAGGTGATGGGTTCGCTGACCACGCTGGAATATCCGGTGGAGCTGGACGACATCGGCAAGGCCGCCGTCATCACCGCCGCCAACGCGCTGGGCGTTGATGCATCGTCCGCCCGCGCCTATTCGGTGGGCTGCGGCATGGAGTTGCTGCCCGACCGCGACCGCCGCCTGACGCTGACGGGTGAGACGGATGCGCTGGGCCTGCCGCGGCTGAAGCTGCACAACATTGTCAGCGACGCCGATTTCGCGCTGTACCGCCAGACGCTCGCCGAGCTGGGACGCCAGGTATTGGCCTCCGGCGCCGGACTGCTGCGCATCAATTGCAGCCGCCGCGAGGACTGGCTGAAGAACATGGATTGGGGCCACCACCATCTGGGCACGGTGCGCATGCATGTTGATCCCCGGCAGGGCGTGGTCGATGGCGACGGCAAGGTGCATGGCATCGCCAACCTGTTCGTGGCGGGCAGCGCGGTGTTTCCCACCTATGGCGCGTCCAATCCCACCCTGAACCTGATCGCGCTGACGCTGCGGCTGGCCGACCATCTCAAAAAGGTGGCCACATGAACCGCCGGGCGCTAATCGCGGGACTGGCAGCGGCCGGCGCGGCGGTGGCCGCAGGCCTGTATCGCTTCACCGATGTGTTCGTGAAACACCATCCGGCGACGCCGTACGACGATTTGCTGACTCATCTGCCCGACCGCGACCAGGCCAAGCGGCTGGGCGCGCTGGTAAAGGGAACGCCCGATGCGAATGCGCTGGCGGCGCAGTTGAGAGGCAAAATGCCCCGTGGGTTGAGTGCCGCGGCCAAGGCCGACATTGCGGCGGGGCGACTGGTGGAAGTCGAAGGCTGGCTGCTGCCGCAAAGCATGGTGCTGCTGGCGGCGCTGGCGGCAAAAAGCTAAGCGGCTTTGCCCGGGATAAGCCCGCGCAGCGAATTACCGAAGTAAAATCCACCCTTCAGGTCACCCGGCGTCAACACGCCTTCGCGCGCCCTGCCCTGCTCGATCAGCTCGGCGCGCAAACAGCCGCCCAGCACGCCGGCGGAAATCGGCGGCGTCAGCAACACCCCATCACGCTCGACAAAGATATTGCTGCGCGCACCTTCGGTCAGTTCGCCGCGCTCGTTGCAGAAGACAACCTCGTCCGTTCCGAGCCGCTTGACTTCATCCTCGTACAGTTCGCGCCAACTGGTCTTGTGGCGCAGCAGAAGATCGGCGCTATCTGTCCGCTCCGGCGAAACGGCGTAACGCCAATGGGACGGATTGGCCGCCAATTCATAAGCCACTGCCGCGTGATCGCCCTGCTCGTTCAAGGTCAGGCGCACGCGCTGGGCATCCGTCTTCCCTGTCACCGCATGATGCAGCGCGATGCGGGCGGCGCAGGAATCAAATGCCAAACCCAAAATCCGCGCCGAGGCTTCCATGCGGGCGAAATGGCGATCAAGACGAACAAAAGCGCTGTCCCATTTCAAAGTCTCGATCAACTCCAGCGGGCGCCTGTCACGCTCGAAGAAACGTGCTTTCAGGAGACACTCGGCATATTCGCTGTCTTCACGCGAATCCTGCACCACTCCGCCGCCGATGCCCAGTTCGCCGCGGTTGCCCATGATGGTCAGCGTGCGAATGGCAACGTTGAACCGCGCCGACCCGTCGGGCGCAAAATGCCCGACCGCGCCGCAATAAGCGCCGCGCGGAGAGCTTTCCAGCGCCCGCAGAATTTCCATGGCGCGTATCTTGGGCGCACCGGTGACCGAGCCGCAGGGAAACAGCGCCCGCAGAATATCGGCCACGCCAGCGTCGGCGCGTTTTTGCGCCGTCACAGTCGATACCATGGTGTGCAGAGTGGGATAGGTTTCGACCTTGTACAGATCGGACACTGCCACGCTGCCGCCTTGCGCAATGCGGCTGAGATCGTTGCGGATCAGATCCACGATCATCAGATTCTCGGCGCGGTCCTTGGCGCTGGCCGATAGGCGCGCGCGTTCGCTGTCATCGTCGCCGCCCCTGGACGCGGTGCCCTTCATCGGGCGGGTCGTCAGGCGGCCGTCAGCGCAGACATCAAAGAACAGCTCTGGCGACAGGCTCACGATCTGGCGCACCCCGTCATCGACAAAGGCGCAATGCGGCGCACCGCTCGCCTTGCGCAGTTGCTCATAAAGCGCGCGCGCATCACCCAGGAACGCAAAGCGGGCCCGGAAACTGAGATTGGCCTGATAGATGTCGCCGGCGGCGATGTAATCCTTCACCGCCGCGAACCGCAGGCCGTAAGCACCCGCGTCCCATTCGGGCGTCAGCGGACCAGCATAGGCCCGCCCTGTCAGGGCCGGGGCGGTGCCCGGCGCGTCGAACACGCCCAGCCGCAGCAGCGGGCGTTTGGGGGTATGGTGGATCAGCCGGGGTTCCAGCGCATAGCCCAGCTCATATCCCAGCCAGCCCGCCACATGCCGCCCCTGCGCCAGGGCGGCCTGCGCGGCTGCCAGGGCCACCGGCACCTCATCAGGCCCGTCTGCGCCTATGACCTGCCGGGGAGCGGCGAAAACCTGCCGTCCGGACACATCATCGAGGAGAACCAGCATCTGCAACCCTTGATTGTACCATGCCCCAAGGGCCGCCTTGAACGAGAACGAAACGGCACCATATCAGATCAGGACCCGCCCTGCCTTAGAGGGGGCAATCCGGTCCACAGCCGCTCAAAGGAGGGCTGAGAGTGAACAGGCATACGACATTCGCAAGCCCGTATCTGCTGGGTTTTGAACATCTCGAAAGATTGCTGGAACGCGCTGTCCAGTCGGAGCCCCACGGCAAAACGTTCCTGCACCGCGGCATCGCGGCGCGGCAATTTTTGCGCAGCTTTGTCCTGGCGGACGGCATCGAAGTCACCGCAGCCGCGTTGGCAAATGGATTGCTCAAAATCGATTTGGCCCGCAGGCCGATCCAACCGGGCGTGCGGACCGTAGAAATAACGACTGGAGGTTTATCATGACGGACAGATTTGAAGCCGATGACGTTGAAGAGGCCCGCGCCGTGGCTGGCCGTATCGCGTACATCAAGCCCACGGGCAGCGATGAAGCGCATCGCCTGGGCCTGCTTCCGGCCAATATCGAGCTGCCTGCCGGCATGAAGCTGTATGTGCTGCACGCCGAAGACGGCAGCGTGCTGGGCTTCACGGACGGGTATGAATCCGCCTATGGCGCCGCGGTGCAGAATGAACTGACCCCCGTCTCCGTCCATTGACGCGGCAAGGGTTTTGAAAACAGGAAAAGCCGGGCCTTCGGGTCCGGCTTTTTTGTTGGGCAAAGATTGCTAATATGCTGCCCATGCGCACCACACTCTTCGGCGTTACCGCCGCCCTCGCCCTTCTTGTCGCCGCTCCCGCCTTTGCCCAGAGCGCCGAACCCGAAGTCGTCAATCCGCTGCCGCCGCAGCCCTTGTCTGTGGAGCCCGCGCCCAGCAATCCGCCCATGACGGGCCCCAAGCTGCTGATCTCCACCAGCATGGGCGACATCACCCTGCAGCTCGACGCCGTGCGCGCGCCCAAAAGCGTGGCCAACATCCTGGCCTATGTGAAGCGCAAGCATTATGACGGCACCATCGTTTATCGCGTCGCGCCCGGCTTTGTGGTGCAGATGGGAAGCTGGGAAAGCGCCACCAAGGGACGCAGCGTTTTCGCCGCGCCCGTGCCGCTGGAATCCAACAACGGCCTGTCCAACCTGCGCGGCACCGTGGCGCTGGCGCGCGAGGAAGGCCCCGACACCGCCAAGGCCGAGTTCTTCATCAACCTGGTCGACAATTTCAACCTGAACCGCAATCCCAACGATCCCGGCGTCAACACCGGCTATGCCGTGTTTGGCCAGGTGATCGGCGGCATGGATGTGGTAGACAAGATCGGCAATGTGGCGGTGGGCGACAATGGCCCGATGCCGGGCCAGGCGCCGGTAACGCCGATCCCCATCAAGCGGATCGCGGTTATAAAGGAATCGCCTTAAGCGGCGGCGCTGCCAGTGCCGTTCTTGTCACCTGTCAGGATCGCGTAGATCGCTTCGGCGGTGGACGCTGCGCGCAGCTTTTCGCAGATGCCCTTGTCGCGCAGCAGGCGCGAAACCTTGGCCAGCGCCTTCAGATGATCGGCGCCGGCATTTTCCGGGGCCAGCAGCATGAACACCAGATCGACGGGCTGGCTGTCGACGGCTTCATAATCAATCGGGCTTTCCACCCGCGCGAAGATGCCCATGATGGACTTGGCTTCGCTCATCCGGCCATGCGGGATCGCAATGCCGGAACCCACGCCGGTGGTGCCCAGGCGCTCGCGCTCCACCAGCGTCTCGAAGATTCGGCGCTCGGAAATATGAGTCAGGGCGTGACAGCGCGCCGCCAGTTCCTGCAGTAGCTGCTTCTTGGACTGTGCCTTCAACGCCGGCAAAATGGCGTCGGGCGCGAGCAGATCGGCAATGTTCATCAACAGTCCCGGTGAGGTCCGCGCGCATGATAGTTCCGCGCGGAGATGTTACCGCCCTGCGGTTACAGGGCCCCTGCTCAAAAGCGGCGGGTTCATAGGCCGCCCCCCCAATATTGTCAATCTTGACTTGGGCGGGTGCAAAGAAGCGCCGGAATTTTACCGGTAACTTGCGGCCTGGGGCACTTCGCCCGCCTTCAACCGGCGGCGTTCGACCGATGAGGGAATGCGCAGGGCTTCGCGATATTTCGCCACCGTGCGGCGCGCGATGTTCACGCCGTCAGCCGTCAGCAGCGCGACGATGCGATCGTCAGAGAGGATTTCGCGGGGCCCCTCATTTTCAATCATCTCGCGAATGCGGTCGCGCACCGCTTCGGCGCTGTGCGATTCGGCGCCGTTTATCGACTGGATCGAGGCCGTGAAGAAATATTTCAACTCGAACAGGCCACGCGGCGTGGAGATGTACTTGTTCGAGGTGACGCGGCTAACGGTGGATTCATGCATCGAAATCGCGTCGGCAATGATTCGAAGATTCAGCGGACGCAGGTGACGCACGCCATGGGTCAGGAACGCATCCTGATGACGCACGATCTCGCTGGCCACCTTGAGGATGGTGCGGGCGCGCTGGTCCAGGCTCTTCACCAGCCAGTTGGCGTTGTTCAGGCAGTCGGCCAGGTAATTCTTGCTGTCCTTGTCGCGCGCCGTTTTCGACACGGTGCCATAATACTGGTTGTTGACCAGCAGGCGCGGCAGCGTGTCGGAATTCAGTTCAATCAGCCAGCCGCCATCGGGCCCGACCTTCACGAACACGTCGGGCACCACCGGCGTCACCGGTTCCGAGCCAAAGGCCAGGCCCGGCTTGGGGTTGAGCTGCCGGATCTCGGAGATCATGTCGGCAATGTCTTCGGCATCAACGCCACAGAGCGCCGTCAACTGCCCCATGTCGCGGCGCGCCACCAGGTCGAGACGCGTCATCAACGCTTCCATGGCGGGATCGAAACGGTCTTTCGCCTTCAATTGCAGCGACAGGCATTCGGCCAGATCGCGGGCGCCCACGCCGACAGGATCGAAACCCTGCAGCACGCCCAGCACGGCCTGCACGTCTTCGATTTCGCAGCCCAGCCGATTGGCGACATCCATCAGGTCGGCGCGCAAATAGCCGGTCTCATCAACCGCATCGATCAGCGCCAAAAGGATCATGCGATCCTCGGGCAGCAAAGCGGCGATGGAAAGCTGGCCTTCCAGATGATCCTTCAGCGACAGTTCGGCAGCGACCGAGGATTCCAGCCCGTCTTCGCCTTCATAGGCATTGCCGGACTTCACCGTGGTCCAGTCGGTCAGCGAACCGGACTGCGGGCCTTCGGTGGCGCGGGGGGCGGGAATGTCGCCGTCATACATGTTGTCGTGGGCTGCCTGGTCCATGTCGGCGGTCTTGGAAAAGTCGTCGCGCGACAGGGCTTCATCGGCGCGTTCGCCCGCGCTGTCAGCGGCACTTTCGCCGGCATCCTGAACCGGCGCGGCTTCGCGGTCGTCGCGTTCCAGCAGCGGGTTCTTTTCCAGTTCGGATTCGCAGTATTCGGCCAGTTCGATGTTGGACAGTTGCAGCAGCTTGATGGCCTGCTGCAATTGCGGCGTCATGACCAGCGATTGGCCCTGCCGAATTTCCAGTCTTTGCCCAACGCCTGCCATGAAATCCTACAGCGAGAATTTTTCCCCGAGATAGACGCGCCGCACATCGCGGTCGCTGACGATCTCGGTCGGGGTGCCCTCTTTCAGCACCCGTCCGTCATGAAGAATGTAAGCGCGGTCGATCACATCGAGCGCGTCGCGCACGTTATGGTCGGTGATCAGAACGCCGATGCCGCGATTCTTGAGATGCTTGACCAGGTCGCGGATTTCGCCCACCGCGATGGGGTCGATGCCGGCAAAGGGTTCGTCGAGCAGGATGTAGGACGGATGGGTCGCCAGGCAGCGCGCGATCTCGACACGCCGGCGTTCGCCGCCCGACAGCGCCACCGACGGGGTGTTGCGGATATGGGTAATGCCGAACTCGGCCAGCAGCGCTTCGACCATGGCTTCCAGGCGGGCACCATCAGGCTCCAGCAGTTCGGCGGTGGCGCGAATATTCTGCTCGGCGGTCAGGCCACGGAAGATAGAAGCTTCCTGCGGCAGGTAGCCGATTCCCAGGCGGGCGCGGCGGTACATGGGAAGGCGGGTCACGTCATGGCCATCGACTTCGATGGTGCCGGTGTCGGCCGCGATCAGGCCGGTGATCATATAGAAGCAGGTGGTCTTGCCGGCGCCGTTTGGGCCCAGCAGGCCGACCGCCTCGCCGCGCTTTAACGAAAGAGAAACCGAACGCACCACGGGGCGCTTGTTGAAGCTCTTGCCGATGCGGTTGACGACCAGGCCCTTGCCGCCATCGACAAGGCGCAGGCTGTCGCCGGCGTTTTCGCCGTCACTTTCCAGGGATTGTGGGCTTTGATCGGTCATTGGCAAAAACCATGCCTGTTTGTGTTTAAGGAACTGTGAAAATGCATTTTTCGCGCACAGCCTAGTTCCTGGGCGCCCCGGAATTGGGGGAGAATATTGCCTGCACACGGCCGCCGGGCGAGTTCTGGCTTTTGACCCCGCCGCCCAACGTGGCCTGTCCGGTGACCAGATTGACGCTGAGCTGCGAGCCCCGCATCACGTCCTTGCCCTTCTTGAGCACGACATTGCCGTTCATGGTGACGATCTTGCGCGGCACGTCATAGACGCCATTCTCGCCGGTGGCGGTGCCGCTGGCCGGCGAGTCCACCACCACATTGCCGGTGGCGTTCACCTTGTCGGCATTGCCGTCCACCGTGCTCACGCGCACCGAATTGGCGCGCAGCTTCATGTCGCCCTGCGTGACGACGACATTGCCCCTCCAGGTACCGGTCTTGCCGTTCAGATCAGCCTGAAAGGAATCGGAATCGATGTTGATGGGGGCGTCGGCGCGCTTGGCGGCGGGCTTTGCCGTGGGCTTGGCGGGCGTTTGGGCTTGCAACGAACCGCCGACGGCGGCGCCGATCGCAAATGCCAGCGTGAAAGCGAGAATTTTCTTCATTTGTTTGATCCGTGAAGGGTCATGCGGACATTGCCGGTGAGGGTGAGAAGATTGGTATTGCGGTCGGCATGAAAGCCGTCAGCGCGGAACGCGCCGTCAGGCCCCCGTCCCGTCACTTCCTGATGGCCGTGCACAACGCTCTGCTTGAGGTTCATCGAGGCGCTGGCGCTGTGCAGTTCGTAACCGGTATCGGTGAACAGATCGATGCCCCCATTCAACTCGAGCCGGCCCGCCGCCATGTCCACCATGCCAGCGCGGGCGCGGGCGTTGATCCAGCTCGTCCTGTCCAGCGCCAGATCGGCTTCAAGGTTTTTCAGGCTGGCCTTCTTGGCGTTCTTGGCGTCCTGCACCGCCATGTCGGCAGTGATGACGAAGGGGTTGCCCTTGGCGTCAGCCCCGGTCAGGCGCGGCTTGACCATGGCCAGATCATTTTCCACCCGGCCCAGCATTTCATACGACATGGTGAGCTGGCGCGGCTGGCGCTGCACAAAGAAGAAGGCCAGCACCGCCGCGATGATCAGGAAAGCGCCCAGCGACAGCAGTCGCTTCATCAGCGAGACGAACTTCGAATAGCGCAAGGCTTCCTTCGCCGTGGTGCGAACACGGCTCGACCAGTCATATTGCGGGGCGTCCGGGTTGGCCTCCATGCTCATGCCAACCCCGTCATATGAGACCGGCGCGCAGGCAGTCGTGGATGTGCAGGATGCCGGCGGGCTTGCCACTGCCCTCATCCACCACGAAAAGCTGGGTGATCTTTTTCTCCGTCATCAGGCCCAGCGCTTCGGCGGCGAGCTGATCGGGGCGGGCAATCTGCGGCCCCCTGGTCATCACATCGCGCGCGGCGCGGTTCTCGAATCCCTGCTCGGCATGGCGCCGCACATCGCCATCGGTGACGATACCCACCAGGTTGCCCACATCGTCGACGATGCCGACACACCCCATCCGGCCAGACGCCATGGTCAGCAGCACATCGCGCATGCCGGTGTTTTGCGCCGCCAGCGGCATCTCGCCGCCGCTGTGCATCAGGTCGCAGACGCGCACCAGGGCGCGGCCCAGCGATCCGCCGGGATGAAAATCGCGATACTGGTCGGGCGAGAAGCCCTTGCGCTCCATCAACGCGACCGCCAGCGCATCGCCCAAGCTCAGCATCATGGTGGTGGAGGTGGTAGGTGCCAGCCCCATGGGACAGGCTTCGGGCTCACGCGGCAGCACCAGCTTCACGTCCGCAGCCTTGATCAGCGTGGAGTCCGGATTGGCGCCGATGGCGATGATGGGAAGGCCGTGACGCTTGGCATAGGTGATGAGGTCCGACAGCTCCGCCGTTTCGCCGCCCCAGGACAGCAGCAGCAGCGCGTCCTGGCGGGTGATGGCGCCCATGTCGCCATGGCTGGCTTCGGCGGGATGAACGAAATAGGCCGGGGTGCCGGTGGATGACAGGGTCGCGGCGATCTTGCGGGCGATGTGGCCCGATTTGCCCATGCCGCTGACGATGACGCGGCCCTTGGCGGCCAACACCAGATCCACCGCGTGGGTGAAGTCGCCATTCAGGCAGTCGGCCAGGGTGCCAAGCGCCGTGGCGGCCGTGGTCAGCACCCGGCGGGCTGCCGACAGGTCGCTGGCGGCTGCGCCGCCCGTCACGGGAGTGAGTCTGGCCTTGGAGGATGACATTTAAGCCTTTGATATTAATACGTAATTATACGCATATCAGCTTAAGCTTCTCCGGGTTACGGAGGCGTTAAGCGAATTTCGTGCCAAGTTTCGCGCGAAATGGGACGGACCGCAAGGCGGCCCGGTTTACGGTGCAAACGTGCCGTCTACTGAAGGACTAACGGGCGAAGATGTCCCCGCGCACGTCAGTGCGCAAAAATATCAACGTCTTCCCAGCCAGCCAGATCGAGTTCGGCGCGGGCCGGCAGGAAGTCGAAACTGGCCTGGGCCAGGTGGGTGCGCCCTTCGCGCGCCAGCATCGCATCCAGCACGGTCTTGAGCTGGTGCAGGTGCGCGACATCGTTGGCGGCATAGGACAACTGTTTTTCGGTGAGAACCTTGGCGCCCCAGTCGGACGACTGCTGCTCCTTGGACAGTTCGACGCCCAGCAGCTCGCGCACCAGATCCTTTAAGCCATGCTTGTCGGTATAGGTGCGCACCAGCTTGGAGGCGATCTTGGTGCAATAGACCGGCTTGCACTCCACGTTCAGATACCGGCGGAACATGCCGATGTCGAAACGGGCGAAATGGAACAGCTTGGTGACGTTTGGGTCGGCCAGCATCTTCTTCAGATTGGGCGCGGCGTAATTGCCGGCGGCGAACTGCACCGCATGGCACACGCCATCGCCCGACGACAATTGGGCCAGGCAGAGCCGGTCGCGGAACGGGTTGAGCCCCAGCGTTTCGGTATCGATCGCCACCACCGGACCCAGATTGAGCCCGTCCGGCAAGTCGTTCTGATGCAGCTTGATCTTCATGACGGCTCAATAGCGCAGGAAGCGTTAAATTCATAGACTATGGCCATGCAGACAGGCCGGGCCAGGCAATTACGGGAGCAATGGGGCGGAATCGCCTTTTCCGTATTGTTGCATGGCGTGCTGGTGCTGGCCCTGATCTGGTATCTGGCGGGCAGGCCGTCGCTGGAAGAAACCGTATTCCGCGCCCTGCCCGTTGATCTGGTCATTGGCGGCACGATGGGACAAGGCAGCGCCGCGCCACCTGCGCGCATGCAGGTGACAAGGCCGCAAGCCGACAGCGCACCGGTGCAATCCGGCACCAGGCCCAACAGCGTGCGCATGCCGGTCGATCCGATGACCGCGCGGCTGCAGGCGCTGGCGCAGCTTCGCGGTGCCGATACCGCGCTGGCCAGTGCCGATGCTGGCAGCGGCGGCGCAGGCGGCGGTGACGGCAATTACGCGTTGAAGGATTTTATCCGGGCCCAGATATTGCGGCGCTGGCTGCCCGATCTGGGCGTTGCAGGCGCGCGCAACCTGCCTGTGGTGGTGGAGGTGCGGTTGCTGCGCAGCGGCGTCATCGAGGATGTGCGCATTGTCGATCAGGTGCGCTTTCACAATGACGGGACATTCCGCAACATGGCGCTGAGCGCGCGCAACGCCGCGCTGCTGGCATCGCCGATCCAACTGCCGCCCGGACGTTACGACCGCGTCACGGTGCTGAACATCGATCTCGATCCCAAGGCCGCGCTACGGTAGATCGCGCGCCAGTCGAAATCCGGTCAGCGTGGAATAATCATAATCGCCGCTGCCATTTTCCGCTGCGCCCGCGCGCGCAGCGCTGCGGATAAATATCGGCACATTGTTCCACGAACCGCCGCGAATGCTGCGCCGGATGCAGAATGCGTCCTTCCAGGCGCTGCCATCGGTGGGCGCGCCGACATAAGACGGATGCCAGCAATCGGCGGTCCATTCCCAGGCATTGCCCAGCATGCCCACCACACCGAACGGATTGGGCGCAAAGCTGGTCACCGGGGCCAGCAGCTTGTTGTCCCACTGGCTGCCGCAGCCATTGCAGTTGGCATGGCCCTGCCCGATCTCTTCGCCCCACCAGCGCGCGGTGCTGGTGCCGGCGCGCGCGGCATATTCCCATTCCGCCTCACTGGGCAGGCGATAGGGATTACGATTGCTCAGCGCCGGTCGGGCGGCGCGGGCGCGTGCATTGATCCAGGCGACAAAGGCTTCCGCGTCTTTCCAGTCCAGGCATACCGCCGGCCACAAGGGCGGCTCGACATCCGTGGGTGTCGCGGCCTGGCCGCGGAACAACTGCTTCCAGCCCAGCCCCCACATTTCATTGCAGGGCTTGGGGCGGTAGCCGGTGGCGTTGAGAAACGACAGGAACTGGGCGCTGGTGACCGGGTATTTTCCCAGCGCAAAAGCCTTGATGGTCACCACATGCTGAGGGCCTTCGGAATCAAAACGGCCGGCTTCGCGGGCCGGGCTGCCCATCAGGAATTTTCCGGCCGGGATCGCCACCATCTCCGGGCATTCGGCGCATTCGGTGAAATTGCGCTCCAGCGGCGCCTGTCCGCCCACCAAAACAACGACAGCCAGATGCAGGAAGATGCGCGGCAGGATCATGGCGTGCATAAGAGCAGGAACGGGCGGGCACGCAACGAGTTTTGGCTTAAAGAAGAGACATCATGACCCAAATCACCCATTCCGAAGTCATTGCCTTCTGGCGCGAGGCCGGACCCAGCAAATGGTTCGGCGGCGGCCCGGCGTTCGACGCCGAGATACGGGAGCGCTTCAGCGATACCCATCTGGCGGCGGCGCGGGGCGATCTGGCGGACTGGGAAAACACGGCGGAAGGGGCGCTGGCGCTGTTGCTGCTGGTCGACCAGTTTCCCCGCAACCTGTACCGCCACTCGGCGCATGCCTTCGCCACCGACGAGATGGCGCGGTCGGTCGCCGAGCGGGCGCTGGCGCGTGGCTTCGACGCCAAGACCGATGCGGCGCTGCGCGCTTTCTTCTACCTGCCCTTCGAGCATCACGAGGATGCCGCGTCCCAGGCGCGGGCCGTGGCCTTGTTTGAAAAGCTTGGCGACAAAATGGGGCTGGAATACGCCCAGCTCCATGCCGACCTGATTGCCCGCTTCGGGCGCTTTCCGCATCGCAACGCGGTGATGGGACGAATTTCCACACCCGAAGAGATCGCGTACCTCGCGCAAGGCGGTTTCGCGGGCTGAAACATCTCTTTATAACCGCCGCCCATGCATATCCTGATCGCCTGCGACTCCTTCAAAGACGCGCTTGCCGCCGACGGCGTTTGCCGCGCCATCGCCGCTGGCCTGCGCCAGAGCCACCCCACGGCACGCATCACCGAGATGCCCTTGTCTGACGGCGGCGAAGGCCTGCTGGATGTGCTGCGTGGACCGCTGGGGCTTTCCTGGATGGAAAAGGACGTCGCCGATCCCCTGGGCCGCGTCATCAAAGGCCGCTATGGCCTGTCGGCTGACCGCCAGACCTGTGTGGTGGAAATGGCGGAGGCCAGCGGGCTGCAGCGGTTGACGCTGGCGGAGCGCAATCCGCTTGCCGCCTCCACCTTCGGCACGGGTCAGTTGCTGGCCGACGCCAAAACCCATGGCGCCAGGCGTGCGATTCTGGCGATCGGCGGCAGCGCCACCAATGATGCCGGCATCGGCGCGGCCGCGGCGCTGGGCTGGGGTTTCCTGGATGCCCGCGGCAATGCCGTGGAGCCCAATGGCGCAAACCTGAAGAACGTCACACGGCTGGTCCCGGTGTCCGCGCCTTTCGAGAGCATGGAAGTGCTGTGCGACGTGACCAACCCGCTGTTCGGCCCCACCGGCGCGGCCTGGATTTACGGCCCGCAAAAGGGCGGCACCACCGAAAGTCTCACCGTCCTGGACGAAGGCCTTCGCCACATCGCGGCGCTGGTGAAAGACCAGCTTGGCCGAGACATCGCCACCACGCCCGGCGCGGGCGCGGCGGGCGGACTTGGCTTCGGCGCCATGGCCTTTTTCGGCGCCACGCTTCGGCGCGGCATTGAAATCGTGCTCGACATGACGGGCTTCGACGCCGCGGCAAAGCAGGCCGACGTGATCATCACCGGCGAAGGTCATCTGGATGGGCAGAGCGCGCAGGGCAAACTGATCCAGGGCCTGTGTGGGCGTGCCGGAATCACGCCTGTGATCGCGCTGAGCGGCAAGCTGTCGGCCTCGCCCGAGCAGCTTAAGGCTATCGGCCTCAAAGCCGCCTATTGCATCAATGCGGAAGAAAAGCCGCTGGCCGAGATGCTCGCCAACACCGCCGCCAATCTGGAAAAGACCGCTGCAAAACTGACGCTCTAAGATTGGCGCTTTAATGAATCCCGATCAGCGCGCTGTCTTCCAGCGACGGCGTGCGGAAGGCGCCCGACACGGTGATATCCAGCACCATGGGGTGATGATCGCTGGGGCCCTTATCCAGAACCTCCGAAGCCGAACAGACCAAGCCGCGCGCAATGCAGCGATCCAGCCGCAGATTGACGATCTTGCCGGCGCGGTGCGTGCGTCGGCGCGGCCCGATATCCGTGAAGCCCTGAAGCCCCACCGGACCCACCGCATTGAAATCGCCGATGATGGCGGCCGGGCCTTCCATCTGCTCGATGATGTGACGAAGCTGGAAGCGGTTGAGAAACTGGCCATGGCTAAGATGCACATTGGCAAACGTGATGTCGCGAAAGCTGATCAGTTGCGCCAGGCGCGGCGGCACCCGCCCCGGCAGGATGGAGCCCGGCAGGCGCAGTTCGGTGGAGGCCGGAAAGGGATGCGGGCTCCAGGCCGCAAGGCCATAGATTCGAGACTGCATGGGATGACGGAAAAAATGCCCGCCCACCAGCGACGGCAGGGTGACGATGTCTTCGGTGCATTCCTGCAGCAGCAACAGGTCGGGGTGATGACTTCTCACCAGCTTGGCGACATCCTCCACGCCAGCACCGACCCGGCGCAGCAGATTCCAGCTCACCACGCGCAGCGGACTGTCGGCGGAATGATTGGGGAAGGACGGCGCCATATTCGGCCCTGAATGCGTTATAGAAAACGATGCCTATTTAAACTGGCGGAATTTCAGCAAGTTTCAAGTCTATATCCCTGAACAGCATAAGAAAAACGGCCCAACCGGAAAATGTTTCCCCTCCCCATCACATGGTCCGCCCCGCTGCTGGAGGCGGTGGCTCTGGTCTTCTATGTCCTGCTGGCCGGGTCGGTGACGGTCGATATCCTGCTCAAAAAGAACGACGTCCCCCGCGCCCTGGGCTGGATCGGCCTGGTCTGGCTGACGCCGATCTTCGGCGGGCTGCTCTATTACCTGTTTGGCATCAACCGGGTGACGCGCCGCGCCGTCAAAATGCGCTGGCTGGATGCCCGGAAGGGCGGCCCGGGCGCTGCCTGTCCCGACACGGCGGAGCATATCGCGCTGCTGTGCGCCGCCAGCGGGCGGATCACGGGCGAGCCGCTGGCCGCAGGCAACGCCATGCGGGTGCTGGATAGCGGCGACGAAGCCTATGGCGTGATGCTGGACGAGATACGCGGCGCCAAGAACTGTATCGCCCTCACCTCCTATATCTTCCGCAACGACGCGGCGGGGCGCCAGTTCGCCGACACCCTGATCGAAGCGGCGCAGCGCGGCGTGAAGGTGCGCGTGCTGCTGGACGGCATCGGCGCCGGCTATTTCTTCATTCCTATCCTGCACCGCATGCGGGCGGGTGGGGTTCTGTGCGAACGCTTCCTGCACACCTGGTTGCCCTGGCGCATGCCCTTCCTCAACATGCGAAACCATCGCAAGGTGCTGGTGGTGGACGGCCGCGTCGCTTTCACCGGCGGCATGAATATCGGGGCCGAAAATTCCAGGCGTCTCTCCGGTGCGGATGCCATCACCGACACCCATTTCCGTCTCGAAGGGCCGGTGGTGCGGGTGATCATGGATGCCTTCGCGCGCGACTGGACCTTCACCACCGAGGAAGTGCTGGACGATCATTGCTGGTGGCCGCCACTGGCGCCGGTCGGCGACGTCTTCGCGCGCGGGGTGCGCTCAGGCCCCGATGCCGACATCTACAAATCGGAAATGATCCTGGGCGCGGCGCTGTCGCTGGCCCGCAAGCGCATCCGTATCGTCACGCCCTACTTCCTGCCCGACCCGCGACTGCAATTTGCCATCGCCCAGGCCGGCATACGCGGCGTGGAGGTGCAGATCGTCATCCCCACCAAGACCGACCAGATCGTGATGGACTGGGCCATGCGCGGGCACCTGCGCTTCTTCCGGCATATCAAGGCCTGCATCATCGCCACGCCCAAACCGTTCGATCATTCCAAGCTGTGCACTGTGGATGGGGAATGGAGCTGGATCGGCTCGTCCAACTGGGACGCGCGCAGCCTGCGACTGAATTTCGAGCTGGATGTGGAATGCGTCAACCGCGATTTCACCGCCCGGTTGGACGCGATCATCGACGACAAGATCGCGCGCGGAACCCGCATCGAACCCGAAGCGCTGGCATCGGAGCGCATGTGGTGGCGGCTGCGCAACGCGGCGGCGCGGCTGCTGATGCCTTATCTTTGATTCTTGGCGATCCACCAGATCGCCAGGCCACCCAGCGCCAGCCCCGCGCCGACAAAGCCGGTGGAGGAAAGACCCAGCCCATGCGCGATGGCGATGCCGCCCAGCAGCGGCCCCAGCGCGTTGGCGACATTGAAGGCGGAATGGTTGAGCGCGGCCGCCAGCGTCTGCGCCTCACCCGCGACATCCATCAGCCGCGTCTGCAGCACTGGGCCCATTGCCCCGCCAAGGCCAATCAGAAAAACCGCCAGCGTGATGGTCCAGATATTCCCGGTCAGGAAACTGTAGAGACACAGCGTGGCGGCGAACCACAACAGCAGCCAGCCCGCCAGCGCCATCAGGTTGCGATGGGCAAAACGCGGCACAACCATCAACCCGATCATCATGCCGGCTCCGAACACGGCAAACACCGGTGGTATCCAGGACGGCGGCGCCTGCGTCACCACCAGCAAGGTGTCGGCCAGATAGGTGTAGACCGTGAAGAAGCCGCCGAACCCAACCGCGCCGATGCCCAGCGTCAGCCACAGATGTCGGTTCTTCAGCCCGCGCAGTTCAGCGAGCGGACTGGCGTCTTTTGCGGGCGGCTGGTGCGGCGCAAAGAGCGCCACCAATGCCGCGGTCAGCAGCGACAGGATCGCCACGACGCCAAAGCCCCAGCGCCAACCTGCCGCCTGGCCCAGCCAGGTCGCCGCCGGCACGCCCACAATGGTGGCCGCCGTCAGCCCCATCAGCACCCGAGCCGACGCCTGGGCGCGGCGCTCGTGCGACACCAACGACGCCGCCACCAGCATGGCGATGCCGAAATAGGCGCCGTGCGGCAGGCCGCTGAGAAAACGCAAGGCCATCATCGTCTCATAGGATGTCACCAGGCCAGTCAGCCCGTTGGCCAGCGCGAAGAGCAGCATCAGGCCAACCAGCAAGGTCCGGCGCGCGATTCTGGCGGCCAGCACCGCGATCAGCGGCGCGCCGATCACCACGCCCAGCGCATAGGCGCTGATCACATGCCCGGCGGTCGGCGCGTCGATGCCCAGGTCCCGCGCAAAGTATGGCAGCAGGCTCATGGTGGCGAATTCGGTGGTGCCGATGGCAAAGCCGCCAACGGCCAGCGCGAAATGGACCAGATCAGGATGAGCCGGATTGGAAGATGATGCGCGCGACAGGAAAAGACCTTGCGTTGGACGCCTGATCTATAGACGCGTCCGGTGGGCGAACAATGCGGCTAAACCGCACCGTAGATATTTGCGGCGTATCTCTGCCGCGCCCCTATCAGACCGGCCCGGATGCCGAATGCGCGTAGAGCCCGATCATGGCACCCACAAATCCTCCCGCCACCTTGGTGCTGAGGATCGTGCCGTCGGCATCGGAGAGCAGCGGCGTCCAACCGCCTTGCCCCGCCCCGGTGCGGTACGAAAAATCATATCGCCCACCGCGCGCCCTGATCTGCACCTGCGCCGTGGCGTCCGCGAGCGCCACCGAAGCCAGAACCACCCCATCCACCGGATCGCTGGCTCCCGCACGGCGCTCAACCCGCAGCATCCGGCGACCACCGTCATTGACGATGCCGATGAAATAGTAGTGCGCATCGTCCTGATAAACAGCGAGCCCAGCCTTGTCGCCCGGCATGGGCGCGGCAAAGCTGAGGCTGGTGGCGGCGGTCATGGCGATATGCTGTTGGCGGCGTGCGACAAAGCTGGGTTGCAGTTTTTCGCCGATGCGCGGCGCGCGCGCGGTGAGCTTCAGCGCGCCACCGCGCAGATGGTGCCAGGCGGATTTGGGCACACGCGGCGTCATCCAGTACGGCGCCAGCGCCTTGCCATCAAATTCCTCGCGCAGGACGAAATTGCCGCTGTTGGGAATAGCAGGCGGCTTTTCACGCGGCAGGTCTGGGTAATGCACCACCGGCGCAACCGCCTGGCCCGGCGCGGTTATGATCGGCCAGCCGTCACGCCAGTGCACCGGCAACAGGAAAGTCTCGCGGCCCGTATTATAGAGATCGTCGCCATAGGGGCGGATGGCCAGGAATGTCGCCCACCATTCGCCGTTCTGGGTTTCGACAAAGTCGGCATGCCCAGCCGAGGTCACAGCATACTGGCGCAGGGGGTCAAGATCGCGCTGGGTCAGGATGGGCCGGGGATACGCAGTCCATGGTCCGTCCGGGCGATCGCCGCGATAGACCACCTGGGAATGGTTGATCGCCGTGCCGCCTTCGGCAGTGATCAGGTAATAGCGACCTTCGCGCTTGAAGATATGCGGTCCCTCGGCCCAGATCGGCTTTTGCGAAATATCCACGCCGCCATCGACGATCATGGTCGCCGGACCGGCGGTCTTGAGCGTCTTGAGATCGAAACGCCGGATCCAGATGGCGCGGTGGCCTTCATACAGCACCGGACCGGCCGGGGCGCCATTGTTCATCAGCCAGGCCGTGCCGTCGTCATCGACGAAAAGCGAAGGATCGATGCCTGGTACATCCCTGATCCAGACCGGATCGGACCACGGGCCAGCGGCATTCTTGGCGGTGATGACAAAATTTCCGCCGCAATCCACGCAGGTGTTGACGATGTAGAAGACACCATTGTGATGCGAAATGGACGGCGCAAAAACGCCGCGCGACAGACCCAAGCCGTCGAAATCCAGCATGCCAGGCCGATCAATGGCATTGCCGATCTGCGTCCAGTGCACCAGATCGCGGCTGCGGAATACCGGCAGGCCGGGGAAATAAGTGAAGGTGGACGCGGTCAGATAATAGTCATTGCCCACCCGCGTGATGCTGGGATCGGAATAAAAGCCCGACAGGACCGGATTGCGGTATTCGTTTGGTCCGGCCGGAAAATTGAAGACCGTGTCGTTTCCGGCATATTCGAACCAGTCGAAGCTGGCGGGCGCCGGTCCTTGCGCCTGGCCCGGAAGGACCGCCAGCAATGCCAGCGAAAGCCCCGCCAGAACACCCCTCACCGCCTTCACTTGACGGGCTGCTTCACGAATGCCGCCACGTCCCGCGCCGCCAGCGTTTCCACGCCGGGCTTGCCCAGGAAGCCCAGATCGCGGAACCAGTCTGTAAAGCGCGCCGGCCAGGTGCCCAGCGCGGTGCCGTCGCGATAGCTCATGCCCCGGCCATGCAGGCCGATGGCGTAGATGTGCATCTCCAGGTTGGGAATGCCGGCATCCAGCATGGCGGCGAAATATTCATCGGCCCAAACCGCATGCACCTTGTCGCCGTAACCGGGGCAGACGATGAAGGATGGCGGCGCATCCCTGGGGATCGGCGGCTTGCCGCCCTTGGTGAACAGCGACGGTCCCGGATAGATCGAACCGACGAAATCCGGACGCGAGGTGATACCGGCGAGCGGGTCGGACGCGCCGTTATTCTTCGCGTCGAACTCCGGATACTGGATGGCGGCCGCCATCGCCAGTTCCGCCCCCGCCGAGAAGCCCATCACGCCGATCTTCTTGGGATCGATGCCCCATTCCTTGGCATGGGCGCGCACCAGGCGGATGGCCTGTTGCAGGTCATAGACCGCGTCGAGCTTGGCATCATAGCCATCCTGGCGCAGACGATGGCGCAGGATGATGGTGGTGACGCCGTAATTCCAGAAGAAGGGCACCGGATCGATGCCTTCGATGCCAACTACCAGCGTCTTGTGACCGCCGCCCGGCACCAGGATGATGGCGGCGCCAGTATTGTCGGCGGGGCGCACCCGATGCACTTCGATGGACGGATTGTGGATGTTCAGAATGCGCTCCACCCGGCCTGGCACCACTGGGTCCATGGTGTAGGTCTCGGCTTCATGCACACGCTTAGCGTTCAGGAAAGATGAACCCGCCGGCCAGACCGGCATCACGATGCCGCCGGGCAAAAGCGCCTGCGGCTGATAGGGTTTGCCTTTGACCATCGGGCCTGGCTTGGGGATCATCTGCGCCGGCGGTATCGGCGGCAATTGCGCCTGCGCGAACGCCGCAGTGGCGACCGCCAGAAAACCGGCGGCGAAAAGAATGCGTTTGTCCCAGCCCATACTGTTCCCCTGATAAATTCTTAGATAGCGTTCGCCTTGACCTGTTTGACGGCGTAATCGGCGGCACGCGCCGTCAGCGCCATGAAGGTCATTGACGGATTGACGCAACTGGTCGACGCCATCTGCGCCCCGTCGGTGATAAACAGGTTGGACGCGTCATGCGCCTGGCTCCAGCGGTTGACCACCGATTTGGTAGGATCGGCGCCCATGCAGGCGCCGCCCATTTCGTGAATGGCGTCGCCCGGCACATGCGTCTCGCTGGATGATCCGACATTCACCAGCCCGGCGGCGCGCAGCATCTTCTGGCCTTCGATGGCGGAATCGCGCAGCAGCTTCATCTCGTTCGAACGGAAAGTGACGTTGAACACGCCCAGCGGCACGCCGAAGCGGTCGACCTTGCTGGGATGCAAGGTCAGTGTGTTGTCGCGGTAGGGCAGACATTCCGCGAAGGTGGTGAAGCGCAGCGTCCAGGGGCCATAACCACGCAAGCCTTCCTTCATGGACTTGCCGAAGCCGACCGGCGCGGCGGTGTTGCGGCTGGCGGCGCCCTGCATGCCATAGCCACGCACGAAGTCGGCATCGGTATCCTGGCCGTTGATGTTGCGGAAACGCGGGATATAGACGCCGTTGGGACGGCGGCCATAGGCGATATAGGGATCAAGCTCGCCCTGCGGCACCGAACCCCAGACATAGGTGCGGAAGGCATGGTCCATCATGTAGCGGCCCAGCGTGCCGCTGGAATCAGCGAAACTGCGCTCGCTGCCCGGTAGGCGCGAATTGAGCAGGATCTGCACCGAGGCATTGGTCGAGGCGCAGAGGAACACGATGCGCGAGCGGTAGACCTTCGCCTGCATGGTGTTGGTATCGATGGCGCGCACGCCAGTGACACGCTTGGTCACCGGATCATATTCCAGGCTGGTCACCACCTGTTCGGACAACAGGGTCAGGTTGTTGGTGGCCCGCGCCGCCGGCAGGGTCACGGCCTGGGTCGAGAAATACGCGCCGAACGAACAGCCGCGGGCGCATTGCGAGCGGCTCTGGCAACGGGTGCGCCCCTGCTCCGGCTTGTCCTCGGTCATGTTGGCCGTGCGGGTGGAAATCAGCTTGCGACCCGGCATCGCCTTTTCCAGCCGTTCCTTCGCCCAAATCTCGGCGATGTTCAGCGGATGCGGCGGCTGGAATTCGCCGTCGGGAAGCTGCGGCAAGCCCTCTTTCGAACCGGCAATGCCGGCATACTTCTCGACATAGGAATACCAGGGCGCGATTTCGTCATAGGAGATCGGCCAGGGACTGCCATGACCGTCGCGGGCATTGGCTTCGAAATCGATCTTGCTCCAGCGCAGCGATACGCGGCCCCAGATCAGCGACTTGCCGCCGACCTGATTGGGACGCACCCAGCGATAGGGTTTGGATCCCTGATAGTCGAACGGGTTGAGGCGGTCGTTGCTGTAAAAATGGGTTTGCGCCGTGTTGGCGGCGCCGCCCCACTTGGCCATGGGGTAATCGCGCTCGACCTCGGCGGGCGGCAGCGTGCCGCGATAGGGAAGCTCCCATGGCCCCAGGCTTTCGGTGGTGTAGTCGGTCTGATGCTCGACCATCCGGCCGCGTTCCAGCATCAGCACCTTCATGCCCTTTTCGGTCAGTTCCTTGGCCGCCCAGCCGCCGCTGACGCCGGAGCCGATGACAATCGCGTCAAAATCGTAAGTCGCCATGTCTGTGCTTTTCGATCAGGAGGAAAAAACGCGCCGGACCTCGGCATAGGGATAGGCGCCGTCATAACGACCGGGCACCGGCAGATAGATGCGCTCCTGCTTGCAGCCGATCTCGGAGGAGTAATAGCCGAGGATCACCATCTGGCGGCAGTGCTCAAAGAAGGTGCGGGCCAGACCCGGCACCGCATTTTCCATCGCCAGGGTCAGGACCGCGTCCTGCGCTTCCGGGTTCAGGCCCGGCAGCGGTCGCGCGTACCGCACGCGGGCATAGCCATCCAGCACGCCCAACCCCGCCAGGAATTCGTTGCGGTCGGTCGGCTCGTACCAGTCGGCCATCATCATTTCGATGAAGGCTGGAACACCGGCGGCGATGGCGCCGGGCGTGTCGGTAGTGGGAATAATGCGTTCGGCGATAGCCGCAACCAGGGCGCGCTGTTCTTCGGTGAAAAGAACGCGCGACGCGGTGAAGCCGGCCTGCGTGCCAGCCGCTTCGGCGGCGCGGGCCAGGGGCGCGACCAGGGACGATCCGAACAGCGCGGCGGCGCCCAGCATCCATTCGCGCCGGTTGGTGTTCAACATGCTGTCGTCTTCCTTCTTTGCCGCAGGTTGGCCGCCTGTATAAACAGAGTCTATCGCTTTTGCGCGGGCAGGTTTTTGTGCAGATGCGAACGCGCCGCATGACAGAAAGTCGGCATGGCGCTAGGTTCCACCAAAATCATACGAAATGTCATGCCGCTGAAATTTGCCGCCAACCTGTCCTGGATGTTCAACGAATGGTCTTTCCCCGACCGTTTCGCGGCCGCCGCCGATGCGGGGTTCAGCGCGGTGGAATATCTGTTTCCGTACGAACTTCCCCCGGACGAAATCGCCCGACTGCTGGCACGCCATGGCCTCAAACAGGTGCTGTTCAACATGCCGCCGGGCAACTGGGCGGCGGGCGAAAAAGGCACCGCCTGCCTGCCCGCGCGGCGGGACGAATTCCGCGCCTCGGTGAACACGGCCCTCACCTATGCCCGCGCCAGCGGCACGCCGCGCCTGCACCTGATGTCCGGCGTCGGATCTGGCGATACCGCGCTGGCGGCCTATCGCGATGCCGTGGCCTGGGCATGCGATGCCGCTGGCGAGATCGACATCCTGCTGGAGCCGATCAACAACCGCGACGTGCCGGGATACCTGATGAATGATTTCGGTCTGGCGGCCAGAATCATCAGCGAACTGAGACGGCCAAACCTGAAACTGCAGTTCGACGTCTATCATCGCCAGATCATCCATGGCGATGTGACGCGCGGACTGGAAAGCCTGATGCCCATCACCGGCCATATCCAGATTTCCTCAGCGCCCTCACGCCACGAACCGATGAGCGGGGAGCTGGATGACCGGCGCGTGTTCGAGCTGATCGAAAAGCTGGGCTACTCCGGCCATGTGGGCTGCGAATACAATCCCGCTGCCGGCACGCTGGCCGGGCTTGGCTGGATTAAGGCGTTCGCCTAGCCGCGCGCCGGCGCGAACTTGCTGACCGCTTCCCACAAGCCGTTGAGATAGACCGCGCCCAGAGCCCGGTCATACAGGCCATAACCGGGCCTACCCTTCTCGCCCCAGATCATGCGGCCATGATCGGGCCGCACATAACCTTCGAAGCCGACATCGTGATACGCCTTGACGATCGCGGCCATATCCAATGAACCACAATCGGATTTGTGCGCGGTCTCTTCAAAATCGCCCGCGGCGTTGACCTTGACGTTGCGCAGATGCGCGAAGTGGATGCGCCCCTGCCCGCCGAATTCGCGCACCAGCGCCTCGACATTGTTCTCAGGCCCGGCGCCCAGCGATCCCGAACATAATGTCAGGCCATTGGCCGGGCTGTCGACGATGCGCAGCAGCCGTTCCAGGTCATCGCGATTCTTGACGATGCGCGGCAGGCCGAAGATGGGACGCGGCGGATCGTCGGGATGGATCGCCATGCGGATGCCGCTTTCTTCCGCCACCGGCACGATGGCCTGGAGGAAGTAGCCCAGATGCTGCCAGAGTTTTTCCGCGTCGATCTTGCTGTATTCGTCGAGCAGCGCCTTGAGTTCTTCCGGCTTGTAGCTGGAATCCCAGCCGGGCAATGAGATGCCTTTGCTGACATCGACGGCTTCAATTTCCCTGGTGCTGAAGGTCAGCGTGGTGGAGCCGTCAGGCAGCACCTTTGCCAGGGATGTACGCGTCCAGTCGAACACCGGCATGAAATTGTAGCAGATGACTTTGATGTCAGCCTTGCCCAGGTTGCGGATGGTCTGCTGGTAGTTGGCGATCAGCTTGTCGCGGCTGGGCTTGCCCAACTTGATGTCTTCATGCACCGGCACGGACTCGATCACATCCAGCGCCAATCCATGCGATTCCACCTTGGCTTTCAGATCGAGGATGCGGTCCGTCGGCCAGACTTCTCCCACCGGCACATCATAGATGGCCGAGACGATACCGTGCATGCCGGGAATCTGGCGGATATAGGCGAGAGAAACCGGATCGCTGTCGCCAAACCAGCGGAAGGACATCTTCACTAAAGGATACTCCGTGCCAAACGGGCGATAGCTGAAGCGAAAAGCCTCTGTCAGGCAAGGCCCAATCGCTTTCGGTCCCGCAACAAAGCCTGGGCTGCATTGTGTCCGGGAACCCCGGTGACGCCGCCGCCAGGATGTGCGCCCGAACCACACAGATAAAGCCCGTCCAGCGGCATGCGATAATCGGCATGGCCCAGCACGGGGCGGTTGGAGAAGAGCTGATCCAGCCCCATCTTGCCATGAAATATATCGCCACCGGTCAGGCCGAAACGACGCTCCAGATCCAGCGGCGACAGCGCCTGACGCCCGAGCACGGATGCGGCAAAGCCCGGCGCGTAGCGATCGATCTGCGCGATGACGGCATCGGCGGCTTCCTCGCGGCGCCCATCCCATCCCCCCGGTACGTCATAGGCAAAGTGCTGGCAGAACAGGCTGGCGACATGCGCGCCCTTGGGCGCCAGGCAGTCATCCAACGTGGACGGGATCAGCATTTCGACAATCGGCTCTCTGGAAAAGCCGTCCAGCCGCGCGGACGTGTAGGCGCGATCCATGTAACCCAGCGAGGGCGCCATAATGATGCCGGCGGTGAGGTGGTCACCGGGATTCGGCAAGGCGGAAAAGCGCGGCAACTCCGACAGCGCGACATTCATGCGGAAGGTGGCGGACTCGCATTGCCAATGCGCCATGCGCTGCAGCACATCAGGCATCACAGCACCACTTGGGATCAAGTGGGTGAACAGCAGTTTGGGATTGATTCCAGCGATCACCGCCTTGGCGCGATACGCTGTGCCGCCCGCCACTGCGCCCACCGCCCTGCCGCCTTCGACGATGACTTCGCGCACCGGCACATTGAGCCGGATATCGACGCCTTTTTCACGCGCAGCCCTTGCCATGGCCTGGGTGATGGCACCCATGCCGCCGATGGCATGACCCCAGGCGCCTTCCACACCTTCCGTATTGCCGAACACATGATGCAGCAGCACATAGGCTGAACCGGGCGTGTAAGGACTGGCGTAATTGCCCACGATAGAATCGAAACCGAAAAGCGCCTGCACCAGATCGTGACTGAAATAGCGGGAAAGAATGTCGGCAGCCGACTTGGTGAAAAAGTCCGACAGATTTCGCTGTTCTTCCAGCGAAAGGCCGCGCAGGTCATTGCCCAGCTTGAGCAGCGCCAGCATATCGGCCAGCCCGCCACCGGCATTGGGCGGCGCACGCAGCAGCCATTGCCGCAGAATGCCGACCACCGATTGCAGCGCCGCGGCATAAGCGTCATAATTTTCAGCGTCCTTGGGGCTGTGCCGCGCAATCTCGCGTCTCGTCAGCCCTCCGCGCCCGGACAGCAGATAGTCATCCGTCAGGGTCGGCAGGAAGTTGTCGGTCTTGCGCAGCACGATGCGCAGGCCATGCTCGCGCAGCCGCATATCGGCAATGATCTTGGGATTGAGAAGACTGATCGTGTAGCTGGCGACCGAATTGCGGAAGCCGGGATGAAACGCTTCCGTCACCGCCGCGCCACCTACAACATCGCGCGCTTCGAGCATCGTGACCGAGTAACCCCGACTGGCGAGGTACCAGGCGCAGACAAGCCCGTTATGACCCGCGCCGATAATCAGAATGTCGGAGTGTGACCGGGCGTCCAGGACAGTATCCACAAAACGGATGCGATGCTGTTTTACGCAACCCTTTGGGGTCGCGCCAGCCTTTCGGCGGTCGACGCCGCCATTCGAAACAAGGATTGCCCAGAGAGGACAAAGGCGAACTGACCGGCGATCAGCGCCACCGTTTCGGCCCCTTGCCGCCGCAGCCGCAACGGCAGCCGATCGGCTTTATGTGCGTATCCCAATATTCCCGGCCATAGTCGTAACCGAATTCCTCGCCCGCCTTGATGGCCCGCCTTGCCATGATGAAGACGCGCTGCGCCTTCACATCTTCCATCGGCTCGCAATTGGGATAGCAGGAATGGTTGATATACCGCGCCACGTTTTTGCGGCCCTTGCCATCGATGGCCAACTCGTTCTCGAGCTCGAAAAAATACTTGCCACGGCTGCGCTTCAGCTCCTCATCCGTGACGACTGGCCCCCAATATTCCGCGACGACTTCGCCCTTTTTGATCGGGCCTGTCGCAAACAGCCCAAGACCGTGCGCCCCGCGCTTCACGCGAACATGATCGTGCAGCTTGCGCTTCACAGGGGCCGCGGCCTTGGAAGCCGGACGGACAGTCTTTCGTTTTTTCATCTCAAACCGCGCAAGTGGACCGGCACACGGGCGAACACCGTGAACAGGACGTGCTTTTTTGGAAAAGTCACCCCGGCCCGATGTCCACGAACATCGCCGAAAGTAGGAATGGTGCCCAGAAGAGCCCAAGCAAGAATTATCTAATATCTTGAATCCGTTCATATTTTTAGTTTTTCGAATTGGCTTCGTACCAACACTGTACCAACAATTATAGTTGAATTGACTGATACAACAACCTTACCAACTCGTGCTTTCCAAACAAAGAGCTGAGAATTTGATTGGTAGTCTTGGCCAGATTCAAATCTCCCCGATAGGCTTCAAGCGCGAGACAATCGGCGCACGGTAGCCTGCCGTAGCTTCCCAACTATCTCTTCAGCACTATGCCGTTTCCTAGCCAGTCCTCTTCTCCTCCGTGATCAAA
>CAILUV010000038.1 GCA_903837555.1 uncultured Alphaproteobacteria bacterium
CCAGCCCGACCGCCGTGCCAATGCACCCTGTCGCCCAGATGCTGGCGGCGGTCGCCGTGCCGCGCACCGACAGGCCATCCTTGAGGATGGCGCCGCCGCCGATAAATCCGATGCCGGTGATAATGCCTTCCACCACGCGGGCCACCGCTTCCGGCGAATCCACCAGCAAGGTTTCCGTGGCCTGAACGAAGCCACAACTCGCCATCGCCACCAGCGGGAAGGTACGCAGACCCGCGCTGCGCGTGGATTTCTCGCGGTCCCAGCCAATGGGAAACGCCAGGATGTAAGCAATCGCCAACGCGATCAGGTGGGGTACGATCTGAAAACCGTCGAGATCGGGAAAGCTAATTTGCAAATCCGGTTTTGAAATAGAGGCGCGCCCGGATCAATCTTCCCGGGCATTCGTGAAACGCAACTTGGGCGCCGAAAGTTCCGCGCCCTGTCGGCAGGCGCGCTACTTCTTCTTGACGGTCTTTTTGGCCGGTTTGGCAGCGGCCTTGGCAGGCTTGGCCTTTGCGGCCGGCTTGGCGACAGCCTTTGTGGGGGCCTTGGCTTTTGCTTTCTCCACGACCGGCGCCGCCTTCACTGGCGCGGGGGCTTTCGCCATGGGCGCGGGCTTCTCGTCCACCGCCTTTTCGGCAGGCTGCACCTTTTCCACCGGCTTTTCGATCGCGCGCGGCGGCACGGCGTTGCCCGCCACCATTTGCAGCAAGCGGTCGGAAAGAACCTTTGGCTTGGGCGCGGCGACGCTGCCCGACGCCATCTCGGCCAGCAGCGTTTCCACCGAGTCCGCAGGACGGCAAACGCGCGCATGCGTGCCGTTCGCTAGCACCGGACCATTGATGAGCGTGGGATGCTCGTGGATCGCACCCCAGAATTCATTGTCGCTGATGAAGCGGTCGTCCAACTGCAAGGCCATGAACAGCGGATCGTATTTGCGCACCAGATTGCCCTCCTGCAGCATCAGCGACAGGCGGCGCAAATCCGTGCTGCTGGGTGGGGTGGCGATGTAATCGACCACCCGCGGCTCGTGCCCCGCATCGCGCAATTCGTCCAGCACGTCACAGGCATCGTCGGAAGCCGGGTCCATATAAAGCGTGAGGCTGGGACGGCCGGGCGCCCTTGGAGCGGCGGGCGCAGCATTGTTCTGCACCTTGGGCGCTTCGGGTTCGGCGATCACCACAAGATTGACCGCCTTGGGGCCCTTCTTGTCGGGTTCGGAATCGAACGTGACGCGCTGGCCGGTTTTCAATCCCGCGATTTTCGCCGCCGTGATCGACGCGGCGGGCACGAAGACATCCTTGCCGCCCTCGTCCGCCGTGATGAAACCAAAGCCTTTTGCGACATTGAAAAATTTTACGGTACCGTGTGCCATGAACGTCCTGATCGAAGGATAAGCCAGCGCGCTGACGATTCTGCCGGATAGGGGCAGGGAGGCTGCTTTAGTTCGTGTTAAGCGAACGCGCAAGACACGGTTTTCGAACAAAAATACGGCTGCTTTCGTCCATCATGTGCTTGTGCAAGAGTGACGCAGTGGGGACCTTACAACCGCGGGGCAACATGCGGATTCTGTCGTTTATCGTGATTATGATGACCGGGCTGGGGTTGATGCTGCCCGGCATCTATCTGGCAACGCTGGGTGGTTCATTTTATTACATGGTCACGGGCGCGCTGGTGCTGCTCAGCGCCTGGCTGATTCTGCGCCGCGACACCGCCGGTCCCCAATTGCTGTGGCTGGTGCTTTTCGGCACCGCGATATGGTCGCTGTGGGAAGTGGGCCTGGACGCGTGGGCGCTGATGCCGCGGCTGGTCTATCTGGCAATACTTGCCTTGGTGGTGTGGCTGCTGTCACGTATGGCCGGCACGCAGCGCACCACATTGCGCCCTGTCCTGGGCACGCTGATCGCGGTCTTCGCGGTGGCTGCCACCGCCGCGGCGGGATGGGCGGCGATCCAGCGGCCTGCCAAGACCGAACCTGCGCCGCTCGCCGCTGTCAAAGGCGGCGGTGATGGCGAATGGACCCATTACGGCAAGTCACTCTCCGGCACGCGCTATTCACGCCTGAACCAGATCACGCCCGCCAATGCCGGCAATCTGGAACAGGCCTGGGTCTATCGCTCCGGCGTGCGCGAACGCGGCAATCTTTCCGCAGACCTGCTGCAGGCCACGCCACTGATGATCGACGGCATGCTGTATGGCTGCACCGGCTACAATGCCGTGTTCGCGCTCGATCCTGTCAACGGCAAGGAAATCTGGCGGCACGATCCCAAGATCAACCCGGCGCTGGGCAATCGCGGCGTCTGCCGTGGCGTGTCCTTCTTCCGCACGCCAGATGCCACGGCCGAATGCCCTGCCCGCCTGTTGATGGGCACCGCCGACAACCGGCTGATCGCGGTTGATGCCAAGACCGGCAAGCCCTGCACCAGCTTCGGCGTCAATGGCGCCGCCGACCTGCGCGACGGGCTGGGCGATTTCCTGCCCGGCTGGAGCAATCCCACCTCGCCGCCCACCATCGTGCGCGGCACGGCGGTGATCGGGGCTTTCGTGGTCGACAACCAGTCCGTCAACGTGCCGCCGGGCGTGATCCGCGGCTATGACGCCGTCACCGGAAAGCAGAAATGGGCGTTCGATCCGGGCCGCCCCGACGATCCCACGCCCGCAGCGCCCGGAAAGCCCTATACGCCCTCGACGCCCAATAGCTGGACCGTGTTCAGCGGCGACGAAGCGTTGGGACTTGTTTATGTGCCGATGGGCAATGGCAGCCCGGATTATTACGGCGCCCACCGCACGCCCGAGACCGACCGCTTCACCAGCGCCGTCGTCGCGCTGGATGCCGATACCGGCGCGGTGCGCTGGACCTTCCAGGCCATTCATCGCGACCTGTGGGATTACGACCTCGGCTCGCAGCCGGTGCTGGTGGATTTTCCCAATGCGAACGGCACGGCGCCGGGACTGATCCTGCCCACCAAGACAGGACAGATTTTCGTTCTCGACCGGCGCACCGGAAAGCCGCTGACGAGGGTGGAAGAACGCCCCGTGCCGGTCTCGGACATTCCAGGCGAAAAATCTTCTCCCACCCAGCCTTTCTCCACCGAGTTTCCTGATTTCTCCGGCGGCACGCTCACCGAAGCCGACATGTGGGGCATGACGCCGTTCGACCAGCTCTATTGCCGCATCCTGTTCAAGACCGCGCGCTATCAGGGCATGTACACGCCGCTGCGAGTGGGACCGTCGATCCGAACACCGGGCGAGTTGGGCGGCATCGATTGGGGCAGCGTGTCGGTCGACGAGGATCGCGGCATCATGATCGTCAATCACAACCTGATGGCCGACTGGGATGAGCTGATCCCGCGCGACCAGGCCGACAGGGAAAACATCTTCCCCCGCGCCACGCCGCGCGCGCTGGCCAATCCCTACAAGGGCACCAATGCCGGCGCCATGGAAGGCACGCCATACGCCATCCGCTTTACGGGCTTCATCACGCCCAAGCTGGGCATCCCCTGCCAACGCCCGCCATATGGCTACATCACCGCCGTCGATCTGAAGACGCGCAAGATGCTGTGGCAGCATCCCTTCGGCAGCGCCGCCAATGCCGGACCGTTCAACTATCCGCTGGGCCTGCCCTTCACCCTGGGCGCGCCGAACATGGGCGGCTCCATCGTCACGGCGGGCGGCGTGGTCTTCATCGGCGCCAGCCAGGACGGCTATTTCCGCGCCTTTGACGAAGCCAGCGGCAAGGAATTGTGGAAGACCAAGCTGCCGGCCGGCGGCCACGCCACGCCCATGACCTATCTCGCGCGGGACGGAAAACAGTATGTGGTGATCGCGGCCGGCGGCAGTGGCGGCTTCCGCACCGGCAGCAGCGACAGTTTCGTAGCCTACAGGCTCAAGCAGTAGGAGGCCTTTCATGGACGGCAATGAGAAAGCCAAGCTCGAGCGCAAGAAGGCGTCCGATTTCCCGCAGGAGCTTCTGAACCTGCTGGATTCCTATGTGCATGGCGCCATCGGGCGGCGCGACTTCATCGCGGGCGCGGGAAAATTCGCCACCGCCGCCGTCACCGCCACCGCGCTGGTGGAGATGCTGGCACCTAACTACGCCTGACTACGCCTGGGCCATTCAGGTGCCCGAGGATGACAAGCGCATCCGCACCGAGACCGTCCGCGTCCCCTCGCCCGCCGGCACCGGCCATATCGACTGCTATCTGGTGCGGCCTGCCAATGCGAAGGGCAAGTTGCCGGCCATCATCGTGATCCATGAAAATCGCGGCCTCAATCCCTACGTCAAGGATGTCGCCCGCCGCTTCGCCACCGCCGGTTACATGGCGCTGACACCCGATGGATTGAGTTCGGTCGGCGGCTATCCCGGCGACGATGAAAAGGGTAGCGCGCTGTTTCGCACCGTTGACGGCGCCAAGATGCGCGAAGACCTGCATGCAGCCGCCGTCTATGTGAAGAACCGCCCTGACAGCACCGGCA
>CAILUV010000039.1 GCA_903837555.1 uncultured Alphaproteobacteria bacterium
CCAATCGTGCCGATGTTGCAGTGCGGCTTGTTACGTTCAAACTTTGCTTTGCCCATGGCGTCCTCGTAGCTTTCGTTTCGTTCGGCTCTCGCCGCATTCTTCAATTTCGTTTCCGGGCCTTACCGGTCGTCTTCGTCGTCCAGCAGCCGCCGGTGAGGTGGAGCGGGTGAAGGGAATCGAACCCTCGTCATCAGCTTGGAAGGCTGTTGCTCTACCATTGAGCTACACCCGCCCGTCTTCGGCTCGTCGTCTTCACTCACATCGCACTGGCCAGGTGCGGGTATTGGTGGAGGGGGCTGGATTCGAACCAGCGTAGGCGTAGCCAACGGATTTACAGTCCGTCCCCTTTAGCCACTCGGGCACCCCTCCGGATAAATTTTCCAACTGGTTCAACGGTTTAGAAAAACCCAATACCGGCCGGCGCGTCTGCTTTCGCTCGAAAATTGTACTGACGAGCGAAGAAATACCTCCAAAAAGGTGTGGCTGCGGATCGCGGGTTATTGGTCAACAGGGGCAAGCTGTCAAGGGCAGATTTCCTAGGAAAACCGCCTGTTTCGCGCCTTTAAGTCCTCGCCAGCTTTACCCCTGCCCGCACTTCTTTATAAGCGCCCCATGCGCCACAAGGACACCAAAGGGGATTTCGGCAAAAACCGGCGCCCCGGCTTTGAAAAAACCCGCGGAAATTCTGAGAAAAAGCCGGAAAGACCCGGCGGCCACAAGGCCGGGGGCAAGCCGGGCTTCAAGGCCGGCTTCAAAGCAGGCCCCAAGCCAAGTTCCAAACCCGGCTTCAAGCCGGGCCCCCATCCGGGTTCCAGCCCCGGTTCCAAACAGGGCAAGCCCGTGCGATCCGACCGGCCCCAAACCGGCGATAACCGGCTTTCCGGCGGCCAGTGGCTCTATGGCCTCCACGCCGTCAAGGCGGCTTTGGCCAACCCCCGCCGCAAGCTGGGCCGGGCCGTCCTGACCCCCCGGGCGGCGGAAATCATCGGCGAAAAACTGCTGCAACGGGTCCGGGTCGAGATTATGGAACCCGGCGCAATTGACCGCATGTTGCCCCCGGGGGCGGTGCATCAGGGGGCTGCCCTGGAAGCCTCGCCCCTGAAATCGCACGACCTCGATGAAGTGCTGGCACAAAATCACGGCGGCCGCCGGGTCATCCTGGTCCTCGACCAGCTCTCGGACCCCCACAATGTCGGCGCCATCCTGCGCACCGCCAGCGCCTTCGGCGTCACCGCCGTTATGGTGCAGGACCGCCATGGCCCGCCCCAGTCCGGCGCATTGGCCAAGGCCGCGTCCGGCGCCCTCGACCTGATCCCTTATATCGAGGTGGTCAACATCTCCCGCGCCCTCGACCAACTGGCGGAGCGGGGATTCTGGCGCATCGCCCTGGCGGGCGACGGCGACACCAGCTTGGCGCAAGCCGTTCCGGCGGGCGATGTGGCGCTGGTGTTGGGATCGGAAGGTGACGGCATCCGCCGCCTGGTGCGCGAGCATTGCGAAGCTTCGGCCTTCATCCCGATCGACCGCTCGGTGGAAAGCCTCAACGTCTCGAATGCCGCCGCGATCGCGCTCTACGAGCTGCGCCGCGCGGGAACTTCCGCATAACAGGAAAGTTATCTTCCCAGACAATGGGAGGACCACATGCGTTCATTGCTTCTGTGGGGTATCGGCATTCCGCTGCCGGTCATCATTATTCTTTGGCTGGTCACCGGGCACGCTTAGAATCCGGGCCACGCCTGACGCTGGTTAGAACAGCGCGGCGACCATGTCCTTGCCGCCGTAATTTTCAATAAAGATCAGCACGCGGTAGTCATCGGCAGTGCGCACATTGCCGTCACGATCGTACATCAGCGCGCCCTTGTTGCTCATCGTGCGCGTGGTGCTGTTGTAAGCAAAGCGCGGCGCCTGCCCGCGATAGTTGGCACGGATCAAGGTCTGCAAAGTCTCGGCATTTTCGGGCGACAGGTGGATGCAGCCGGCGCTGTTGCGCTGCACGCCCAGCTTGTTGATGTTCTCACCTTCTGCAGCATGGATGGCCAGGCCGGTTTTTAGTCCCTGCCGCTCCCAGTTGAAGAACATGGCGTTGGGCATAGGTTGGTCCCAGCTGTACGAGCGATAGCGCCGGTACATGCGCTTGGGATCGAGCTGGTAATAGCCTGCCGGCGTGGCAGTAAAGCTGGCGCGGCCTCGCGCGTTGGTCTCGTGCTTTTCGCGGCCGGTCGAGGCCGCCCAGTCGTAAGCCAGATTGAGCACGCCGCCCGGCTGCTTCTTGAAGACATACATGCGTTGTGCCAGCGGTCCCGACGAAGCCTTGCTGACATACAAGAATAGATCGAAATTGTTCAGCAGATCGGGCGACAGCGCCGCCTTCAGGCGAACACTGGCGGCGATGGCGCGCGGACCCGCCGGCGCATCCGGCAACGGCGGATCGGGAATGCGCCAATCCCGCGATGCCGCCGGCTTTTCGGCCGGGCGCGCGATGCGGAAATCCGGCGCCGCAGCGCGCGGCATCCGCGGCGATACGAGTTTCGGCTCGGGCGGCACAGGCAAATCATCAGGCAGATCGGGCAGTATTTCGATGGTGGCGGACGGGCCAAATTCATTGTCCGCCAGAAACGCGTCCGCGGGCGCAAGCGCGCGCGGCTCGACCGGCGCGGACGGCTTGCGGGTGAGCAGGCGTTCTTCGCCCGGCACCATTGGACGGATGGTCAGCCGCACAACCGGGTCGCGGGTTTGATCCAGGCTGTCCAGTAACGCCACGTCATGGTTGCGAAGGCGCTCCAGCGCCGGATTCTACACCTGCCGCGCGAAGCGGTCGGGCACGCCGCGCACCCGCGCATCCAGGTCGCGCCAAACCTGCGGATGCGATTGCACCACGCCGGTCAGGGTAAAGACCGACGCCGCAGCGAGGTAGAACAGGGCAAGAAGGCGAAGGCTGGACATGACACCGGCAAGCGAAAGCGCAAAATTATAACGAACGCCTGTTCCTATGTCCCATTCTGGGACGAAATATGGCCCGGCAGGGTTAACCCTATCCCCAGCTCAATTCTCGCCGAATTTTCCGCTCTTGGCCCAGCCGCGCGGCACGATCCGGCCCGCCTGGGCGCGTTCCCCGCGCCAGTCCTTGAGTTCGGACGCCTCGAACAGCTTGTTGTTCTCGTCCTTCAACCCGCTTTTCCATGTGAAGCTGGTGGCATCGATCAACCCGCCATCCTTATAGCGCTGCAGGTAGACGCCCTGCCCGCGCCCCAGTTCCGGCACTTCGTCCAACTTGAAGATCAGCAGCTTGCGGTTCTCGCCCACCACGGCGACGCTGTCGCCATCGACGGGACGGCACGAGATCGCCTCCACGCCCGGCTTCACATTCATCACCGACTTGCCCTTCTTGGTCATCGCCACGGCATCGTCTTCGTTGGTGATAAAGCCGTGACCGGAGGTGGCGGCCAGCAGCAGCTTGCGGCCCGGCACATGCACGAACATCACCACGATGTCGGCATCCGGCGGTAGGTCGATAAAGGTGCGGATGGCTTCGCCATTGCCGCGCCCGCCCGGCAGCTTGGAGCCATCCAGCGTGAAGAACCGTCCGTCGGTCGCCAGCATCATGATCTGGTCGGTGGTATGGGCATGAAACCAGAACCTGGCGCGATCGCCTTCGCGATACTTGTCGTCCTTGGACTGTTCCTTGTGGCCCGTCAGCGCGCGCAACCAGCCCTTGGCGGAGCAGACCACCGTGATCGGCTCGCGCTCCACCGCATTGGCGCGTTCCTCGACATGCTCGGCCAGCGCCGACAGTTCGGCAACATGGGCGGCCGCCGCGATCTTGGTGCGGCGCTTGCCGATTTCGGTCTTCAGGCCGAACTTGGCGTCGACCGCGTTCAATTCCTCGATCAGCTTTTCCGACTTGAGCTTTTCCGATCCCATCAGCTTCGTAAGATCTTTGCGCTCCTTGGTCAGCGAGTCATGCTCGCCGCGGATTTCCATTTCCTCAAGCTTGCGCAAAGACCGCAGCCGCATGTTGAGGATCGCGTCAGCTTGCACATCGTTCAGGCTGAAAGCCTTCATCAGCTTGGGCTTGGGCTCATCCTCGGTGCGGATGATCTTGATCACCTTGTCAAGATTCAGGAAGACGGCCAGATAGCCTTCCAGCACTTCCAGTCGCGCGCGAATTTTTTCAAGGCGAAAGGCCGAACGACGTTCCAGCACCTCGCGGCGATGCGCGGCAAAGGCGGCGAGAACCTCTTTCAGGCTCATCACCCGGGGTACAAGCCCCTTGTCCAGCACGTTCATGTTGAGCGGGATGCGTGCTTCCAGGTCCGACGCGCGGAACAACTGCTCCATCAGGATTTCGGGCTCGACCACGCGCGTCTTGGGCGTCAGCACGATGCGGATATCTTCGGCGCTTTCGTCCTGAATGTCGTCCAGCAGCGGCAACTTCTTCTGCTCAAGCAGTTCGGCGATACGCTCGATCAGCTTGGACTTCTGCACCTGATAGGGAATTTCGGTGATGACGATCTGGTAGGTGCCCCGCGCGCCCTCTTCTTTCTCCCAGCGCGCCCGCACCCGAAACGAGCCGCGCCCGGTCTTGTAGGCTTCGGCCATGCTGGCTTGATCTTCGACGATGATGCCGCCGGTGGGAAAGTCAGGACCCTTGACGAACTTCAGCAGGCTGCGATCCTGAATGTTCGGATTTTCGATCAGCGCGATCGTGGCGGCGCAAAGCTCGCCCAGATTGTGCGGCGGGATCGAGGTCGCCATGCCCACGGCGATGCCGTTGGAGCCATTGGCCAGCAGATTGGGAAACGCCGCCGGCAGCACCACCGGCTCCTGCGTCTCGCCGTCATAGGTAAGGCGGAAGTCCACCGCATCTTCGTCCAGCCCGGCCAGCAAGGCCTGGGCGGCTTCGGTCATGCGGCTTTCGGTGTAGCGCATGGCAGCGGCGTTATCGCCATCGACATTGCCGAAATTGCCCTGCCCGTCCACCAGAGGGTAACGCACGGAAAATTCCTGGGCCAGGCGCACCAGCGCGTCATAGATCGCCTGGTCGCCATGGGGATGGAAGGAGCCCATCACGTCGCCGACAACCTTGGCGGATTTCTTGAACGCCGAATCCGGGTCCAGCCGCAGCAGCCGCATGCCGTACAAGATGCGGCGATGCACCGGCTTCAGACCGTCGCGCACATCGGGAAGCGCGCGCTGGGTGATGGTCGACAGGGCATAGGCGAGATAACGCTCGGCCAGCGCCTTGCTGAGATTTTCGGAACGGATTTCGTCGGGGAGCGCAACCATGGGGGACTTTTATTCTGATTCGGGCATCATCAGCCCAACATCGAGTCCAGCCGCAATCTTGCCGGTGGCAGCTCCTTGTTGTGGGGCTGCAGCACCCGTTCCAGCAGAAAATAGCCGGTCAGCGCCAGGCCCGCCGCCACATCGTCCGCATCCGGTTCACTGCCGTCGCCCAAGAGGAAACCGGGCAGCCGGAACAGCCGGTTGGCGTAAATACCCGCGGCATCGCGCGACACCGCGCGGCCCGTGCGGGGCGAAACATAGGCCAGGTCATCCTTGATGCCCGTCGCGGCGCATTCCGACAGGTCGAGACCGAATCCCAGCGCGTCCAGCAAGCCCGCTTCCCAGCGCACGTAGAGTGCCAGCCAATATGAAGGGTCATGCTCCATCATGGCTTCCAGCAGGATTTCGCCGCTGAGAAAGACCGGCGCATAAGCCTGCCGTTCGGGAATGGCGGCGGTGGCGACGGCCGTAAAAGCATTGAGACCGGCCAGCGCGTCGCGCCCGTCCATCAACTCGCCCGCCCGCGCCCGCGCCAGTTCACAGGTGAAACTGCCCAGATGCTCCTCCAGCCGCGCCCGCCATTTCACATGCACACCATTTCCCGGCTGCAGGGTTGGCCGGGCCTTGCGCGAGGCGCCGCCATGCACTAGCCCCAGATGGCGGCCATGGTCGCGGGTCAGCAGTTCCAGCACCATGCTGCTTTCGCCATGGGTGCGCGATGACAGAACAATGGCGTCGTCGGACCATTCCATAAGCGCGTGTTTGACACCGCTTGCCGCATCCGTGCAACTGACGGCGAATTCAGGGATTATCCCGGGAACAGGAGTTTCACATGCGCCTCGCCCTGATCGCCGCCCTTTCGCTGCTGGCCAGCCCTGCCCTGGCCGCCACGCCCGATTCCTGGAATGCGCTGGATACCGCCGCCCGCAAAAGCTGCGAGCGCGAAATCCAGCGGCTGGCATCCAGGGCGCGGGTCAGTGAAACCAGCGGGCGCATCAGCGGCATCGGCGCGGCCAATGACGCAGACCGCTATTACGGCCTGATCCTGAGCGGAAAGACAGCGGGCTTCGCCAGCAAGTGGCTGTGCCTGTATGACAAGCGCGCCAAAAGCGCGGTCGCCCGCGAGATCGAGAAGCGCTAGTTGTCGGTCGGATAATCCAGACCGATTTCCTTGTAGTGCTCGCTGTTCTCGGCCCAGTCCTCGCGCACCTTCACGAACAGGAACAGGTGCACGCGGCGGCCAAACAGGGTCTCCAGCTCCTCGCGCGCCAGCCCGCCGATGATCTTGATGGTCTGGCCGCCCTTGCCCAGCACGATCGGCTTCTGGCTTTCGCGCTGGACATAGATGATCTGGTCGATCTTGACCGAGCCATCCTTGCGTTCTTCCCATTTCTCGGTTTCCACCGCGCTGGAATAAGGCAGCTCGTCATGCAGGCGCAGGTATATTTTCTCGCGCGTCACTTCCGCCGCCAGCAGGCGTGAGGGAATGTCCGCGGCCTGGTCTTCGGGATAGAGCCAGGGGCTTTCGGGCATGCGCGCCGCCACCCAGCTCGCGACATCTGCCACGCCCTCACCCTTCAGGGCGGAGACCAGGAACACATCCTCGAATACGCCTTCGGCATGAAATTTCTCGACCAGCGGCAAGAGATCGGTGCGCTTCATGCCGTCGATCTTGTTCAGCACCAGCGCCTTGCGCTTGGTCTTGTTGTCCCTGAGACCTTCCAAAATCGCCATTGTGTCGCGCGCGCCCGGGCTGCTGGCATTGGCGGTGAGATCGGCGGCATCGACGATCAGCAACACCGCATCGGCTTCTTCCGCACCGCTCCAGGCGGAAGACACCATCGCCCGGTCCAGCCGGCGGCGCGGACGGAAGATGCCCGGCGTGTCGACGAAAATGATCTGGGTCTCGCCCGCCATTGCAATGCCGCGCACCGGCATGCGCGTGGTCTGCACCTTGGGGCTGACGATGGCGACTTTCGAACCCACCAGCGCGTTGATCAGCGTGGACTTGCCGGCATTGGGAGCGCCGATGATGGCGGCAAAGCCGCAGCGAGTTGTCATGATTTATCCTGTGGCGCCACAATGGCGAGAAGCTTGCCTGCGGCATCCTGTTCGGCCTGGCGCTTGGATCCGCCCTCGCCGCGCACCGGATCGAAGCCCGGCACGACGGCCTCCACCACAAAACGCGGCGCATGGTCGGGCCCGGCCCGTTCTTTCATGTCGTAAACCGGCGCGGCGGATTCCTTGCCGCGCGCCTGGGCCCATTCCTGCAGCCGCGTCTTGGCATCGCGCATGTCGTGGCCCAGCTCGTCGAACTGCTGCACCCAATAGCGCTCAACAAAATTCTTCGCCGCCGCCATGCCGCCATCCAGATACAGGGCGGCAATCACCGCTTCGCAGACCCCCGACAGGATAGCGGGCTTATCCCGCCCGCCCGCTGACTTTTCCGAATTGGCCAGGATCACATGTTCGGCCAGGCCGGCGTCCGTGGCCGCGCGCGCGCAAGCTGCGCCCCGCGCCAGCGCATTGAACTTGAGCGCCAACGAGCCTTCGGCGTCATGCGGATACAGCGCATGCAACTTTTCGGCGACGATCAGGCCCAGCACCCGGTCGCCCAGGAATTCGAGGCGTTCGTTGGATGTCACCGCATCGGCGCTGGCATGGGTCAACGCGCGCTTCAGCAACGCCTGATCCTGGAATGCATGGCCGAGCTTTTGCGACAGCGTGTCGGACAAGTGCTCAGTTCACCAGCGAGAGGATGCGCGAATAGCGGATGGAGAACGGCCACTTCCACACTTCCCAGAAGCGCGCCGAACCGTCGGTGGAGAAGAAGCGAATCATCGCCTTGCCTTCCAGATTGTCATACGGCACGTAGCCGACCGCCTGGCGGGAATCGTCGGAATTGTCGCGATTGTCGCCCATCATGAAGTAGTGACCGGCCGGCACGCGGTACAGTTCGGTATTGTCCAGCGGGCTATCCGGATCGCGGTCCAGCGTGAAATAGGTTTTGCCGTTGGGCAGCGTCTCTTCATATTGCGGCACGCGGTTTTCACGGCCATCAAAATTTTCCACATAATCGCCGACACGCTTGCGCGGCACGATCTGGCCGTTGATGTACAGGCGGCCGTCTTTCATCTGCACGGTTTCCCCCGGCATGCCGACCAGCCGCTTGATGAAGTCGGTGGAATTGTCCTGCGGGTATTTGAACACAATCACGTCACCGCGATCGGGCTCGCGTCCCATGAAGCGGCCCTGCATGCGATCGCCGACCGGCCATGCGCCAAACGGGAAGGTATAACGGCTGTAGCCATAGGAAAATTTCTGCACGAACAGGTAATCGCCCACCAGCAGCGTGGCTTCCATCGACGCGGACGGAATGTTGAAAGGCTGGAACAGGAAGGTGCGGATCACAATGGCGATCAGGCCGGCATAGATCACCGTCTTGGCGAGCTCGCCCCAGGATTCGCCACTTTTCGGCTTGGCCGCCATATCTGAGTCCGACATATGCTGTTCTTCCGGTTCGCGAGCGGACAGAAACGGTCCGCCGCCCAATCTGTCAAGGAATAAGCGGTTAATCTTTGACCGCGGAGATGATGACGATGGCCTGGGCCAGCGGAAAATCATCGGTGATGGTTAGATCGATCTGGGCCCGATGGCCCGGCGGCGTGAGCTTTTCCAGCCTTTTCAAGGCACCGCCGGTGAGCGCCATGGTCGGCTTGCCACCGGGCAGATTCACCACGCCCATGTCGCGCCAGTAGACGCCGTGATTAAGCCCGGTTCCCAGCGCCTTGGCGCAGGCTTCCTTGGCGGCGAAACGCTTGGCGTAGGAGGCGGCGCGCCCCACAGGCGTACCGGCACGGCGGTCGGACTTGGCGCGTTCGATATCGGTGTACACGCGGTTCAAAAAGCGCTCGCCATACTTGGCGATACTCTTGTCGATGCGCCGGATGTCGATCAGGTCATTGCCGAGTCCCAAAATCATGTCCGCGCCTCATCCATGAGACGCCGCATGGTGCGAATAGAATGTTCCAGCCCTATGAACACGGCCTCCCCGATCAGGAAGTGACCGATGTTCAGTTCGCGCAACTGGGCGATGGCGGCAATCGGCTTCACATTCTCATAGGTCAGGCCATGGCCGGCATGAACCTCCAGTCCGATGCTGGCGCCATAGGCGGCGGCATCTTGAATCTTTTTCAGTTCCGTATCGCGCGCCGCGCCCGTCGCATGCGCGTACGCGCCGGTATGCAGCTCCACCACCGGCGCACCAAGCGCCTTTGACGCGTCGAGCTGGCGGCGATCAGCCTCGATGAACATGGAAACACGGATGCCCGCAGCGCCCAGTTCGGTCACGATGGGTTGAAGACGGATGTGCTGGCCCGCCGCGTCGATGCCGCCTTCAGTGGTGCGCTCCTCGCGCTTTTCCGGCACGATGCAGGCGGCATGCGGCCTGGCCTTGAGCGCGATCTGCAGCATCTCATCGGTCGCCGCCATTTCCAGGTTCAGCGGAATGGTCAGCGACTGGGCGAGCCGCGCAATATCGTCATCGGAAATATGGCGCCGGTCTTCGCGCAAATGCGCGGTGATGCCGTCGGCGCCCGCATCCTGCGCCAGGATTGCAGCGCGCACCGGATCGGGATTGTCGCCACCACGCGCGTTGCGCACCGTGGCGACGTGATCGATGTTGACGCCGAGGCGCAGCTTGCTCACGCCAGCCCTCTGCTCCCCGGCTTGACAGCCTTGGTGTTACGCAGGTGCGGCGGCAGTTTGTCGGCGGGCCAGGCCTGAACCTTCCATTCGGCCAACGCGATCAGCGGCACGCCGACCTTGGCCTTGCCGCCGGAACGGTCGATCAGGCAGCAGGCCGCCACGACCTTGGCACCGGTCTTCTTGATGGCGACAATGCATTCGCGGCTGGAAACGCCGGTCGAGATGATGTCCTCCACCATCAGAACTTTCTGGCCCCGCTTGAGCGTGAAATTGCGGCGGAGCTGGAATTCGCCGTCCACCCGCTCGACATACATGGCGGGCAAGCCCATCTGGCGGCCCATCTCGTATCCCGGCACGATGCCGCCCACCGCAGGCGACACGATGGCGGTCACCTCCTCGCCGACTTCCTTTTTCACTTTGGCGGCCAGCGCCTTGCACAGCTTGGCGGTGCGCTTGGCGTCTTGAAAAACCAGAGCCTTCTGCAAGAATTTGTCGGAATGCAATCCGGACGACAGGATAAAATGGCCTTCGAGCAAGGCGCCCGCTTTCTTGAACTCGCTTAAGACCTGATCGACGTTCACTGCACTGTCTCCGCTTCGCGCACACGGTCAACCGATTCGACCGCATCGGATACGCGTAGCGCGCCCAGGATATTCTGCAAATGCGCCACGTCGCGCACTTCGATATCGACGGTGAATTCGAAGAATAACGGGTTACGCGCCGTCACTTTCATGTTGAAGATATTGCCGCCATTGGCCGCAATCGCGGTCATCACGGTGGCCAGGCTTCCCGGCGCGTTCTTTACCCGCACCGCAATGCGCGACACCGACAGCCCCATGTCGGACGCGCCAAGCCCCCAGCCGACATCCAGCCAGTCGTCCATGTTCTGCGCCTTGTCGAGTTCGGCGCAGTCGATAGTGTGGATCACAAGACCCTCGCCCGGCGGGCGAATGCCGACGATGCGGTCACCCGGCAGCGGATGGCAGCACTGGCCCAGCGTATAGGAAATGCCTTCCGTCAGGCCGCGGATCGAGATCGGCTTGACCTCCCCCGGCGATGCCTTGCCGGCGACCTTGCCGCTGCGCTTGAGTTCGGGGAACACCGCGTGCAGCACTTCATGACCACGCAAGGCGCCGCGCCCCACATCGGCAAAGACGTCCTCGGCCTTGGGCAGGCGCAGCTTCTTGGCGACTTCCTCGATCGCCTTGTCGGTCAGTTCGCGTTTTTCATCCTCGAAGGCTTTTTCCAGAATCTTGCGGCCGAAGCGGACATGCTCGTCGCGCTGGGCATGGCGCAGGAAGCGGCGGATTTCGGCGCGGGCACGGCCCGTCACCACGAACTGCTCCCACATCGGCGAGGGCGTGGAATCCTTGGTGGTGATGATTTCCACCTGATCGCCATTCTTCAGGGGAATGTGCAGGGCGACATGATTGCCATTCACCTTGGCGCCCACCGCGCTGTTGCCCATGTCGGTATGCACCGCATAAGCAAAGTCGATCGGCGTGGCACCCTTGGGCAGCGAGATCAGCGACCCCTTTGGCGTAAAGCAGAAAACCTGGTCCTGGTACATCGCCAGGCGCGAATGTTCGAGCACCTCTTCGGCGCTGTCGCCGCGCTCCAGCAGATCGACCATGTCGCGCAACCAGCCATAGGTGACGCTGTCGTCATTGCTGCCGGCTTCCGGCACATGCTCCCGGTAACGCCAGTGCGCCGCCACGCCGCGTTCCGCAATGTCATGCATTTCCTGGGTACGGATCTGGATTTCCACCCGCTGCTTTTCCGGACCGATCACCGTGGTGTGGATCGAGCGGTAGCCGTTGGGCTTGGGCGTGGAGATGAAATCCTTGAAGCGCTCCGGCACCATCTGCCAACTGGTATGGATGATGCCCAGCGCGCGATAGCAGTCGTTCGTGGAACCGACGATCACCCGGAAGCCGAAAATGTCGGACAGTTGTTCGAAGCTGAGCTTCTTGGTCTGCAGCTTGCGCCAGATGGAAAAGGGCCGCTTGCCGCGGCCATAGACCCAGGCCTCCATGCCATGCTCGGCCAGTCGGCGCTTGATCTGGTCGGCGATACACCCCACCCGGTCGCCGCCAACCATGTCCAGCCGCGCAAAATGCGTGACGATGGAATTGCGCGCATCGGAATCCAGTTCCGCGAAGGCAAGGTCTTCCAGCTCCTCACGCATATTCTGCATACCGATGCGGCCCGCCAGCGGCGCATAGATATCGACCGTCTCCTGGGCGATGCGGCGGCGCTTGTCCGACTTGTCGATGTAACCCAGCGTGCGCATGTTGTGCAGACGGTCGGCCAGCTTGACCAGCAGCACGCGGATGTCGCTGGTGATGGCCAGCATCAGCTTGCGGAAATTCTCGGCCTGCTTGGTGCGTTCGGAAAAAACTTCGAGCTGCGACAGCTTGGTGACGCCGTCCACCAGGTTGGCGATCTCCTCGCCGAATTTTTCCTTCACGTCTTCATAAGTCACGAGCGTGTCTTCGATCGTGTCGTGCAGAAGCGCCGTCACGATGGTGGGCACGTCCAACTTGAGGTCGGTAAGGATGGCCGCAACTTCCAGCGGATGGGCAAAGTAGGGATCGCCCGAGGCGCGGAACTGCTTGCCGTGCGCGGTCATGGCATAGACGTAGGCCTTGTTCAGGACCGCTTCGTCGGCGTCCGGATCATAGGCCAGCACCCGCTCGACCAGGTCGGTCTGACGCATCAGCCGGCGGCGGCCGCGCGAAGGCGCGGCAACCGGCTTGGTGTCAGGCTTTTCAGCTGAAGTTGCGGGTGCAGGCGGGGTCATCCGCCAAATATAGGCAGAATAACTGGAAATCAGAACCTAAACGGGGACCAAAAGCCCGCGATTTGGGCAGATTACTCTTCGTAATCCGCTTCGGGTTCCGGCTGCGGCTCGGCGCGGCGCTGGGCCTCGGTGGTGAGGGCGCGCAACAACTCTTCCTCGGTAACCTGACGATGCGAAGGGTCTTCGCGGTCGTCGGCCTCGGGGCGGGCTTCTTCCGGCTCGTCCACTTCGGCATGCTTCTGCAGCGAGCGGATGTAGTCCTCCTTGGAATCTTCCGGCTTGATCAGCCGGGCGGCGATTTCGCGCAAGGCCACAACCGGGTTTTTGTCGCGGTCGCGTTCCAGCATCGGCTCGGCGCCACCCGAAAGCTGACGGGCGCGGAAACCCGCAGCCAGAACCAGATCAAAGCGGTTGGGGATCTTGTCGACGCAATCTTCGACGGTGACGCGAGCCATGAGAATCCTTCAAGTTCAACAGGTTACCGGCCCGAAAAGCCGCAACCCACGGGGTATGGCGCCCGAATAACAGAAAAAATGGAGCTATGCGAGCTTTTTGGGGCCGTCCCTGTCAGCCAATAAGTCCAGCAGTTCCGCCGCCCCCTGCCCCGAAACCGGGTGCCGCCAGCCCGGCGCGACTTGCGCAAGCGGAACCAGCACGAAGCTTCTTTGCGTCAGCCGGGGGTGCGGCAGGTTTACGGCGCCGCTTGCCACCCGCCCCTCATGGTCCAGCAGATCAATATCCAGTGTCCGGGGGGCATTCGGAGCGGAACGCATCCGCCCGAACTCAGTTTCCACACCATGCAAAAGATCCAGAAGTTCAACGGGTTGGAGAGCGCTGCTGACAGCGGCAACCGCGTTGACGAAGGGCGGGTCGGACGGGTCCGGCCAAGCCGGGGTTTCATAAAAGGACGAGACGGACAGGATTTTCACCCCCAGTTCTTCCAGCCGGGCGAGTGCGCGTTTGAGCGTATCTGCGGGTGGGCCGGCCGGGGACGCCACATTACCGCCTAGCGCGATCAGGATCATGGGCCCGCGCCGGCACATAAGGCGCGCCGCCCTTCAGATGTTTTGGAGGTCATATGCTTTTTTATCCGGCAGAGAAGCTCGCATTGTTCATCGACGGCGCCAACCTGTATGGCGCGGCCAAGGGACTGCAGTTCGACATCGACTATAAACGCCTGCTGGAATTGTTCGCGCGCAAAGGCAATCTGGTGCGCGCCTTTTATTACACCGCCGTGGCCGAGGACCAGGAATTCTCGCCACTGCGTCCGCTGGTCGACTGGCTGGATTACAACGGCTTTGCGGTTGTCACCAAGCCGCTGAAGGAGTTCACCGACAGCCAGGGCCGCCGCCGCGTCAAAGGCAATATGGACATCGAACTGGCCATCGACGTGATGGAGATGTCGTCCTGCGTCGACCATGTGGTGATCTTCTCGGGCGATGGCGATTTCCGCCGCCTGGTGGAAGCGGTGCAGCGGCGCGGCAAGCGGGTCAGCGTGGTGTCCACCATCCGCACCTCCCCGCCCATGGTGGCCGACGAACTGCGCCGCCAGGCCGACAATTTCATCGAGCTGGACGACCTGAAAAGCCAGATCGCCCGCGACGGCGGCAGCAAGCCCGCGCCGGCGTTTGTGCAGACGGCCTGAATTTTGTAGTGCGGGGGGATGAAATCTCCCCTCACCCCGCCGCATGACTGCCCGCTTTGTCCGCGGCTGATGGCGTTCCGCGAGGCCAACCGCGTCAAATATCCGGACTGGTTCAACGGCCCCGTCCCGAGCTTCGGGCCGCTCACCGCGCGCATCGTGATTGCCGGCCTCGCGCCCGGGCTGCAGGGCGCCAACCGCACGGGGCGCCCCTTCACCGGCGACTGGGCCGGAGACCTGCTCTACGCCACCCTGCTCAAGTTCGGATTGGCCAAAGGCGTTTATGACGAACGCGTCGACGACACGCTGGAACTGGTGGATTGCCGCATCGCCAACGCCGTGCGCTGCGTGCCGCCGCAGAACAAGCCCGAACCGTCCGAGATCAAAACCTGCCGCCAGTTCCTGATCAGCGAACTGGATACGCTGCCGAACGTGAAAGTGATACTGGCGCTGGGCAAGATCGCGCATGACAGCGTGCTGACCACCCTGGGCGCGAAGATCAGCGCCCACCCGTTCCAGCACGGCTCGATCTATGAAATCGGAAAGTTCAAGCTGGTCTCGAGCTATCACTGCTCGCGCTACAACACCAACACCCGACGGCTGACCACCGAGATGTTCGAGGATGTGGTCAGCAAGGCAAAGGCTCTAGCCCTTGGCGCGCAATAACCGCGCCTTGTCGCGGGCCCAGTCGCGGTCCTTTTCGGTTTCGCGCTTGTCGTGCAGCTTCTTGCCCTTGGCCACGCCGAGCTCCAGCTTGGCCTTGCCCTTGGCGTTGAAATAGAGCTTCAGCGGGATCAGCGTCATGCCTTCGCGCTGGATCGCCGCCGACAGTCGCGCCGCTTCACGCTTGTGCACCAGCAATTTGCGGGTGCGCTTGGGCTCGTGGTTGAAGCGCGAGGCTTGGGTGTATTCGGGGATATAGGAGTTCACCAGCCACAGCTCGCCATCCTTGGCATGGGCATAGGATTCCCCGATCGTCGTCTTGCCGCTGCGCAGCGACTTCACCTCGGAACCCACCAGCATGATGCCAGCCTCCAGCGTCTCGCCGATCGCATAGGCGTAACGCGCCTTGCGGTTATCGGCGATCAGCTTGAATGCGTCGTCTTTCTTCTTGGCCATGCGCCAACGTAAGAGCCCGAGGCTACTTAATCAAACCCGCATGTTGCATCGCGGCCTTGACCTGGGTGCGCGCGCCTTCACTGGCTTCCGCCAGCGGCAGGCGCACATCTTCGCTGCACAGGCCCAGCAGCGAGGCGGCGTATTTCACCGGCGCCGGGCTGGTTTCGCAGAACAGCGCATCGTGCAGTGGCGCCAACCGGTCCTGATACTCCCGCGCCTTGGCGAAATCGCCCGCGGCGCAGGCCGCCTGGAACTCGGCGCACAGGCGCGGCGCGATGTTGGAGGTAACCGAGATACAGCCCGATCCGCCATGGGCGTTGTAGCCCAGCGCCGTGCCGTCCTCGCCCGAGATCAGCAGCCAGTCCTTGCCGCACGCCAGGCGCTCGCGGCTGGGGCGCATCAGGTCGGCGGTCGCGTCCTTCACGCCGATGATGTTCTTGTGCTTGGCCAGACGCACCATGGTGTCGACGGTGATGCCCACCACCGCACGGCCCGGGATGTTGTAAAGGATCACGGGAATGTCGACGGCGTCGGCCACCGCCATGAAGTGGCGATACTGACCTTCCTGGGTGGGCTTGTTGTAATAGCCGGTGACATGCAGGACTGCATCACAGCCAACTTCCTTGGCATGGCGCGTGCGCATGATGGCTTCTTCGGTCGAGTTCGAACCGGCGCCGGCAATCACCGGCACGCGGCCCTTGGCCTCTTCCACGCAAAGCTCGATCACCCGGGCATGTTCGTCATGGCTGAGGGTCGGCGATTCGCCGGTGGTGCCGCAGGGAACCAGGCCATTGGTGCCCTGTTCGATCTGCCAGTTCACCAGTTTGCGGAACGCGGCCTCGTCCACCTTGCCGGCCGTGAAGGGGGTAATAAGCGCGGTGATCGAGCCTTTGATGCGGTCGCGGGTGCTGGCCATGGCTTAAGTTCCAGTTTTTGGTTGGGACCGGTCACATTTATGCCGGAAGACAGGTCCCATTATGGCCTTCCAGGCGGGCATCCGTCTAAGCTGATCCAGACTTTTCAACAAGCCAGCAGACCTATACCCGCCCATGTCCTTTTCGCGTGCCTGCCTTATCTCCCTGCCCCTCAGCGGCGCCCTGATTGCGGCTGGCCTGGCCCAGTCATTGCCAGCGGGACTGACCCGCAACGGCGATGTGGTGATGATGCAGCCCATTGCAGACGCCACCGGCGCCACCGGATCGTCCACCACGCGGCAAAGCCGCCTGCGCTTCCTCACCCATCCCGAACGCGACATTTTCAGTCGCGCCTTCGATGCGGCGGAGCGCGGCGACTGGGTGGCGGCGCGCGGGCTGGCGGCACAGGGTCAGAACAGCACCGCCAGGCGCCTGCTGGAATGGCGCTATGCGATGGACCGCAACAGCGGCGCCACCTTTGCCGAGATCGACACCGTCATCAAAGACACCGACGCCAAGGGCGCGGTCGCCTGGCCATTGCGGGGCACGCTGCAGGCCCGCGCCGAAGCGATGTTGCCGCCCGACATGGGCCCCAGCGCGGTTGTGGCCTGGTTCGCGGGCAAGACGCCCAACTCCAGCATCGGCAAGATCCGGCTGGGCGAAGCGCTGGTGGCGACCGGCGAAAAGACGCGCGGCGCCACGCTGATCCGCCAGGGCTGGATCGAGGGCAGATTCGATGCCGCCGTCGAACTGGACATCGCCACCAGGCTCGCCGCCCATCTGACGCCCGAAAGCGATCGCGCCCGGCTGAACAATCTTCTCTGGTCGGGACAGACCAGCGCCGCCCGGCGGCTGATCGCGCGCCTAAACAGCCGTTCGGCCGACATCGCCAATGCCCGCATCGCGCTGGCAGGCGGCATGCCCAAGAACACCGCCGTGCTGGACAAGGTCGTGGACGCCAGCGACCCGGGCCTCTTGATGGACTGGAGCCGCGCCCTGCGCTTGGCAGGCCGCGACCGTGAAGCCAATGCCATGCTGCTGCGCACGCCCGCCGCAACGCTGGTGCGCGATCGCGCCGCCCGCTGGTGGAACGAGACGGCGATACAGGCCCGCGCCGCCTTCACGAGCGGCAACCCGCGCATGGCGCTGGATCTGGTGCGCCATGCCGGCTTTACCAGCGGCAACCAGTTTGCCGAGCAGGAATTCCTGGCGGGCTTCATCGCGCTGCGCTTTCTCAAAGAACCCGCCGCCGCGCTGGAGCATTTCCGCAAGCTGGAAGCAGGCGTGGCGCGCCCCATCAGCAAGAGCCGCGCGCTGTATTGGCAAGGCCGCAGCCTGGAAGCCCGGGGCGACACGGCAGCGGCGCTGGCGCGCTACCGCGCGGCGGCGGCCTATCCCGACACTTTCTATGGCCAGGTGGCGCTGGCGCGTACGGACCCAGCCCCGGTACTACGCCTGACCGACACTATTGTGGAAGCCGCCCCGCCCAGTGAGGTGGAAGCCTCGCCGCTGATCAACGAGATCAAGATTCTGGCCGATCTGGGCCAGGCGTCATCCCTGCGCAGCTTTGTCGAACGCCATGTCGAAACCCATTCCAGCCCGCGCCACATCAAGCGGCTGATGATGATGCTCAACGACTGGGGTTATCCGGAAATCGCCGTGCGCCTGGCCAAGAGCCTTGGCTATGACGGCGTGGCGATGCCGCAATTCTCCTATCCGGTGATCGCCCTGCCCGCCTATGTCGGTCCCGGCTCGCCGCCCGAAGCGGCGCTGGTGCTGGCCCTGATCCGCCAGGAAACCGAATTCGACGCCTATGCAATTTCCAGCGCAGGCGCCCGCGGGTTGATGCAGATGATGCCGGCCAGCGCCAAGGTCGCGGCCAAACAGGCGAACCTTCCCTATCGGCCCGACGCGCTGCTAGGCGACACGGTCTACAATATGCAATTGGGCATGAACGAGTACCGGGTGCATCTGGACCGGTATGGCGGCTCGCTGATCCTGGCGGCGGCCTCCTACAATGCGGGGCCCGGCAACAGCCGAAAATGGGTGGCCGCCTACGGCGATCCGCGCACGCAAGCCGTCGACCCGATCGACTGGATCGAGCAGATCCCGTTCGGGGAGACGCGCAATTATGTTCAGCGTGTTCTGGAGAATGCCCAGGTCTATCGCGCCAGGCTGGCGGGCAAGGATGTGCCCTTGCGGATACTGCCGGATCTGTATGCGCCCCAGGCGCCCAGCGTCACGGCACTGACGGCGAAGTGATTATTTGAAAATATTGAGCCATTCGCGGGCAAGCTTCTGGGCTTCCGCGATCTGGGACGGCAGCATTTCGGCAGCCACTTGGTTGCGCCAGCTCTTGGCGGCCTCCACGCCGCGCACGGCGGCCAGATTGAACCACTTGTGGGCCGCGACCATGTCGACGCTAACGCCCTGGCCGGTCGAATAGGCCAGGCCGAGGTTATAGAGCGCATCAGCGCGCCCTTCCTTGGCATCGCGCTCATACTGCGCCAGAGAGTCGATATCGATGCAAGCCACGAGTGGTTCCTCCCATCACCGTGAAGGGTGCAAAGACCTTTCACGCATGATGATGGTGAACCCCAATAAACTAAGGCGCGGTAAACACGCGTTAGCCGTGTTTTTTACGTCCCGTTAGAGATGGAAAACAAAATCCTAATTTTGCGACGATGCCGAGGCGCTAATCCCAGCACGAGGCTGGGTTTTGGTGGCCGCCGGTTTCTGCCCGCTTTGGCGGCAGAAAATTATTTCGCGCGCTGCCCGAACAAATGTTTGCGGTCCGCATCGGTCATCGGTTTGCGCCGATCGGCGCCCAGCGCCTTGCCGCGCACCACCGCCGGGCGCTTGCCGACACGGTCGCGCCAAGCCTTCAGGTTCGGGAACTCGTCCATGTTGGTGTACTTGCCCGCCGACAGCACCCAGCTCCAGCAGGCCATGTCGGCGATGGAATAGGCGCCCGCCAGGAATTTGCGGGTGGCAAGGCGCTTGTTCATCACCCCGCACAGCCGGTGGACTTCGTCGCTGTAACGCTTCTTGGCGTATGGCAGGTCTTCCTTGGCATAGACGAGGAAATGGTTGGCCTGCCCCGCCATCGGCCCCAGCCCGCCGACCTGCCAGAACAGCCATTCCTCGACCTGGATGCGCAGCCGCTCTTCTTGCGGATAGAAACGGCCATACTTGCGGCCCAGATACTGAAGGATCGCGCCAGATTCGAAGACCGACACCGGGCGGCCACCCGGACCATCCGGATCGACAATGGCCGGCATGCGGTTGTTGGGCGCGATCTTCAGGAAAGACGGGGCGAACTGCTCGCCCCTGCCGATATCGATGGGGTGAAGTTGATAAGGCACTCCCAGCTCTTCCAGCATGATGCTGACCTTATGGCCGTTGGGGGTTGGCCAGTAGTAGAGCGCGATGGGCTTGGCGGGCTTTTGCGCCTTGGTGGCCTTGCGCCGGACCGGACGAGCCCTTTTTACAGATTTCCTGGTGGGTTTTTTCGCCATGGCCGCTTCCTTCATGCGCTGCACCAGAAGCAGATGGCGAAGACCGGCGGGGTTGGCAAGGTGGCGCGATGGTCGCCCCCAAAAAAGCTAAGCCGCGGTATCCTGACGGACGCCGCGGCTTTTGCCTTATTCATCGGGTACGTCCTGAGTGAATGTTCAGGGGTATCCGTGAAGAATAACTAATTGACCGAGGTCAATTACTTCTTCTTCTTGGCGGCCTTCTTCTTGGTCGCCTTCTTGGCCTTCTTGGCCTTCTTCTTCGCAGCCATGGTCAACTCCTCTATCGTTTGTTCGGGTCTGAACGACTGATGTCGCCCCCCAAAACGTCATCAATATGAAGTACTTGCATTTTGAAATGCAACTCTATGGGGGCTTTCGAAAAAGGCCCAAAAACACGAAATGCAGGAAAACCCCATTTTACAAGGGTTATATACATCATTCCGTATACGGACAAAAAAGCGCGTGATTTGCGGGGCTGATACGCGAAATGCGCATTTTGTGCGAATCACCCCTCGTCGGGCAGATTGAGTCGGGTTTTGAGCGCGGCGTTGACAGCTGCCGGATTGGCCTTGCCACCCGTCTGCTTCATCACCTGACCGACGAACCAGGCGGCGAGCTTCGGCTTGGCTTTCACCTCTTCCACCTTCGCGGGGTTCGCGGCGATCACCGCTTCGATCGCCGCATCGATGGCGCCGGTGTCGGTTACCTGCTTCATGCCGCGCGCTTCGACCACCTGCTTGGGGTCGCCGCCTTCGGTCCAGACGATGTCCAGCAGATCCTTGGCGATCTTTCCTGAGATGGTCTGGTCCGCGACCATCGCGATGATGGCGTTGTTGGCGGCGGCGCTAACCGGCACCTGCGTAATTGACAGACCGTCACGATTGAGGCGGCCCAGCACTTCGTTGTTCAGCCAGTTGGCGGCGGCTTTCGCATCCACGCCCTTGGCCATCTCTTCATAGAAGTCCGCCAGTTCGCGCTCCGCGACCAGCACCGAGGCGTCATAGGCGCCAAGTCCCAGCGTCATGAAGCGCGCCTTCTTCTCGTCGGGCAGCTCCGGCAGAGTTTTCTTGATCGCTTCGACCCAGGCGGCATCCAGTTCGAGAGGCAACAGGTCCGGATCGGGGAAGTAGCGATAGTCATGCGCCTCTTCCTTGGAGCGCATGGAGCGGGTCTCGCCCTGGCGACTGTCGAACAGCCGGGTTTCCTGCGCAATGGTACCGCCGCCCTCGATCACCTCGATCTGGCGGCGGGCTTCATACTCCACCGCCTGGGCGATGAAGCGCATGGAATTGACGTTCTTGATCTCGCAGCGGGTACCCAGCGTCTTGAAGCTGCCGGTCCTGCGGAACTCGTCATAGCCCCCGACCTTGCAGACCGAGACATTGACGTCCGCCCGCATCGAGCCTTCGTCCATGTTGCCGTCGCAGGTGCCCAGATAGCGCACGATGGCCCGCAGCTTCTTCAGGAAGGCCGCCGCCTCTTCGCTACTGCGCATGTGCGGCTTGGTGACGATCTCCATCAGCGCGATGCCGGAGCGGTTCAGGTCGACAAAGCTGCTGTCCGGGTGCTGGTCGTGCAGGCTTTTGCCGGCATCCTGCTCCAAATGCAGGCGTTCGATGCCGACCTTGATGGTTTCGCCGTCCTTGAGGTCGATATAGACCTCGCCCTCGCCCACGATGGGGTCCTTGTACTGGCTGATCTGATAGCCCTGGGGCAGGTCGGGGTAGAAATAGTTCTTGCGGTCGAACAGCGAACGCAGGTTGATCTGGGCCTTGAGGCCCAGCCCGGTGCGCACCGCCTGCTCGACGCATTTTTCGTTGATCACTGGCAACATGCCGGGGAAACCGGCATCGATGAACGATACCTGGCTGTTGGGCTCGGCGCCGAACTCGGTGGAGGCGCCCGAGAACAGCTTGGACTGGGATGCGACCTGGGCATGGACTTCCATGCCGATCACGATTTCCCAATCGCCGGTTTCACCCTTGATGGTCTTGGATTTTCCTGCCGCGCTCATACGTTCCACCACTTGGCCGGGCTGTGCTTGAAATCCGCCGCCGTTTCCACCGCATAGGCGGCGCGCAGCAGCGTGGCTTCGTCAAAGGCCTTGCCGATCAACTGCAGGCCCAGCGGCAGGCCGTTTTCGGTCAGGCCCGCGGGCACCGAGATACCGGGCAGCCCGGCCAGGTTCACCGTCACGGTGAAGACGTCCTGCAGATACATTTCCAGCGGATCGGTGGTCTTGGCGCCCACCGCGAAGGCCGGACCCGGCGTGGTCGGGGTCAGCAGCACGTCGCATTTCTCGAAGGCCTGGTCGAAGTCGCGCTTGATCAGGGTGCGCAGCTTCTGGGCGCGGGAGTAATAAGCGTCATAGTACCCCGCCGACAGCACATAGGTGCCGATCAGGATGCGGCGCTGCACTTCGGCGCCAAAACCCTCGCCCCTGCTCTTTTCATACAGGTCGGTGATGTCGCGGGCGCCGCTGGCGCGGTGGCCGAAGCGCACCCCATCATAACGCGCCAGGTTGGACGAACACTCCGCCGGGGCGACGATGTAATAGGTGGGCAGCGCATATTTGGTGTGCGGCAGGGAGACTTCGACGATCTCGGCTCCTTGCGCCTTCAGCCAGTCCGCGCCCTTGGTCCACAGCGCGTTGATCTCGGCGGGAACGCCGTCGATGCGATATTCCTTGGGAATTCCGACCCTCAGGCCCTTGATGCCGCCTTCCAGCAGCTTTTCGTAATCAGGCACCGGCACGTCGACGCTGGTGGAATCCTTGGCATCCACGCTGGCCATCGTCTTCAGCATGATGGCGGCGTCACGCACCGTCTTGGTCATGGGACCGGCCTGATCCAGCGACGAGGCAAAGGCGACGATGCCGAAACGCGAGCAGCGGCCATAGGTCGGCTTCAGGCCGACGCGCCCCGTAACGGCGGCGGGCTGGCGGATCGAACCGCCGGTGTCGGTGCCGGTAGCGGCAAGGCACAGATCGGCAGCAACGGCGGCGGACGAACCGCCCGAAGAACCGCCGGGCACCAGATTGGCGTTGGAGTTGCTGGCGCGCCAGGGATTAAACACCGGACCGAAGGCCGAAGTTTCGTTGGACGAACCCATCGCGAATTCGTCCAGGTTGGTCTTGCCCAGCATCACCGCGCCCGCATCCCACAAATTCTGGGTGACGGTGGATTCGTAGGGCGGAACGAAATTGCCCAAGATCTTCGACGCTGCCGTAGTGCGCACGCCCTTGGTGCAGAACAGGTCCTTGATCGCCAGCGGCAGGCCTTCCAGCGCCCCACCCTCGCTTTTTGCAATGCGGCGGTCGGAGACATCGGCCATCAGCATGGCCTGTTCGCCGGCTTCTGTGATGTAGGCATTGAGTGGGCGGCCGGCTTCGATCGCCTTCACAAAGGCGCCGGTGAGTTCCTTGGAGGAAATCTTCTTGGCCTGCACGGCATCGCGCGCTTCGGCCAGGGTCATGGCGGTGAGATCAGACATCTTATTCAACCACCTTCGGCACGACAAAGAAGTGATCGGTGCCGTCCGGGGCGTTGATCATAAGCTCGTCGGCCTTGCCGCCGTCGGTCACCTGGTCTTCGCGCCATTTCAGTTTCTGGGCCACCACCGAGGTCATGGCCGGAACACCGTCGACCTTCACCTCGCCCAGCATTTCGACCCACTGGAAGATGCCGTTCAGCTCGCCAGCCATCGGCTCCAGCCGGGCTTCGGGCACGGCCAGGCGGGCCAGTTTGGCGATACGGCGCACGGTGTCCTTGTCGACGGACATGGGGTTCCTGCTGTGTTAGAGGTGAGGTTTGCTAGCAACCGGGGTGTCCGGAGGCAAGCAGGGGCGTTAGGCGTAAGCCGGACCGCCCCCTAAAAAAAGTGGGCATTTTGGCGGTCATTACACTGGAATCACTGAGCCTTGCTCCCGGCCTTCGGCTGCTGGGGCTGGATTTGGGCGAAAAGACCATCGGCCTGGCCCTGTCCGATACCAGCCTGTCCATCGCCACCCCCATGCAGACACTGAAACGGGGCAAATTCGGCGCCGATGCCGCCCAGCTCGACATTATAATAAGTGCGCAGGGGGTCGGCGGGCTGGTGGTCGGCCTGCCCCTGAACATGGACGGAACCGACGGCCCCAGCGCACAGTCAGCGCGGGCCTTCGGGCGCAACTGGGTGAACCACAGCCCCCTGCCCGTCGTATTTCAGGATGAACGTCTCTCCACCAGCGCCGTGACCCGCACCCTTCTGGACGCCGACGCCTCCCGCCGCCGCCGCGACCAGGTGGTGGACAAGATGGCCGCCGCCTATCTGTTGCAGGGAGCGCTGGACCGCCTGCGCAACCTGCGATGAAAGACCTGAGCGCACCTGCGCGTTTCCGGTGGCTTCCGCCCGGCCTGCGCCCCGATCCCAACCATGGCCAGATGGACCAGCAGCAGGAGCGCACCATCCTGCTGGTCGGTGCCGCGGCACTGTTCGCCGGCTTCGACCAGAATATCTTTGGCCTGGCGATACCGCAGATTCAGGTCGAACTTCAGATTCCCGAAAACCAGGTTGGGCTGACCGCAGCCTATTTCCGCATCGCCGCGATCTTCGCGCTCTTGCTGGCTGCCAGTGCCGACATTATTGGTCGCCGTCAGCTTCTGCTGGTGACGCTTCTGGCCCAGGCGGGCTTTACGCTCCTGACTGCCTTCGCGCCCGGCTATCAAAGTTTCGTCTGGGCACAATTCTTCACCCGCGTATTCGGGTACGCCGAAGAAATGCTCTGCTTCGTCGTGATCGCGGAAGTGGTGGCGGCGCAGGCGCGGGGCTGGGGCAACGGCGCCTTGAGTGCCATGTATTATTTCGGCGCCGGGCTGGCATCGCTGGTGTTCGCGGCTGTGAACCTGCTGCCCTATGGCTGGCGCGCCCTCTATGTGATCGGGGCGTTGCCGCTGTTCGCGGTGGCCTATCTGCGCCGGCATCTGCCCGAAACCGAACGTTTCGCAAAGCGCGAAGGCATCGGATCGAAGAGTGCTCAGGCGCTGCGGCTGGTGCGCGACATCGCGCGGCAATATCCCCGCCGCGTAGCGCTGGTGGTAATCGCGGCCTCGGCTTTCGGCTTCGCCATCTCGCCCGCTACCGTTTTGGCGCAGAAATACCTCCAGGACAGCTATCAGTACTCGCCGGGAGAAGTGACGATGCTGCTGATCCCCGGCGGGCTGATCGGACTGGCCCTGGCGATCCTGGCGGGACGACTGTCCGACCGGGTGGGCCGCAAGCCGATGGCCTTTGCCATTGTCAGCCTGGTGGCTGTCTGCTTCTTCCTTTTCTACAACGGCGCCCCTGGCTGGGCGATTCCGCTGCTCTGGATCCTCGCCTTCTTCGGCTTCTTCTCGGGCGACGCTTTAATCGCCGGCTTTGCGCTGGAAATTGTGCCGACCCAGTACCGCGCCACGGTTTCGGGCCTGCGCTACATGCTGGAGATCAGTTTCGGCGCCGTGGCCCTGGCGCTGGAAGGCGTGCTCTATGACATGCTTGGCAGCCACAGCGCCGCAATTCAGGTCCTGCTGGCAGCTATCCCCATCACTTTGATCGCCATCCTGTTCCTGCCTGAACCGGCGGGGCGTACACTGGAAGAAATGGCGTCCTGAGCATTAACCAGCCGGGGTTGCCGGACCCCCATTTGGACTTTATAAGGCCCGCTTTAATGACATCGCCGGACGCCGCACCGATCCTCAAGTCGAGCCATTTGCTCGGGATCGATGGCCTTTCCCCTTTCGACATTACTGCGTTGCTCGATCTGGCAGAGACCTATGTCATGCAGGGCCGCGCCACCGACAAGAAGACCGCCCTGCTCAAGGGCCGCACGCTGATCAATCTTTTCTTCGAAGCCTCCACCCGCACCCAGTCGTCCTTCGAGCTGGCGGGCAAGCGGCTGGGCGCCGATGTGATGAACATGTCGGTCAAGACCTCGTCCGTCTCCAAGGGCGAGACGCTGATCGACACCGCCTCCACCCTCAACGCCATGCGCCCCGACATTCTGGTGGTGCGCCATCAGGATGCGGGCGCGGCCGAACTTCTGTCGCGCAAGCTGGACTGCAGCGTGATCAATGCCGGTGACGGCGCCCATGAACATCCCACCCAGGCGCTCCTGGACGCGCTGACGATCCGCCGCCGGCTGGGGCATTTCGAAGGCCTCGTGGTCGCCATCTGCGGGGACGTGCTGCACAGCCGCGTCGCCCGTTCCAACCTGCGCCTGCTTTCCATGATGGGCGCGCAGGTGCGGCTGGTGGCGCCGCGGACACTGTTGCCCGCCGATGCCGACCGTTTTGGCGTTGAAATCCATACTGACATGAAGAGCGGCCTGGCCGGGGCCGACATTGTGATGATGCTGCGCCTGCAACTGGAAAGAATGAGCGGCGCCTTCGTGCCCTCGGCGCGCGAATATTTCCGCTTTTATGGCCTGGACCGCGCCAAGCTTGCCGTCGCCAAGCCCGGCGCGCTGGTCATGCATCCGGGCCCGATGAACCGGGGGGTGGAAATTGCCTCCGACATTGCAGACGACGTGCAGGTCAGCCTGATCTCCGAGCAGGTCGAGATGGGAGTCGCCATCCGCATGGCAATCCTCGATGCGCTGTCGCGGAGGCTCCCATGATCTCCGCCAGAAGTGGGCGCATCGCCTTTCGCAATGCCCGTCTGATCGATCCGGCCAGCGGGCTCGACGCCAAGGGTGGCTTGCTGGTCGAAAACGGCCGCATCGCCGATGTCGGCCCGCGCCTGTTCAACGACGCCGAACCGAACGATCCCGAAGTGATCGATTGCCGCGGCCTGGTGCTGGCGCCGGGCCTTATCGACTGCCGCGTTTTCACGGGTGAGCCGGGCGCGGAGCATCGCGAAAGCCTGGAATCCGCCAGCACGGCTGCGGCGTCGGGCGGCGTTACCTCCATGGTGGTGATGCCCAACACGGATCCGGTGATCGACGAACCTTCGCTGGTCGATTTCCTGCTGCGCCGCGCCGCCGCCACAGCCAAGGTGCGCGTGCTGCCCTGCGCCGCCCTGACGCGTGGGCTGCATGGCGAGACCATGACCGAGATCGGTCTCTTGAAAGAGGCCGGCGCGGTGGCGTTCAGCGACGGCGACCGCTCCATCGCCAATGCCCGCGTGCTGCGCCGCGCACTGTCTTATGCCGCCACATTCGATGCCCTCGTCATCGCCCATGCCGAAGATCCTGAATTGACGTTGAATGCCAGCGCCACCGAAGGCGAGTTCGCCACCCGGCTGGGCATTCCCGCTGCGCCCGCCATTGCCGAAGCCATGATGGTGGAACGTGACATTAGGTTGGTTGAGCTGACCGGCGCGCGCTACCACTTTGGCCAGATTTCCACCCGCGCCGCGCTGAATGCCGTGGCGGCCGCCAAGGCACGCGGCCTGCCCGTGACCTGCGCCGTCAGCGCCCATCACCTGATGCTCAACGAACTGGATGTCGGTTCGTATCTGACGTTCCGCAAAGTCAGCCCGCCGCTGCGCAGCGAAGCCGACCGCGCCGCCATGGTCGAAGGCGTCGCCTCCGGCGTGATCGACGCCATCGTGTCCAGCCATGAACCACAGGGCGCCGACACCAAGCGCCAGCCCTTCGCCGCCGCCGCCGCCGGCTCAGTGGGGCTGGAAACCCTGCTCGGCGCCGCGCTGAGTCTGGCGCACGAGGGTCATGCCAGCCTGATCCAGGTGCTGGCCACCCTGACGTCCGCGCCTGCGCACATCTTCGGCCTGCCCACCGGTACGCTGGCAAAGGGCGCGCCCGCCGATCTGGTGCTGATCGATCCGGGTGAGCCGTTCGTGGTGGACGCGGAAAAACTGCACAGCCGCGCCCGCAACACAGCGTTCGAAGGCCGCAAGCTGCAGGGCCGCGCCCGCGCCACCTATGTCGGCGGCGAATGCGTGTTCGACGCCCGATAGATTTTTCGCAAGAAGGCTGGCATCGTTGCGGGCATGATCATGCTGCAGGCACTTCTTCTCGGCTATCTGCTGGGCTCCATTCCCTTCGGACTGTTCTTTGTCTGGGTTGCGGGCGCGGGCGATGTCCGCAAGATCGGCTCGGGCAATATCGGCGCCACCAATGTGCTGCGCACCGGCAAGAAATGGGCGGCTGTCTCCACCCTGCTGTGCGACGGACTGAAAGGCGCTGCGGCGGTGATCGCCGCTCGCCTGCTGCTGCCGCCCGGCGCGGAGGTTTTCGCCGGTTTGGGCACGATTTTGGGCCACCTGTTCCCGATCTGGCTTTCGTTCAAGGGCGGCAAAGGCGTGGCAACTTTTCTGGGCGTCGCCATCGCGCTCTATTGGCCCGTCGGCCTGCTGGTTGCCGCCACATGGCTGGGCGCGGCGCTGATCTGGAAAATCTCGTCCTTGTCGGCGTTGATCGCCATCGCCCTGTCGTCGAGCTATTTCCTGCTGCTAGGCCAGCACAGGTATGCGGCGCTGGCGCTCGTGCTGTCGGTGCTGATCACCTGGATGCACCGCGACAATATCCGCCGCCTGCTGCGCGGCGAGGAACCGCGCATCGGCGCGAAGACGTAACATGCCGCAGCTCAATGACCAGGAACGCCGCGCCTGGCTCAGGCTGTCGCGCACCGAACAGGTCGGGCCTGTCACCTTCCACAATCTGATATAGTCCGGTTCACAGGACGCGATCAGCTGTCCGCCCCGTTTCGCCAGCGCCGCGATTTCGGCATCGGCCTGTGCGGGACCGGGCAGCACGAAATTTCCGCGGCCGCCGCGCGCCGCCATGCGCGGCAGGTTTTCCAGCGC
>CAILUV010000040.1 GCA_903837555.1 uncultured Alphaproteobacteria bacterium
CAGATTGCAGGGGTGCGGTGGAAGCGTCAACGCCGCCTAAGTGCATACAGATTATAGAGAAAGTTGGGAGGGCCCAATGAGCAGATGCAGCATCGCCTTCGCCGCGTTTCTGGGCGCATGCCTGGTGTCGCCCGCGCTGGCCGCAGAAACCGTCTGGCGCTTCGACAATCTGGCCCGCATTGGCTGCATCGTGCCCAAAGTCGAGGGCGCGCCCAGGCTGGTCGACAGCCCCGTCGGCAAGGCGGTGCAGTTCAACGGCAAGAACGACGCGCTGTTCTTTGGCGACCGTCCGCTGGTCGGCGCCAAGACTTTCACCATCGAAGCGATCTTCCGCCCCGAAGGCGGCGACTTCGAACAGCGCTGGATGCATATCGTGGAAACCGATCCGGTGACGGGGCTGGACGCCCTGCCAGCGGGCACCAGCGATCCCAATCCGCGCTTCATGTTCGAGACACGGGTGAAGGATGGGCGCTGGTATCTGGATGCCTTCGTCAACAGCAAGGCCGGCAGCAAGGCGCTGATCTTTCCGGACAAGACCCATGCGCTGAACCGCTGGTATGCGGTGGCGCAGACTTATGACGGCAAGACCTATCGCATGTATGTCGATGGCGTGCTGGAAGGCGAAGCCGAGGTTGCGTTCACGCCGCACGGTCCGGGGCATGTCATGGTGGGCGTGCGCATCAACCATGTGAACTGGTTCAAGGGCTCGGTGGCGTTGGCGCGCTTCACCGATGCCGCCTTGCCGCCCGAAAAGCTGTTGAAGCTCCCAGAATAAACGCGCGACCGGTTCGCATCTGCCGTTCAGCCGCCATTCAGGATGGCGCTGTCAGGGTGGCCCCATAACTGGGAGTGAACACATGAAGCGCGTTTCGGGTCTGACTGCCGCCCTTTTCCTAACCGCCACTGTCGCGGCCCAGGCCGACACCCTGCCGCCGGGCCCCGGCCGCGACATGGTGGCCAAGGCCTGCGCCCAGTGTCACAGCGCCGATGTGGTCAGCGCCCAGCGCAAGACGCGCGCCGACTGGGCCGATACGGTCAACCAGATGGTCGCAAGCGGCGCCCAGGTCAGCGATGCGGATTTCGACAAAGTGGTGTCCTATCTGGCGGTGAGTTTCCCCGCCAAATAGCGACTACCAAAGCTTCACGCGCTGCTCCGGCGGCAAATAGTATTTGTCTCCGGGCTGCACGTTGAACGCCTTGTACCATTCGTCCTGGTTGCGGGTGGGGCCCACCACGCGGAACTGCGCCACCGTATGCACACCCGACACGGTCTGGGTGCGGATCGCGCTGTCGCGCATCTTGGTGCGCCACACCTGGCCGAAGGCCAGGTACAGGCGCTGGTCGCCTGTCAGCCCGTCGATCACCGGCGCAGGCTTGCCGTTCAGCGAGATGTGATAGGCCTTCAGTGCGATCGCCAGCCCCGCATTGTCGGCGATGTTCTCGCCCAGCGTCTGCTTGCCGATGACATGCAAACCCGGCAGCGGTTCATAGGCGTCATACTGTTTCACCAGCGCAGCGGTGCGGGCGTCGAAACGCTCGCGATCTTCCTTGGTCCACCAGTCCTGGAACACGCCCTTGGCGTCATACTTGCTACCCTGGTCATCGAAGCCATGGCTGATCTCGTGCCCGATCACCGCGCCGATGGCGCCGTAGTTCACCGCATCATCCGCATTGGGATCGAAGAAAGGCGGCTGCAGGATGCCCGCCGGGAATACGATCTCGTTCCATGAAGCATTGTAATAGGCGTTGATGGTGCTGGGCGTCATGCCCCATTCCAGACGGTCCACCGGCTGGTTGATGCGGGCCACGTCGCGGTTCCATTCGAACACAGCCGCGCGCTGGACATTGCCGATCAGGTCGCCGCGCTGCACTTGCAGCCCGGAATAATCCCGCCACTTGCTGGGATAGCCGATCTTGGGCGTGAAGCTGGCGTTCTTTTCCTGCGCCTTGGCGCGGGTTTCCGGGCCCATCCAGTCCAGCGTCTGCAGGTTCTGCTCGAACGCCTTGATCAGATTGGCGACCAGAACGTCCATCTTGGCCTTGGAGTCCGGCGGGAAATGGCGCGCGACATAAAGCTTGCCCAGCGCCTCGCCCATGGTGGTGTCGAGCAGGCGCGTGCCGCGGATGCGGCGCTCCTGCTGCGCGGTGCGGCCCGAGAGCTGCGTGCCGTAGAACGAGAAGACCAGATCGTCGAACCGCTTGGGCAGATACGGCGCGAAGCTCTTGAGGTAATGCACCGTCAGGTAATCGCGCCAGGTGCTGACCGGCGTGGCGGTAAAAATCTTGGCCAGCGGGCCGAAGGCGGTGTTTTCCGCCACGATCACATACCGCTCACGCCCCTGCGGCGTGGTGAGGGGAATGGAGGTCTCCGCCAGGAACTGGTCCCAGGGGAATTCCGGCGCCAGCTTTTTCAGGTTGGAAACCGGCATGGGATTGTAGGTCTTGGTGGCGTCGCGGCGGTCGACACGGGCCCAGGAGACTTTCGCAATCTCCACTTCCAGCGCCAGCATGCGGTCGGCGCGCGCGGCCGCATCATCCATCCCGGCCAGCACCATCATGTCGGCGAGATACTTGCGATAGGCCTCGCGGGTCTTGACCATGTCGGCCTGCGTCGACAGGTAGAAATCGCGCTCGGGCATGCCTAAGCCCGACTGGC
>CAILUV010000041.1 GCA_903837555.1 uncultured Alphaproteobacteria bacterium
CGGTCCGCCATCAAGCAGGTGGCCTCGGGCCGTTTCGGCGTAACCACCGAATATCTGGTCAATGCCGACGACATCCAGATCAAGATGGCCCAGGGCGCCAAGCCCGGCGAAGGCGGTCAGCTTCCCGGCCACAAGGTCGATGCCAACATCGCCAAGGTGCGTCACTCCACGGCGGGCGTCGGCCTGATTTCGCCGCCACCGCACCACGACATCTATTCGATCGAAGACCTGGCGCAGCTGATCCGCGACCTGAAGAGCGTCAATCAGAAGGCCCGCATCTCGGTCAAGCTGGTGTCGGAAGTGGGCGTCGGCACGGTTGCCGCCGGCGTCGCCAAGTGCCGCGCCGACCACATCACCATTTCCGGTTTTGAAGGCGGCACCGGCGCGTCGCCGCTGACCTCGCTGACCCATGCGGGCAGCCCTTGGGAAATCGGCCTGGCCGAAACCCAGCAGACCCTGGTGCTGAACGGCCTGCGTGGCCGCGTCGCCGTGCAGGTCGATGGCGGCTTGCGCACGGGCCGCGACGTTGCCATCGGCGCGCTGCTGGGCGCGGACGAGTTCGGCTTCGCCACCGCGCCCCTGATCGCGGCGGGCTGCATCATGATGCGCAAGTGTCACCTGAACACCTGCCCCGTGGGTGTCGCCACCCAGGATCCGATCCTGCGCAAGCGCTTCACCGGCCAGCCGGAACATGTGATCAACTACTTCTTCTTCGTCGCCGAAGAGCTGCGTCTGATCATGGCCAGCCTTGGCTTCCGCACCCTGACCGAGATGGTCGGCCGCGTCGACAAGCTCGACATGAAGAAGGCCATCGGCCACTGGAAAGCCAAGGGCGTGGACCTGTCGCGTATTCTCTACAGCGTGACGCCCAAGCCCGGCGTCGCCATCCATCACAATGAAAAGCAGAATCACGGACTGGAATCGGCGATCGATCACCAGTTGATCGCCGCCGCCAAGCCGTCGATCGAAAACGGCCAGCCGGTGCGGATCGAAAAGACCGTGCGCAACGTGGACCGCACGGTCGGCGCCATGCTGTCGGGCGAAGTGGCCAGGCGCCATGGCCATGCCGGCCTGCCCGAAGACACGATCAGCGTGAAGCTGACCGGCACCGCTGGCCAGAGCTTCGGCGCCTTCCTGGCGCGGGGCGTGTCGCTCGAACTGACCGGCGACGCTAACGACTATGTCGGCAAGGGGCTTTCGGGCGGGCGCATCGTCGTCAAGCCGCCGGCGTATGTGACGCGCGACGCCAGCGAGAACATCATCGTCGGCAACACGGTGCTGTACGGCGCGATTTCCGGCGAAGCCTATTTCCACGGCGTGGCGGGCGAGCGGTTCGCGGTGCGCAATTCCGGCGCGGTCTGCGTGGTGGAAGGCACCGGCGATCATGGCTGCGAATACATGACCGGCGGCGTTGTGGTGGTGCTGGGCAAGACGGGTCGCAATTTCGCCGCCGGCATGTCGGGCGGCGTCGCCTATATCTATGACGCGGACGGCAGCTTCGAGCGAAGCTGCAATCCCTCCATGATCAAGCTGGAAAAGGTCGGGCCTTGCGAGAATGTCGAGCATGCCGACCTGCCCAAGCAGCGCTCTGTCAGCGTGGCCGACCAGGGCATGGGCGACTATCTGCGCTTCGATGCCGAGCGGTTGCGCATCCTGGTGGAACGTCACCTGCTGCACACCGGCAGCCCGCGCGCCAAGTTCATTCTGGACAATTGGGACGGCGAGCTTTGCAAGTTCGTCAAGGTGATGCCGTCTGACTTCGCCAAGGCGCTGGCGGACATCAAGGCGCGCGCCGCCTCCCACATCGCGGCTGAGTAAGGCACATGGGCAAGATCACAGGTTTTCTGGAAATCGAACGGCAGGATCGCACCAGCGAAAAGCCGGAAGTGCGCATCAACAATTATAATGAGTTCGTGCAGCCGCTGCCCTATGTCGATGTCAGCAAGCAGGCGGCGCGCTGCATGGATTGCGGCATTCCCTTCTGTCACCAGGGTTGCCCGGTCAACAACCAGATTCCGGACTGGAACAACCTGGTCTATCGCGACCAGTGGCGCACCGCGTCCGAGAACCTGCACACCACCAACAATTTCCCGGAATTCACCGGCCGTATCTGCCCCGCGCCCTGCGAGGCGAGCTGCACGCTGAACATCATCGACAGCCCGGTCACCATCAAGACCATCGAATGCCAGATCGTCGACCGCGCCTGGGACGAAGGCTGGATCCAGCCGCAGGTCGCCCCGAAGAAGACCGGCAAGACCGTTGCGGTTGTGGGCTCCGGTCCCGCCGGCATGGCAGCGGCGCAGCAGTTGGCGCGCGCCGGCCACAGCGTCACGGTGTTTGAAAAAGCCGACCGCGTTGGCGGGTTGCTGCGCTACGGCATTCCGGACTTCAAGATGGAAAAGCACCTGATTGACCGCCGCATCCGCCAGATGCAGGCCGAAGGCGTGGTGTTCCGCACCAATGTCGAAGTGGGCGTGGCGGTGTCGATGGACATGCTGATGGCCGATTACGATGCGGTGGTGCTGTCGGGCGGCGCGGAAGCCCCGCGCGACCTGCCGATCGAAGGCCGCGAGATGGAGGGCATTCATTTCGCGATGGATTTCCTGACCCAGCAGAACAAGCGGGTGGCGGGCGATCCCGAAGACAAGGCTGCCCCCAATGGCACGCTGTCGGCCAAGGGCAAGCATGTCGTGGTGATAGGCGGTGGTGACACCGGTTCGGACTGTGTCGGCACGTCGAACCGCCATGGCGCGGCCTCGGTGACCCAGTTCGAAATCATGCCGCAGCCGCCGGTGAAGGAAAACAAGCTGCTGGTGTGGCCCGATTGGCCGCTCAAGCTGCGCACCTCGTCGTCGCACCAGGAAGGCTGCGAGCGCGACTGGGCGGTCCAGACCAAGCGCGCCATCGGCAATGACGGCAAGATTTCCGCGCTGGAGTGCGTGCGCGTCGAATGGAAGCTGGGCGACGGCGGCAAGATGAACCTTGTCGAAGTGCCGGGCAGCGAATTCACGCTCAAGGCCGACCTGGTGTTCCTGGCAATGGGCTTTGTCGGCCCGCGCAAGGCGGGCCTCGTCGAACAGTCGGGCGTCGAACTGGATGCACGCGGCAATGTGAAGGCACCGGTGACCAACTACCAGACGAGCAAGGGCAAGGTGTTTGCCTGCGGCGACATGCGCCGCGGCCAGTCGCTGGTGGTGTGGGCGATCCGCGAAGGCCGCCAGTGCGCCAGAGGCGTTGACGAGTTCTTGATGGGAAGCTCGGAACTGCCGCGCTGACAGATGTGTCATCCCCGGCGAGCGCGTAGCGCGAGGGAAGGGGATCCATTGACCGGCCCCCACTGAGTGGCCCAGTTGGTATGTTAGTTTAAGGGCATCATTTGCACC
>CAILUV010000042.1 GCA_903837555.1 uncultured Alphaproteobacteria bacterium
CACCACCGTCTTGAGCCGCTCTTCGAAATCGCCGCGATAGCGTGTGCCGGCGATCAGCGAACCCATGTCGAGCGAATAGATGATGGAACCGCGCAGCACTTCAGGTACTTCGCCGCGAATGATCTTGCGCGCCAGGCCTTCGGCGATCGCCGTCTTCCCCACGCCGGGATCGCCCACGAACAAGGGATTGTTCTTCTGGCGGCGGCAGAGAATCTGGATGGTGCGTTCGACCTCGGCGGTACGGCCGATCAAGGGATCGACCTTGCCGGACTTGGCTTTCTCGTTGAGGTTGACGCAATAGGCTTCCAGCGCCTCGGTGCCCTGCTTGGGCTGCTTCTCGCCGCCCTCTTCTTCCTCTTCGGCGCCGCGCACCTGCTTGGGCTGGCTCATGCCCGGGCGCTTGGCGATGCCGTGGCTGATATAGCTCACCGCATCCAGCCGGTTCATGTTCTGCTCCTGCAGGAAATAGACGGCATGGCTTTCGCGCTCGGTGAACAGCGCCACCATCACATTGGCGCCTGTCACTTCATCGCGGCCGGAATTCTGAACGTGCAGCACGGCGCGCTGCACCACCCGCTGGAATCCCGTGGTGGGCTTGGCCTCTTCAGAATCGTCCAGCACCAGGGTGGCGAGGTCTTCTTCGATGTATTTCTGGACGGACTTCTTCAGCGCATCCATGTCGACATTGCAGGCTTTCATCACCTGGCTGGCGTCGGCGTCATCCATCAAGGCGAGCAGAAGGTGCTCCAGCGTGGCGTATTCGTGATGCCGATCACTGGCGAGCTTGATGGCGTGGTGCAGTGCCTGTTCCAAACTCCGCGAAAGTGACGGCATGCCGCGCTACTCCTTCTCCATCGTACATTGTAGAGGATGTTGATGCCGCCGGGAGAATTCAATCACCTGGGCGACCTTTGTTTCCGCAACTTCGAACGTAAAAACGCCACAAATGCCAACACCATGGCGGTGGACATGCAGCATGACATCAACCGCTTCTTCGCGGTTCTTGCCGAATATCTTTTCCAGGATGTGAACCACGAACTCCATCGGCGTGTAGTCGTCGTTCAGCAGAAGCACCTTGTAGAGGCTGGGCTTCTTGGTCTTGGGGCGCGTTTTGGTGACGATTCCGGTGCCGGTGTTCCCCGACCCGTTCTGATCGTCATTGTTGTCGCCCGAATCTTTCATCGCAGGATTCTTTGTTGCTGGTCCCATCCTAAACCAGATTAAGCGCCTGCCTAGTGGGGATCAGCCTATCTGGTTATCGCCGCTCGATTTTTCAAGGATTCTCGCTGGCCAAAGCAAAAGGGCCCCGGTCGTTAGACCGGGGCCCTTCGCAATGCGAAACGAAAATGACTTAGGCGCGGACGGACTGAACCGTGTCGAGCCAGGCCTGCACGCGGCCCTTGAACGGCGCGTAGCTGTCCTTGGTGGCGGCAGTGGCCAGTTCGCTGATCTTGCTCAGTTCGGCGACATAGGATTCGAACGCCGACTTGGCGTAATCCGTCTGGAATTCGAAGGCTTCATGGATCGACTTGGAACCCATCACGGCCTTGGTGGCGGCAACCGAATCTTCGATCGACTGCTTGGAATAGGAATAGATTTCGCTGTTGATGCTCTCGATGCCCTTGCCGGCGGCTGTGGCCGAGGCGGTGGCGGCTTCGGCATTGTCCTTGCCGTAGGTCACGAAGGCGTCATAGCCCTTCAGGGCCTTTTCCAGGCCGGTCTTCAGTGCGGCGGCGCCGGTTTCGAGGGCGGATTCAGCGGTGGCAGTCGCCTTTTCGGCAGTCTTTGCTTTGCTCATGTCATGTCCTCTCTGAATTGTTCGGGCACGACCGGCAGTCCCGGCGGCCTGTTGCACTGCAACATGACCTATATGAGTTAGCGTCCCTGCTTCGTCAAGGGTTAATTGTTGCGTCGCACCATTTTTTCGCGGCGCCGTATTCGAGGGAACTCCTAGGATTTCGTTAACTCTTCGTAAATGCTGGAAACGCATAGTAGATTCCGGTTTCGTCTTGCGGAAAGTGTCACAATTTGGTCTTTTGACCACAGGGGTGATCCGGATTTTGGGGATAGCTGTGTCTTTACCGTATCGGCCGCGCCACGTTCCGGGCTCCATCGCCCTGATCGTGCTGTTTCTGGCGAGCCTGATACTGGCTGGCCTGACCGCGCCCGCCGAAGCCGCAAAGCGCAAAGGCGCCAAGCAGCGAGCAAAGCGCACCACCGTCAGCATGCCCCGCAGTCCGACCGATCCCCTCAAGGATGCCGCGCTGGTGATCGACGGCGCGACCGGCAAAGTCCTTTATGCCCGCAATGAAAACGCAGAACGCCGTCCGGCGTCGCTGACCAAGATGATGACGCTCTACCTGCTGTTCGACGCATTGAAGGCGGGCAAGCTCACCATGGAAACGCCGCTGCCAGTTAGCCAGCGCGCCGCCGTGCAGAAGCCCACCAAGCTGGGCCTGCGCCGCGGCCAGACCATCCCCGTCGATACCGCCATCCGCGCGCTGGTCGTGCGCAGCGCCAACGACGTCGCGGTGGTGGTGGCCGAAGCACTGGGCGGCACCGAATCGCACTTCGCGGTGATGATGACGGAAAAGGCGCGCCAGCTCGGCATGCGCTCGACCAATTTCCACAACGCGTCGGGCCTGCCCGATCCGCTGCAGATCAGCACCGCGGCGGACATGGGCATTCTGGGCCGGCGGCTCGCCTATGACCATCCGCACTACTTCCCCTATTTCAGCCTGTCGGGCTTTGAATACAAAGGCACCTGGTTCGGCGGCCACAACAAGCTGATTGGCCGCTATGACGGCGCCGACGGCATCAAGACCGGTTATACCGGCCTCAGCGGGTTCAATCTGGTCAGTTCCGTCGTGCGCGGCGGCAACCATGTGATCGCGGTGGTGATGGGCGGACGCACCGCCACACGTCGCGACATGGAAATGGTCCGCCTGCTCGACCAGACCTTCAACCAGATTTCCGCCAACCCCATGCTGGTGGCGCGCACCACGGTGCCGTGGCGGCAGGTCGCCCAGAACGCGGCTGCCCCGGCCACCGCCGGTTTCAGCCTGCCGCAGGTTTCGCTGCAGAATCAGTTCGCCGCTTTGTCGCCCGTGCCGGGCATCGTGCAACGTGATGACGAAGACGCCGCCGAAGCAGTCCGCGCGCCAGACGAGAATTTCTCGGTCATCCATGCCGACGGCACGCCCGCTGCAAAGCCCGCGCCCGTCGCTGCCGTGCCGTCCAAGCCGGAAGGCCGCGCCGTCGCGTCGGCCAACGTCCCGGCCATCCGCCCTACCCCTCGCCCCGACAATGGTTTCCTGATCGCAAAGGCCCCCGCGCCTGTGCAGGTGGCGGCCAATGTGCCCATGCCGCAGATGCGCCCCTCGCTGCGCGACGATATTGGCGAAGGCGATGCCGACACGCCCGAACCGCAACCGGGCCGCAACTGGACCATTCAGATCGGTGCCTACGCCGACAAGGCGCTGGCCAGCGCCCAGCTCGCTGCCTATGCCGGCAAGGCGCAGGATGTTCTGGGACGCGCGTCGCGCATCATCGCGCCGGTCCAGTCGAACGGTCACACCATGTACCGCGCCCGTTTCGGCCTGTTCGCGGAGCGCGAGGCGCGCGATGTGTGCAACCGCCTCACCCAGCGCGGCCAGACCTGTTTCGCGGCCGTGCAGACCCGCTAGGTGCCCCAGCTCGTTTCGACCGTTACGGATCTGCGCCGCGCCATCGCGGCGTTGAAGCCGGCGCGCATCGCCATGGTGCCCACCATGGGCGCGCTGCATGCGGGTCACGTTTCACTGGTGGCGGAAGCAAAGAAGCACGCCGACCATGTGGTGGTCAGCATCTTCGTCAATCCGACCCAGTTTGCGCCGCATGAGGATTTCGACGCTTATCCCCGCACGCTGGAATCCGACCTGGCGCGGTTGGGCGATGCGGCGGCAATCATCTTCGCGCCCACGGCGCGGGAGATGTATCCCGACGGCCATGCCACCACGATTACGGTCAAGGGACCGTCGCACGGTCTGGAAACAGACTTTCGGCCGCAGTTCTTCTCCGGTGTCGCCACCGTCGTCGCCAAGATTCTGATCGCCGCGTCGCCCGATGTCGCGGTGTTCGGCGAGAAAGACTATCAGCAGCTTCTGGTGGTGCAGCGGCTGGCGCGCGATCTGGCGCTGCCCACATCGGTGCTGGGCGCGCCGACCCTGCGCGAGGCCGACGGCCTGGCGATGTCATCGCGCAACGCCTATCTGTCGCCGACCGAACGCGGCGTTGCGGCCAAGCTCAACCTGATCCTGAAAGACGTGATCGCTGCCGCGCAGAAGGGCGACCTCCGCGCGGCCGAAACCGCCGGCATCGATGCCCTGTACAAGGCCGGTTTCGAGCATGTGGACTATGTCGCCATCCGCGACGCCGCCACGCTGGATCACATCATCGCGCTGGAGCATCCGGCCCGGGTGCTGGCCGCCGCCAAGATCGGCAAGACGCGACTGATCGACAATATGGCTATCGGTTGATCCGGTAGAGTTCGGCCTCGCCGCTTTTGCCTAGGGGCGTCAACCATTCGGGCACCTGCCCCGTCGCAAGCTGCGCCACCAGCCCGCCATGCTGGCGATAGAAATCCCAGTCCGGGGCGGCCCGGCAGATCATCAGATAGTCGATGCCACGGCGCTGCAGAACAGCCCGCGCATTGCTGCCGGCGAAAATGTCGTAGGTGTCGAGAATGCCCGCCTGATTGCGGTGGTAAGGACCGGCAATGGCCGAATGTTTCGTGTAGGCCAGGATCGCAGGGCCCTGATCGACGAAGCCGGCGACCCGGCCCGCTGGCTGCACTACCAGCCGCGCCATTGCGGCGGCGCTGCCGCAATCGACCTGGCGCTTGAAGGCCATTACGCGCTTTTCCACCCGCTGCGGTCCTTCCAGCGCCACGCCCGCCAGGGTGAACGCGCCGCTATTGCCCAACAGGATCGCAGCCGCCAGCCAGACAATGCCGCGCGGCAGAAGCAGATGGGTCAGCGCCGCCGCGAGCCCCGGCAAAGCGAACAGAATTGCGAAGCTGACACCCCTATCTGGAAGGTGGCAACCGCCAGCGCCGCGGCGGCGAAGACGATGACGCAGTTGCGCGCCCGTCCAGGCGGCGCGAACAGGCACAGCATCAGCGCAAACACCGCGTACAGAAAGCCGCCCACCGTCTGGCTGGGGGCCAATTGCAGGAATTCCCAGACGGGACGCGCCTCATTGATGCGCGCCAGGAAGATGGTGCGGATGCGCGCGTCCATCCCGGCATAAGGCCCGGCAAAGCAGGCTGGGTTCATCAGTGCCGCCAGCGCCAGCAGCACAGCCGCCAGCCCTGCAAAGGCCACCAGCCGGTGACGGGACAACCGCGAGATACCCGCGATGCCGCCACCGCCAACCGCGAGCAGCACGGCATGCAGAACCGAATAGGAGTCGCAGACCGGCGCGGCGCGATAGGCCGATGCTGCAAGCAGCAGGACGGGCGCCAGGACTGCCAGAGAAAGCCCGAAACGGCCCGCGCGCGCCGCATCATCCTTCAGCCACAGGGCAGCAATGGCGGTTGCGGCCAAGGCATAGGGCAGGCTTTCCAGTCCCACGCCCAGTCCCAGCGCCACGGCAGCGGCGGCCAGGATGGGCCGCTGTTCCACCAGCGCCAGCAGCGCTGCCAGCATCAGCGCCATTTGCAGCCCGTGATGATCGATGTTGCCCGGCGCAAAACCGCCATAGATTTCGGTGCACAGCAGCGCCAGCAGCAGCACCGTGATCATGGCCGCCCGTCCGCCCAGGACGAAGGCGATCCGCGCCAGCATCGCAAGCACAGCGGCCAGGCACAGCAGCGGCCATGCCATCAGCGCGAAGCGTTCCGATACCAGTGCCGCCATCAACGCCAGCGGCCCATCGACCAGCCGCGACTAGTGCATGGAAAGACCATCCGGCGTGTTCATGCGGTGCTGGGTGGTGTCGAACCAGCCCTGCCCCGCCAGCAGGTCGCGCACCTGGACCAGACGCAGGGCGCTGTCGGTATCCAGCGAAATGCCGCCGCGCGTCAGCCACAGCGCGCAAACGGAAAACACCACCCAAGCGGCAGCGACCCATGCGATCTGAAAGCGATTCCCCATCGCGGCAGCTTAGCGGCTGGGAGCCTAGAGCAACCCTAAAGCCGCCAATTCGCGCTGCAGCGACTCGGGCAAGTCCTGCGCCCCCTTGGTCCGCGCCAGGTCGGGCGGCGCATCCTTGGCTTCGAGATAGCGCCAGCCCTGGAAGGCACGCCTGGGCCGGGCGACCACAGGAATAAGGTCTTTCTGGTGGACCAGCCCGCAATGCGGGACGCCGTTTTTCTTGACCGCGCGGATTGCCAGCAGTTGCTGCCGTGCAGCAATCTGGCCCTTGATCACCCAGTAAAGGGAACCGCCATCCAGAACCTCGTCTGCCCGCTTCGGTGTCATGCGGGTGACATGCACAAGTTCTGGCTTCTGGCCCTTGGCGCGCTTTTCCTTCAGCCTCTTTTTTTGCCAGTCGGCAAGTTCCGCAAGGCTGTCGCAGCCCACGCATAATTTGACGATGTGGAGAGGCATGCGCCCGGTCCTATCGGGGCGGTCCCAAAAAGACAACAAACCATTGCCGCCCCGGCCCGCTCATGGCAATTTATCAGCATAAGAATAAGTAGGTAGGAATAACAGGAGCGCCTTCATGAACTTCACGAAAACAGCTTTGTCGATTCTCGCTTTGACCGTGGTCGCTACCCCGGCTCTTGCTCAGGGCCGCTATAGCGATCGCGCCGAAGAAAATGCCGCCCGCCGTGCGGAGCGCGCCCAGCTTCGCCAGCTCGAAGAGCAGTACGAAAAGGAAGTCGCCGCCGCCAAGGCTGCCGCTTCCGCGCCTGCTGCTCCGGCCGCGCCTGTCCCTGCCGAGGTTGCCGCGGCGCCGGCGCCGGCAGAACCGGCGCCTGCCGCCCCGGCTCCGGCCCCCGCGCAGTAAGTTTTTACCATACCGGAAAGGCCCGCCAGTCGACTGGCGGGCCTTTCACTTTCTTTCAATCCTGTTGTGACAGGTTGGCGCCATGCGCCAGCTTTTGTATGTCAGCAGCACGTCCCGCGATCTTGCGCCCGCGACGCTCAATGACATCCTGGCCGCGGCGCGCGCCAACAACCCCCTGCTGGGCATCACAGGCCTTCTGATCCATATCGATGGCGGCTTCCTGCAGATTCTGGAAGGCGAAGAGCGCGCGGTGCGCGAGCTCTACATGCGTATCTGCACCGACAGCCGCCATTGGGAATCGCGCCTTCTGCTGGACCGCGAAGTGAAAAGCCGCGCCCTCACCGGCTGGAGCATGGGGTTTGAGCGTCCCAGCCTGGATGATCCGGAAAGCGCCGGCATGTTCGGCGTCAGTCGCGAGGCGATCTTGGGGCGCCTGTCGCCCCAGGCCGGGCGCGTGATCGCGGTGATGCTGGAAACCTTCTACCGCGTCCAGCGCAGCGATGACCTGCGGCTGGCTGACGCTAGAGCTTCCTGAGCCAGATATTGCGGTAGTGCACTTCGTTGTTGTGCTGCTGAAGCATGATGACGCCATCGCCATGCGGCTTGTAGACCGGAATGCCGCGATACTCGGTCGGTCCTAGCAGCGGCACATTGTGCTGCACCAGAACACCGTTGAGAAAGATCGTCATGCGCGCCGGCTCGGCCAGGCTGCCGTCGCCGTAAAAGCGCGGCGCGGTGTAGATGATGTCATAGCTCTGCCAGGCGGGCGCCGGCTTCTGCGCGTTCACCAGCGGCGCATACTGCTTGTAGATCGACCCAGCCTGGCCGTTGACGTAAGTGGGATTGTCCAGCGTGTCGAGAACCTGGATCTCGTAAAGCCCCTGCAGGAAGATGCCGCTGTTGCCGCGGTCCTGGCCTTTGCGGTTGGCTGGCAGGACCGGGATCATCCACTCAACATGCAATTGCACGTCGCCGAATTTTTCCTTGGTGCGGATACCAGCAGCCTTGGGCGCGACGAAGAAATCGTCCTTGCCCACCGTCCATTCGGCCTTGCCGCCATTGATGCTCTCCCAATTGTCCAGGTCGCGGCCATTGAACAGGATGATGGCATCCGACGGCGGCTGGCCCGGCAGCGCACCCGGCGTCACCTTGCGCGGCACCGGCGTCCACAGCTCGGTCAGTTCCGGCTTGACGGGCGGATTGGGAGCCTGCGCGATCGCCAGTGTCGGCAGCAGCGCCAGAACAAGAGCCAGTTTCTTCATCAAGGCTTCCTCTTTCTAGGCCAGCGCGCCGTGGCAATGCTTGACCTTCTTGCCGGAACCGCAGGGGCAAGGATCGTTGCGCGGCACACCCTGCAGGTTTGATTTGGCGTCGTCGGGGTGAGCGACATGCCGCTCGCCGCCGATGTGGCGGACATAGCCGCCCTCGTCCAGGATCACGGCGCGATAGCCATGCCGGAAATAGAAGGCGCTGGCTTCCACCTCGAAGGGCAGCGCGGCCGTGGGCGTCTTGGCCACCACATACATGGTCTTGGGCTGACGCTCATAGCTGCCGCCCAGCCGCTGATAGTCCGACAGGCGGCGCAAGCCGGGATTGAGCGTGAAGCCATGCCAGCAATCGCAATAGCCATACGCCAGAACACCCATGGAACGGTCTGGGGCCACGAAGCTCAAAGGATGGCCGTTATTGTCGTTCCAGGGCCGGAGCTGGACGAGCAGCGTAGAGGGGTCGGTTTCCAGAAAGGCGCGGCTTCGCTCCATGAAGCCGGAGCGGTAGAATTCCCAGTCATCCTCCAGATGGAAAATGTACGGCGTGGCGACCTTTGCATAGGCTTGGTCGATCAACTTGATCTGCCCCACCCGCGCGCCGGTACGGAAATACTCGGCGCCGAAACGCGCGCACACCGCCGACGGATCAGCATCGCCGTCCTCTGCAACCAGGATGCGGGCCACCCGCCCTTCGCTTTCATGCGTGCGAAAGCTTTCCAGCGTGCGCGCCAGCAGGTCGTGGCGGTTGCACGAGGTCACGACCACGGTTATGTCGGCTGCTTGCTGCATGAAGAAAGCGATTTTAAGCTTCTGGCGCAGCGACGCAAGCAGGCCGGACCACCCCAATGTCAGTACAGGAATTATACGGACAGGCCGCGGCGCTGCATCAGCGCGGCCAACTCGCCGATGCCGAACGCCTGTATCGCCAGGTCATCAAGGCGGCGCCCAAAGCGTTTCCCCCGCTGCACATGCTGGGTGTTTTGAAAGCGCAGCAGGGCAAAGCCGAAGAAGCCGAGGGCCTGATCGCCGCCGCCCTCAAGCTCAATCCCCAGGATGGCAGCGCGCTGGCCAATTACGGCAACGTCCTGACGCTGCTGGGGCGGTTCGACGAGGCGCTGCAAAGCTACGACCGCGCCCTGACCGTCGCACCCGATGCCGAAACGCTGCGCAACCGCGCCCATGCCCTGCAGAGCCTGAACCGGCCCGGCGAAGCGCTGGCCAGCTACGACGCCGCGCTGCAGCGCGACCCCAACGACGCGCAGTCCTGGTTCAAGCGCGGCGTGCTGCTGGGCGAGCTGGGCCGTCCCGACGAATCCCTCGCCAGTTACGACCGCGTGCTGGCGCTGCAACCGGGCCATGTCGAAGCCCTGAACAATCGCGGTTATGGCTGGTGGCTGTTCAAGCATCGCTATGTGCCCGCCATCGCCGACATGCAGAAGGCGCTGGCGCTGGCGCCGGGCCTGCCTTACGCGCGCGGTGGCGTGTTGCACCTGAACATGTATGTCGCGGACTGGAGCCGGCTGGAGCGTGAGCGTGCCGCCATCAGCGCGGGGCTCGCGGCGGGCCAGCGGGTGGCGCGGCCTTTCATGTTCCAGGCCCTGTCAGGCGATCCAGCCGAACTGCAGGCTTGCGCCCGCCTGTATGCCAGCGACCAATACCCGCCCATCATGGCGCTGGCGCACGACCGGGCGGCGCGCAAAGGGCGGGATAAGATCAGGATCGGCTATCTGTCGGGCGAATTCCGCGAGCAGGCCACCGCCATTTTGATGGCTGGGCTTTACGAACACCACGACCGCGACTCGTTTGAAATCATCGCCATCGACAATGACAGCGCCGATCACAGCGCCATGACCGCGCGGCTCAAACAGGCCTTTGACGGCTGGATCGACATTGGCGGACTGAGCGGCACACAGGCCGCCGAAAAAATCCGCAGCGCGCAGATCGACATACTGGTCAATCTCAACGGCTATTTCGGCAAGCACCGCATGGATGTCTTTGCCCATCGCCCCGCGCCGCTGCAAGTCAACTATCTGGGTTTTCCCGGCACACTGGGCGCGCCCTATATCGACTACATCATCGCCGACCGTATCGTGATCCCGGCGGATGAAGAGCAGTTCTATGACGAGAAGGTCATCACCCTGCCCGGCAGCTACCAGGTCAATGACGATCGCGGGCGCGCCATCGCGCCCGCGCCCAGCCGCAGCGAGGCCGGCCTGCCGGAGAACGCTTTCGTCTTCTGCAATTTCAACCAGAGCTACAAGCTGACGCCCGCGACCTTTGCGAGCTGGATGCGGATTCTGAAACAGGTGGATGGCAGCGTCCTGTGGCTGCTGGAAGCAGCGGCGCCCTTTGCGGAGAATATTGCAGCCCATGCGGCAGCGCATGGCGTGGCGCCGGAGCGCATCCTGTTTGCGCCCGACCGCGCGCCCGACCAGCATCTGGCGCGGCTGTCACTGGCGGATCTGTTTCTGGATGGCCTGCCCTACAACGCCCACACCACCGCCAGCGACGCGCTGTGGGCGGGCGTTCCGCTGGTCACGCAGCGCGGCACGGCCTTTCCCGGCCGCGTCGCCGCCAGCGTGCTGACCGCCGCGGGATTGCCTGAACTGGTGACGGACGATGCGCAAGCCTATGAAGCGCTGGCGGTGCGGCTGGCGAAGGACAAAGACGCCTTGGGCACCATTCGCGAAAAGCTGAGGGATAGCCGCGCGACCTGCGCCCTGTTCAACACCGACTTGTTCCGCCGCAATATCGAAGCGGCATACCACCAGATGTGGCAGCGCTGGCTGGCGGGTGAGAAGCCGAAAGGTTTTTCGATGTAAGAACCGTATTCGCGCTACGCTGGCGCTAGCGGCCGCTTGGCATTCGTCATTGCGCGCTTACGCGCGCGATGACGAATGGTGCGGTCGAGAACGGTGCCATGGCGCAATGTTCTCAAGGGCTTAGAGCGCGGTGCAGGGCACAACTGCTTCATTGTAAGCTAACGGCTTCTTAAAGCGAGCCCCGCACCTGCACCGATCTCGGCCGCAAGTCCAACCTCAAAGCAAGCTAGATCCAACAGACGACGACCTTGCTCGGTCTGACGGGCATGAAGATGTACTGAGCTTTCAAAGTGGAGGCCCGACGGGCTATCCACGTCATCAGACGTCAGAAGCTGCTACCCCCACTGTCACGATACTTCTTCATCGAGGGTTACCCTCTTGGGAGGAATTAAAGGCCTTGGCCGCATCGTTAAAAGCCGCGCCTACTTTCTTTCGTGTTTCCTCATTTGCATCGATCTCCCGCCTTATTCTAACATCGCGACCTCCACGGTCGTAAGCGGTAAGACACGATGTGTATGTCTGAGACTCACGAAGGTAAGCAATAACCGTTTTGCGGGCTGTAACCATATCCGCTTGGGTCGCACTGCTGCCGTCTATATTTTCCGGAGTCCTGGGAATTGCACAATTAGTAGATCCGAAAACCTCCTCTTGCTGTGAAGTGCGATTGCTTGCCGAGCTCTCAGCTTCGCTATTTAGACTATAACTTTGGTAACGTTATAAGACGCCCTCAAGACAAGTCGTCGGCACAGGGGCAGTCTCGCAACGCGTCATCTCAAGAGCATAAGCACGCGCATTATCCGTAATTCTCTGCCTGTTGAAATAATTGGGGTCCTGCGCCAGACGAGCTTTAAACCCGTTCACTATGGCAGTGTTTTGGCTACCCAAATATGAATACGCACAAAGTGCTTTATCAATCCACGCTGACAGGCGGATGCAATTTGTGTTCTGCATTGGTAGGGTTTCTGTAACAGGCGCTTCAAGGACTGGTGGCGGCTCCACCACCTTAGGCTCACTGATCGTCGGACTTTCTTCCTGCGTCGGTTCGGGCTCACTCGCCACTTGGGGCTGCGGCGCAGGAGCTTCAACCGTAGAAGATTGCTGTGGGGTCGAGGTGTCTGCGATTGTTTCTGTTTTCTTCCCCCCTTGAATTTGAGAAAGCGAAGCGACGATTACAATGCCTGCTAATATCCACAATCCGAATTTTGAGCTATTGCCTTGTTGAATTGGTTCAATTTTCGGGATGGGCGGCACTGCCGGCTTGATCTTTGCCGATACGTTTTCTGAACCTGATAGAACGGCCGGTTTGATTTGTTTGGAGGACTGTGGCACTCGCGACGAAGGCGTAGGGGTGAAAGACACGATAAACGCCTTCACCGGATCTTCGCCCTGCTTAATGGGGTCTATTTTTTTGGCGTCGGCCGAATTATCGGGGTGCGAGGCCCCAGGTGGTACCTCGGTCGGTCCCACCGTGGCGACCAGTTCAATTATTTCGCCTTTCTTCTTTTTGGAAGCCGGCTTCTTCTCTGTGGCTACCTCCCCAGCACTCTGATTTAGTTGCGGCGGTGAGATTTTATCAAATATCTCCCGTAATTCAGGAACATCCCCTGCCCTCGCATCGATCGGTGCGTCACCGCCGCGTTCGACTTTCACTAAATCGGTTTCGAGCAGATCACGATCAGCAATTAGCTCAGCCCAGGTGGCCTGCCCCCTTTGAAGTGGTCCGACCTGAAGTATGGTTTTGACCACGGAGGAGAAGGGGAATGGCTAGGAAACGGCATAGTGCTGAAGGGATAGTTGGGAAGCTACGGCAGGTTGATGTGCTG
>CAILUV010000043.1 GCA_903837555.1 uncultured Alphaproteobacteria bacterium
CATTTCCACATCAATACCGACGAGTTCTGGTTCATTCCGGAAGGCAAGATCGATTACCTGATCGAAGGCGTCGGCCTGATCACCGCCAATGCCGGCGATATCGTCTATGCGACGCCGGGCCGTTACCATCGCGCCAGCTTCGCCGCTGGCCAGATGGACACGCGGTTGGCGTTCAACCGCAGCCCGACGCTGCAGCACAACTACGCTGAAGATGCCAACGGCCGGCAATAGCCGGTTCCTGCAAACGTTCCTGGCGGCGTCAACCGCCGCCGGGAACGGCCGCACGCGCATATTGCTTTGCTCGGGCGCCATCGGGGTGATTGCCGCGATGACGCCAGCCACAGCTGCGCCATGGCAGCGTGGCTTCGTCGTCGCCACCTACGAGTATGCCTTTCGCTATGGCGGCCGCGCCGGTTTCGAGCGTGCCGGTGAAGTCGAGCCTGGATCGGACTGTCCGCATGGCTCGAGTGTCCACTTTGCCAATGACAAGAATACCGAAGCTGCGCTTAAGCAGCCCTTCCGCAGCAAATACGAGATCGAAGCAATTTCCCGTCCGCCAGGCCTGCAACAGGTGCGGGCGCCGGTTTCGACACGCTTCAGCATCTGGAACCGCGCAATCACCTATCGCGGCTGGAAGCGCGGCATCGAAACCTATGTGAACCCATGGGCAGCGGAAGACCCTGGTCAGCCCGAAGTAACCGGCAGGATCGCGACCGGCTTCAATCTTGATAACAACGCTGCGACTGGCGGCTTCGTCGCCGAGGATGGCGAACAGGGTATCGACAATGCCCTTTACCGGGCCTGGGGCTGCGATGCGCCTTGGCGCGGCAACGGCAATGCCACGTTGCATCTGCGCGCCAACGACAAGATGCAAGGCGGCCTGTACACGATGGTGATCCGCGTATCAGGCAAAAGGATACGATGAATGACGACAATGTGGTCGTCGAGATAGGTTATTCGCCTGACAAGATCACCAAGAATGCGCGGGGCGACGTGGCATCCGACTTTTCCTACCGGATCGTCAAAAGCGAACAATATTCCAGGCTGAAGGGAAAAATTCGCAATGGCGTTCTGGAAACCCAGCAGGTTGAGCAGTTGCATGCCCCACGCCTTGCCTGGTTCTATGATCATGCTGGTGACGCCGAATTCCGCAAAGGAAAAATCCGGCTGGAAATCGCGCCGGACGGGAATGCCAAGGGCCTGATTGGCGGTTACCGCGACTGGCGCAAGATCTATACGGAAAACACTTTCGCACAGGATGGCGGACAGCAGGGCATTCGCGAGCATGAAGACGGCGTGGCGCTGTATTATGCCTTAAAACGCAATGCGGACGGGATGGCCGATCCCCGGACCGGTGAGAGGATGGGCATTTCCTCCGCCTATCGCATTACCGCCATGCCGGCATATGTGGTGGATTCTGCCCAGCCTCTTGGCGTGACCGTGATCCAGGCAGAGGAAACACGCCGCAAGGCATTCCTTGCGGTCCGCGAAGCCACGATCAAATCCACCAGAACGCGCATCGTTCAGGGCGTGCCGCCGGGCACCTCGCAAGGCGCGTTCCCCGCGATGGAACGCCGTATCGTGGATCTGCCCAGCAAGGAATTTTTCCTGAAGGTTCTGGACCGTCCTCACTATGACGCGGATGTCACGGAGATTGACGGCGAGCTGGTCGACAAAAACGGCAATGAAGTCGGCAAGCCGCCCGAAAAGCCGGGCGAGCAAGTTCAGAACAGGGGCGCGTCCGCGCAGGTCGCAGTCGCGGGCGACTGATCAGCTTGCCGTCACCGTCATCCCGTCATAGCCGGGCTCGACACCGGGCGGCAGTTCGCGCAGCAACGTGTCGTAATCCATGTCGACATGCATGTTGGTCAGGATGGCACGCCTGGGCTTGACCCGCGCGATCCATTCCAGCGTGCGGCCCAGATGGGCATGGCTGGGATGAGGCGTGTGACGCAGAGCGTCGACGATCCAGCACTCCACGCCTTCCAGCGCCGCGAAAGCCGCATCATCCAGCGCGTCCACGTCGGGCGAATAGGCGATATTGCCGAAGCGGAAACCCAGGCTGCGGATGCGGCCATGCCCCAGCCCGAAGGACAGAACCGGCAAAGCGCCGCCGGGGCCATCGATCTGGAACGGCACAAAAGGTTCGGGCAGCACATGCGGCGTCAGGATCGGTGGGTAATCGCGGTTGGGCGGGGTCTTGAAGATGTAGCTGAACTTGCGCTCCAGGCTGTCCAGCGCGAACCGGTCCGACCATAGATCGATCTTCCGGCCTTTCGCGGCCAGAACCAGCACGCGCAAATCGTCCATGCCGTGCGTCTGGTCGGCATGGTCATGAGTGATCAGCACGCCGTCCAGCCGGCCCACTTTCGTCGCCAGCAGCTGTTCGCGCAGGTCTGGCGAGGTATCGACCAGCGCTCGCGTGTCGCCATTCGCGCCCTTGCGGCTGACCAAGACCGAACAGCGGGTGCGGCGGTTGCGCGGCTGGGCCGGATCGCACACGCCCCATTGCGGACCGCCCTCGCCCAGCCGCGGTACGCCGCCTGAGGAGCCGCAACCCAGGATGCGCACTTCAATCGTCATGCGGGGCGCTGAACTTTTGAAAACAGCCGGAAGAAATTCTCTGTCGTTGCGTCGGCAAGCTCCTGCCCGCTGACGCCTTTCAGATCGGCCAGCATGGCGGCGGTGTGGGCAACGAAGGCCGGTTCGTTGGTCTTGCCCCGGTGCGGCACCGGCGCCAGATAGGGCGCATCGGTTTCCACCAGTAGCCGGTCCAGCGGCACGCTTTTGATCACGTCGCGCAGGGGCTGCGAGTTCTTGAAGGTGGCGATGCCCGACACCGAGATATAAAGCCCCAGTTCCAGCGCCGCATCCGCCAGCTTCTGGGTTCCGGTGAAGCAATGAATCAAGCCTTTGAAGGCACCCTTGGCCATTTCCTCGCGCAGGATATGAATCGTGTCGTCATCGGCATCGCGGGTGTGAACGATCACCGGCAGGCCGGTCTGCCGGGCGGCGGCGATATGGCTGCGGAAGTTGGCTTGCTGCGGCTGGCGCGGAGAATGTTCGTAGTAATAGTCCAGGCCCGTTTCCCCGATGGCGACCACCTTGGGATGCGCGGCCTCGGCGATCAGCGCCGCTTCGTCGTCCAGCAGTTCCTTTTCGGACTCGTGCGGATGCACACCCACGCTGCACCAGACATTGTCATGTGCTTCGGCAACGGCCTTGACGCCGGAAAAGCGCTTCAGCTCGGTGCCGATGCTGACACAGACGCCGACACCGGCGGCGCGGGCGCGGGCCAGCACTTCGTCGACCTTGCCGGCATAGTCGGGAAAATCGAGATGGCAGTGCGAGTCGACCAGCATCTAAAGCGCCCCGCCCCGCGCCACGCGCGATATATCCCGCGCCATGGTCAGCACCGTCTGTCGCGGCTCCAGATTCAGCGCGGCGGCCCGGCTGAAGCCCTGTTCGATCCGTCCCAGCAGCGAAACCCACCGCTCCAGCTCGGCGCCGCCGCCATGCGCCCTGGCGCGGATGCGATCGGTCAGCGCCTCACCCAGGAAATTGCCGAACAGCTCCAGCCCGTCACGGGTGCGGAACAGCTTTTCGCCCAGCGTCAGCAGCGCCAGCAGATCGGGATCGCGCGCATTGTCGATCAACCGGTCGGCTTCTTTGGCCAGCGCCGCACCATCGCCGGTGGCCAAGGTCAGCGCCGCGCCCAAACTGCCGCCCGACAACCGGGCCAGCGAAGCGCGTTCATCGCTGTCGGCATCAGGCAGATGTTTGCGCAAGCCCAGTTGCAGTGTCTCGTCATCCAGCGGGCGCAGTTCCAGCCGCTGGCAGCGCGAGCGAATGGTAGGCAGCAACCGGCCCGGCAGGTTGGACAGCAGCAGCAGCATGGCGTTGGGCGGCGGCTCTTCCAGCATCTTCAGCAGCGCGTTGGCGGCGTTGTCGTTCATGTCGTCGGCGGTATCGACGATGGCGACGCGCCAGCCGCCCGCGCCGCTGGTCATGCCGAAGAAATCCGCCAGCCGCCGTATCTCGTCCACCGACAGCACGGTCATCAGCTTGCCGGTCTTGGGATTGATGGCGCGCTTGAGCACCAACAGGCCCGGATGCGATTGCGCCAGCACCTGCCGGGTCGCGGTGTGATCGTCAGGCACCGACAAGTCTTCGGGGCCCGCATCGGTGGCGCCATAGGCCAGCAGGTAGCGCGCGATCCGGTAGGCCAGCGTCGCCTTGCCGATGCCCGGCGGTCCGGTGATCAGCCAGGCGCTGGGCGGGCGCCCTGCCCGCAGGGCCCGCGCCGCGCGCCCCAGCGCCACATCCTGCCCCAGCAGCGTGGCGGTCTCGCGGGGATGGGCAAACCCCTCGATACGGTCGCTGTCATTGGGTTCTGCGGAACGCTTGGCCATGGCCGCTTTATAAAGTGAAACGCCGGGCGACGGCGGCGAAAATCGTCTCGGCCACCTGATCCTCGGTTCCCGACGCGTCGATCACCCGGCAGCGTTCGGGATGGCGTTTGGCGATGTCCAGAAACGCCTGGCGCAGCTTTTCATGGAAGTCCGCCCCGAACTTTTCAAAACGTGTTTCCGCGCCGCTGCGGGCCAGCGCCCGTTCCAGCCCGATCTTCACATCCAGATCGAGGACCAGCGTCAGGTCGGGCGCGAAATCGTCCAGAACCGCGCTGTCGATCCGGCGGATGGTTTCGCGGTCCACGCCGCGCCCCACGCCCTGATAAGCGAAGGTGGAGTCGTTGAAGCGGTCCGATATCACCCATTTGCCCGCAGCCAACGCCGGGCCGATGGTGCGGGCGACATGGTCGGTGCGCGCGGCATAGGCCAGCAGGGTTTCGGTGATGGCGTTCCAGCGGCCCGGCTCGCCTTCCACCATCAGCTTGCGGATTTCCTCGGCGCCGGGCGAACCGCCAGGCTCGCGCGTGCACAGCACCGCGATGCCTTTTTCCTCGAGCGCAGCGGCCAGCCGGCGTATCTGGGTGGACTTGCCGGTGCCCTCGCCGCCTTCCAGGGTGATGAAGCGTCCGGTCACTTCCAGATCTTGCGCTTGACGCTGTTCCACATGCTGCCGATCACGCCAACCTTGGCCACCGCTTCGGCGGCATAGACCGGCACGTCTAGCGGCGGGAAATCCGGCGCCGTCACGCGCAGGGTGCCGACCCGCTGGCCGACCGATATAGGCGCCGTCAGGCCGGGATTGGGCCGCAGCTGGGTCTTCATGCCCTTGCTGGATTCCACCTGCATGGTGACGTTCAGCGCCTTGGCATGCGTGACCGACACGGTTTCCTGCGCACCTTCCAGAACCGGCAGGGTGCCGACGATCTGGTTGGTCTTGAGCACCGGATAGGAGCGGAATTCGCGGAAGGCCATCTCCATGACCCGCGTCGCCTCCTCGGCGCGGCGGATGTTGGGGAAATAATCGTTCTTGTATTGCGGAAAACGCAGCCCGTTCAGCACCAGGATCAGGCGCTGGTCGCCGCGTTTGGCCGATACCACGATACCGTAACCGGCGGCATCCGTATGGCCGGTCTTCAACCCGTCGGCGCCCTGCAGCATGCCCAGCACCAGATCGCGGTTGGGCTGGCGGATCTTGTTCCAGGTGAATTCGCGTTCGCTGAAATAGGGATAGTATTGCGCATATTCGGTGATCAGGTGGCGCGACAGCTTGGCCAGGTCCAGCGCGCTCATCATCTGGCCGGGAGGCTCCGGCAGGCCATCGGGATTGACGAAGTACGATTGGTCGAGCCCGAGCTGCTTGGCGCGGGCGTTCATCATGTCGGCAAAGCCTTCGACGGTGCCGCCCAAGGCTTCGGCCACCACCACGCAGGCATCGTTGCCCGACTGGATGACGATGCCCCGGATCAGGTTTTCCACCGACACGCGGGTGCCCACATCCAGGAACATGCGCGAACCGCCGGTGCGCCAGGCGCGTTCCGACACCGGGAAGGTATCGGTCAGCTTGACGCGGCCATCCTTCAGGCGCCCGAACAGCAGATCGAGTGTCATCAGCTTGGACATGGAGGCCGGCGGGTTGGCTATCCGGCCTTCCTTTTCCCACAGCACCTGCCCTGTCGCGGCGTCCATCAGCAGCGCATGCTTGGCGGTGGTCTGTATCTGCGCCTGCGCCGGCAGGGCGGCGCACAGAAATACGCAGAGCAACAGACTGAAACGGCGAAGCATGAAATCTCCCGATACGATTACTGGTCTACAACAATATGGGCATCATTGGCGCCCGCTCCGGTCACGCGCGACAGGGCCGCATCAGCGTCTTTGACCGACGCGAATGGAGCGCTGCGCACCCTATAGAGCGTCTGGCCGCCGCGCTGAAGCGGCGAAATCTGCATGCCGCCGCCCAGCTTGTTCAGCAGCGCCTGGGCATTCTCGCGCCGGGTGAAAGCTCCAACCTGCACATACAGCCGGGTGGCCGGCGGCACCGAAACCTGGGTCACCTTTCCATCCGGCTTGGCGTCGTTGAACATCTCGGCCGGGATCGGGGCGGGTTTGGGCATGCCGGCGACCTGCGCCGGCGGCGCCACGGTGGCGCCAGGCAAAATTCCCAGCGCGGCGCTGTCGACCTTGCCGCTGGGCGCGGCGGAAGGCCCGCCAGCAAGGGCCTCAGGTCCGGCCGGTGCGCCGTTTAGTTCGGAGCGGCCCATATAGGTGACCCGCACCCTGGCCGTTCCGCTCTGGATGATGTCCAGAAGTTCGGCGGCGCGCCTGGACAGGTCGATGATGCGCCCGCGCGAGAACGGCCCACGGTCATTCACCCGCACGATCAGCGACTTGCCATTGTCCAGGTTGGTGACGCGGACATTGACCGGCATGGGCAGGGTCTTGTGGGCGGCGGTCAGCATGTCGCCGGTGTAGATTTCGCCGTTGGCGGTTTTCTTGCCGTAGAAGGTCGGCCCGTACCATGAGGCGATACCGGTTTCGTCATAATCCGGCTGCTCGCGCGGATAATACCAGATGTTGTCGATCTGATAGGGCTGGCCGACCTTGTAGACCCCGGCACTGGCCGGAACCTGGACCGTGGGGGGCGGAGGCGGCGGCGGGGGCGTCTGGGTGGCGCAGGCGGCCAACAGGGCCACCGCCGAAACGCCGGAAAATCTCGCAAGCAACCGCATGGCCGGAATCACGCCCGTAAACACACGGGCGAGGCTACTGGACCGGGGCCCCCGGCTCAACGAGGTTGCCCAAAGTCCTTGTCAAAGCTAGAGAAACCGCCACGGATGGGTGGCCGAGTGGTTTAAGGCAGCGGTCTTGAAAACCGCCGGGCCTGCAAGGGTCCCGTGAGTTCGAATCTCACCCCATCCGCCATTAATACCGGCAACATATTGTAAATAATGAATATATTTTTTGTCGAGTAGCTATTACCCACGATTTAACCCACACTGATTTTTTGATAGGATTTGGGCCTAATTTCTCGCAGATCGTGCAGCCCGGTTCCCTTTGGTGTTCTGATTTGCGGCTTAGACCCGAGCGAGATTCGCGATCACCATCCCCTGAATCGAAATACGCTCTGGCGATGTTGCGCGTCCCAGGTTGAGCCGTAGGGCCTCAAGCGCCTCCTGCATGGCCCGGTCCGCCCGCAAGCAGCGCCTATCCGCTAACCCAACGCCAGCCGCATCATAATCCGGCCGAAGTGAATGTCGGCTTTACCCCAAAAGCGGCCATTCGTTTGGATGAGCCCAATGTCCGCTTTGCGCCAATAGCGGACATTCGATAGCGCCTTTGGCGCCAGTTGCGAAAGAGCTTCCGCAGTGTCGGCGCGGGCGAGCAAGCAGGAATAGCAGTGAGCCGGCGTCGTCGCCCACCTCCGCCACCGCCTGGGCCTGAGCCTGGAAACTGTTGGCAAGGATTACTTCGACGCGCGCCTTTTATAGCTCCGTAAAGTCTAGCTACCGTCTAGATTATTTGGTGGAACTTTGAGCTTTCCGGGTTGCGTAACGAATCCGCCACCTGCACATCATAAATCTGACAAGACTGCGCACTAAGACTCCCTCTATTCGCTGCCATTAGAAGCAGATCACCGCACGCCATCCATTTTCGCGTTGACCACACCGGTCACGCACGCGCTTGCGCGCGCGCTTACACATGGGGACACTTATGACCAAACTGACCGCTCTTTTGATGACGGGTGTCAGCCCGTTCCTCATACTGCTGGGCGCACCCGCCGCCCTGGCCCAGTCCTCCGCCACCCAGGCGGTGGAAGATACCGTCACCGTCAGCGCCCAGGCCAATGGTTCGGGCGGAATCATGGCGCCGGTCACCGTGCCCAAGCAGCGCTCCGTCATCACACAGGAATTCATCGACCGTCAGCCCGCCGGCCAGTCGATCTTCGAAACCCTGAACAAGGTGCCGGGCTTCAACTTCACCAACAACGATCCCTATGGCAATTCCGGCGGCAACATCCGCATCCATGGCTATGATGGAAACCACATTTCCTTCACCTGGGACGGCATGCCGCTGAATGACACCGGCAATTACGCCATCTACACTAACCAGGTCGCCGATTCCGAAATCATCGGCCGGGCCACCGTCAACCAGGGCACCACCGACGTGGACAGCCCCACCGCGGCGGCCACCGGCGGCGTGGTCGCCATCACCACCGCGCGTCCCAAGGACGAATGGGGCGTGCTGGCGGATATCAGCGCCGGTTCCCACAATTACCGGCGCGCCTTCCTCCGGCTGGACAGCGGGGCCTTCGGTCCCTGGAACACGGTGGCTTTTGCCACTTTCTCCCTCACCGATTACGACAAGTTCAAGGGCCCGGGGCATCTGCAGAAAAAGCAGTTCAACGCTTCGATCTATCAGGATCTGGGTGATCTGGGCTGGGTGCAGCTGGCCATGCACTTCAATTCCAACCGCAACAACTTCTACAACAATCCCACTTTCTATCCGGCCGTTTCCACCCTGACACCGACGGCGACACCGGGCGTCTTCAACGGCGTCACCAACTTCCCGCGCGTTACCGGCGGGCCCGCCGCGCCCGCGGTGGCGATCTCTCCCAGTGGGCGCTATACCGGCACCGGCCTGACCAGCAATCCCCTGGGCTTCGGCCTGGAGTTCGACCAGGCGCCAACCTGCACCCGCGTCACGCCGGTCGCCGGCACCGCCCAAAGCGACGCCAGCTGCTCCAGCTTTTACGGCGTGCGTATCAATCCTTCCGACACCGGCAATATCCGCATCTCCTCGCTGCTGCGCCTGTCCGATACGCTGTCGCTGACGGTGGATCCCTCCATTCAATATGTGCTGGCCAATGGCGGCGGCTATACCGCCCTTAGCGAACAGGATGGAAAGCTGCGCGGCAATGTGCCGGGTGTGATCGGCCTGGACCTGAATGGTGATGGCGACATACTGGACACGGTGGGCGTCTACAGTCCCAATACCACCAACACCATCCGCTACGGCCTCAACACCTCGCTGGTGTGGCAGGTGGATGCGAACCATACCCTGCAGCTGGCCTATACCGGCGACTTCGGCTTGCACCGCCAGACCGCCCAGTTCGGCTTCCTGGATGCCAACGGCTTTCCCTTCGATCCCTTTGGCGGCTACCGCGACCCGGCGAACCGGGTGCGATCGGCCGACGGGACCCCGGTGCGAGGCCGCGACCGCCGCAGCCGCGCCATCCTGCACCAGATGGCCTTCGCCTATGAGGGCAGCTTCTTTGAAGACATCGCCCATGTCAGTGCCGGCGTGCGCATGCCCTTCATGCAGCGCGACCTCAACCAGCTCTGCTACCTGCAGGTAACCGGCACCTCCGGCGTGGGTTTTCCGACCTGCACCACCGCCGCGCCGACCTCGGCGTTGGCGGCAAATGGCACCGTCACTCTACCCGGCAGCGCCACGAACCTCTACGTGCCGACGGCGCAGAAGACAGTCCATTTCAGCCGCGTGCTGCCCAATGTCGGCATCTCGCTGTCGCCCTGGGGGCCGGAGCATCAAGTCTATACGGCCGTCGCCGCCGGCCTGGCCGCGCCGCGCACCGACAATCTCTACAATGGCGGCAATAACGGCTTGTGTGTCACCGCCGGTGTTTCCACCCCCAATGCGCCGGGCTGCGTCTATACCAGCTTCTCCACCGTCAAGCCGGAAACCTCGACAAATTACAGTATCGGCTATCGCTACAATTCCGACGATTTCACCTTCTCGATCTCGGCCTACAACAACCAGTTCAAGAACCGCATCGTCACCAGCTTCGACCAAGACCAGGGCATCAGCATCGACCGCAACATCGGCTCGGTGAATGTCAACGGCGTGGATGTCGAAGCCAATGTCTCGCCGATGGAGAATCTGAGCATCTATAGCTCCCTCTCCTATATCCACACCCGCGTCAGCGCCGGACCGCAGGCCATAATCCGGGTCGGAGCCGGCGGCGCGCCAGTCAATCTGGCGGGCAAACGGGTGGCCGAAACGCCGGCCTGGACCTTCTCGCAGCGCTATGAATATGACTGGGAGGGTTTCACCTTCGGCTTTGGCGGCAAGTTCGTATCCAGCCGCTATGCCACCGACGCCAACGACCTCAAGGTGCCCAAATATTTCCTCGCCGATGCCGATATCGGCTACGACCTGGCGGGGTTGGGTTGGGCAGGCTCCTACGTCAAGCTGAACGGCTTCAATCTGTTCCGCGAACGCTATTTCGGCTCGATCTCTTCACGGCCCTGCTTCAATCCCAGCCTGCCCACGTCCAGCGCCTGTGGCAGCTATCCCAGTGTCACAGTCGGCGCACCGCAGACCTTCCAGTTCACCCTGCGCACCGAACTGTAGCCGTGTTAAACCGCCGGGGGCTGGCCGAAAGGCCGGCCCCTTTTTCATCGGGGAATCGCATGCGCAGGCTTCTGGTTGTTCTGCTGATGCTGACGTCATCGCATGGCACGGCGCAGGCCTGGGGCGGCAAGGGCCACCGCATCATTGGTGAACTAGCGGCCCGGAATTTCCCCGCTTCGATTCCGGCATTCCTGAAAACGCCGCAGGCGCAGTTTCAGATCGGCCAGCTGGCGGGCGAACCGGACATTTCGCGCGGCGCCGGTCAACCGCATGACTGGGACCTGGATCCCGGGCACTTTGTGGACCTGGACGATCAGGGAAAGATCATGGGGGGACCGGCGCTTCCCGCCTTGCCCGCGTCGCGGCGTGACTATGACACCGCCCTGCGCACCGTTGGCTCCAACCAGTATGCCGCCGGATACCTGCCCTACAATCTGATGGGCGGCTGGCAGCAGCTGGTGAAGGATTTCGCCATTCTGCGCATGACAATCGCGGCGCAAAAGCACGCCACCAAATTCTCCATGACGCGGGCGGAGCGCGAGCGTTTCACCCGCGAACGCGCTTTACGCGAAATGCTCACCCTGCGCGACCTGGGCTGGTGGGCGCATTTCGTCGGCGATGCCAGTCAGCCGCTCCACACCAGCATCCATTATGACGGCTGGGGCGAAGGGCCGAACCCGCGCCGCTACATCACTGCCAAGGGGCTGCACGCGAAGTTCGAAACCGATTTCGTGGACACTCACATTAGCGAGCCGGACGTGGCGGCGCGGCTTCGCCCTTACCGCGCCTGCAACTGCACCGTCCAGCGACGCGTGCAGGATTATCTCACCGCGAGCTGGGCTGAGTTGGAACCCACCTATCAGCTGGACAAGGATGGCGCGTTTGACAGGGCGACGCCTGCGTCCATTGCCTTCACCGCGGCACGTATCGCAGAAGCCGCCAGCCAGTTGCGCGACTTAGTCGCCGACGCCTGGGTAGAATCCGGCGAGGTGACACTGGGTTACAAGACTCCCATAACTGTTAAGGATCTCGAATCTGGCCGCGCCGATCCCAGGGCGCTAAACTGACGGGAGATGGCGGGGTTCGGTATGCAAGTGCGACATCAAGTCAGCCCGCATCAGCGCCGTCATTAAGTCACTAGCGCCTTCTCGGTAATGAGGGCGAGATGCTTGCCGAGTTCATCCCGAATGATCGCTGTGTCGGCCTTGCGACGCCGAATGCCTTGCAAAGCAAAATCACGCGTGGGCGGTATGTCGTTGAGCCACGGGGTTTCGTCGACCTCTCGGTCGTTCGATAGGTACTGGATAGTGAAAGCCATATCCCACCCTAGACCGGCCCGGTCCTGGGCAGCAAGGCGGTGCCGCCCAAGCTAGTGGGCATCACGTGACACACGGGGGACTACCGCGGGGTCAGGCGCATCAAACCCCTGAGCTGCCAATTTCCGCTTCGCGCCAATAGCGGACAATCGCAAGTACCAGTCCGTACGTACCATCATCACATGGTTGTAATTTCGATTCAGCTGAAAGCCGTCCCGCTCCCTTCCTAGAGGATGAGCAACGACCGACTGCTCCGACGAGCGCGAACAGGGACACGAAGCATGATCGTGGGCTACCATTCAGCGCACGAAACTATACACCACAAATAATACCCCGCTCATTCCAAGCAATACTATAAGCAGTCCGAGCTTGTTTAATACGGGCTTACTCCCATCAATCCGTCGAATATCTGTTTTCTGGTATATGGCTGTGTGTGAGCAAGAAGGGCAACTGACGCGATATGCAGCTGGCACGCTCTCGCAAGCATAGCTGAATGACAGAACCGCCTTACCGCAGGCAACGCAATAAAAACCTCGATGCCAGAAATCTACGCACATGCGCACCCTCCGCGCAGCAACCGTACAAAGGATTTCTTCGTCAACAAAGATTGGTTCAGACTCGTTGCCAAAATCCTGTGGGCGTATCCAATATGAGCGACACTACGTAAGCGATGGTCTAGGAGCCGGAGGGCTGACGATGGATCGACGGCCGTCCACATCACGGGACGGATCGAGGCTAGGTGACCATCGTCAATCATCGTGCCTTAAAACTGGCGGCCCCGAGATAAGCGCGCAGCGGAATTGAGTTGTTCCATCCCTACTCCTTGACTGAAAACGAAGCAGGTTTTCGCGGATCTACTGCAACTGGGACCTTACAGCCTTCAATCATTCAGGAGAGACAAGCCAGACCGGACTCCTAGTATTAGCGGGGTTGTTGTGTGTAGCCGCATAATAGCCCCAAGCGATCACGGCCATTGTAATGGTTATCAAAAAAAACCGCTTTTGGACTAAACGGCCGATCGATCATAAAGCCTTCCAGCGTTTCCGAACCCTGATAAGTTACATCCCCGAGCCCTGAATATTTTTCCAACCCGCTTCGACTGCTGCAACGGCGTTCTCAGGCATAGGGACATAATCCAGGCCAATCGCGAGCTGGCCCCCCTTTTCCATGCCCCATTTAAAGAACTTGAGCGCCTCAGCTGTCGCTTTCTTGTCTGGGGGATTTTTATAGACCAAGACGAAGACCGTAGCAGTGATAGGCCATGACTCGGCGCCCGGCTGATTCAAGAAGAGGATATGGAAATCGTTCTTCGCTGCGTTGGCCCAATCCGCATTCGCGGACGCAGAGCGCATAGATTGAATTGTAGGCTCGACGGGCCGGCCAGCCCTATTGATCAACTTCACATGGCTAAGACGATTCTGCTTCGCGAACGCGTACTCCACGTAGCCGATTGATCCAACGAATTGCGACACATTTCCCGCTACGCCTTCATTTCCCTTGGCGCCAACGCCGGCGGGCCACTCAATCGCAGTATCCGCGCCCATGTCCGTTTTCCATTGTGGGCTAACAAGACTCAGGTAGGTGGCGAAATTGAAAGTCGTTCCCGAGCCGTCCGAGCGATGCACCACTGTTATGGCACGGTCGGGTAACGACAGAGTGGGGTTAAGCTTTTTAAGAGCAGGATCGTTCCAGCGGGCAATCTTGCCCATGAAGATGTTTGCCAGCGTCGTTCCGTCCAGCACCATCTGGCCCGGCTGGATGCCCGGGACATTGATCACGGGCACGATGGAGCCAATGACAATCGGGAATTGGGTCAAACCTGCCGCATTTAGCTCTTTGGTTGTCAACGGTTTGTCGGTGGCGCCGAAAGTAACTGTCTTCGCTTTTATCTGAGCAATGCCGCCGCCAGAGCCAATCGACTGATAATTGATTTGATTGCCAGTAGCGTCTTTGTACGCACCCGCCCACTTAGAAATGAGCGGAAACACAAAGGTCGAGCCAGCACCGGTGAGGTTGGCTGCCGCCGCCGAGTTCGCGATCAACGCGATACCGGCAATCATTCCAATTGCAGCGCGGCTATACATCTTCATGTTTTTCATCTTCCCATAGCGTATATATGACTAGCGGCGGCATGGCAGAGGAACGCGCCAGCTTTGTGAACTATATATGACAGTGGTGTGACTACTACTAACCCACTATATTAAAAGGGGTTTTCTATTGGTCTGTCGTGGTGGGCCTCCAACAAGTTTTGCACAGTGACTCCGCAATTAACAGAATCCGGATCTCATACCCCGCCTTGTGAAAATAGTTGCACTCCGGTCGGTCGGATCACAGGTATACCCGCTGGACGGATCGTTGGCTGAACCATGCCCGACGTGATTTTCATAGTGCTATCCGTACTGATAAGCATTCCCGTGGGGATGATCATATCCAGCGCATCACTGAAAATGCCGAAGCCGGACATTGTTCGGCCCGAGAGCTCGCGGCGAAAGCTGGTTTTGGTTGTGGCCTGTATGGCTTTGGCGCTATGGGCAGGATCGGCATGGCCTGGTCCAAACGCCTTCCTGGGCAGCCTGCTGGGATGGCAGCTGCTGATTCTGGCCTTGCTGGATTTCGAGCATTTCTGGCTGCCGCGAACTTTGACCATCACCTTGCTTGTAAGCGGTCTGATAGCGATAGCCGCCCAATCCATGCAGAGCTTTTACGAGCATGCGCTGGGCGCTGCGATAGGCTTCGCTCTGCTGGCGGCGCTTGCGTTTGCGTATCGCAAATTGCGCGGACAAGACGGTCTTGGCGGGGGAGATGCATGGCTTCTGGCGGGGGGGGGCGCATGGACCGGCTGGCAGGGCCTCCCAACCATTCTTGTGCTTGGTGCGGGCGCCGGGCTCGTCTTCGTCGCCCTGATGTCGGTGCGTGGCAAGCCGGTCGGACGCGCGCAACCCATCCCCTTTGGGGTGGGTTTGGCGATCGGAATTTGGCTCACCTGGCTCTACGGGCCACTCGATGGCACGCAGATTTTGCGCCAAGCGACGGGTTAAAGGGCGAGATTTCCCCGATCGAAACGCGCATAGCCATCTGCCTCCGGCGCAAAGCCGGCCGCGGCGGCCATGGCATCGCCAGCTTCTCCCAAACCCAGGATGCGATTTTCCATTCGATAGGCGCCGTCAGCGCCAATGCGGATGGTGCTGCGGATCGCGATGCTGCCGGACCGGCCCACCAATCTGGCAATCACGTCGTTACCGGCACAGCCGAGCGCTCCGCGCAATTCCAGGTCGGACGAAAGCGGGATACTGCCCCGCGCCAGCCGCACATGCTTGACCACAACCGATCCCTGCGCTGCGCGGCAGGTACCGTCACGGAATGCAACGTCGATGTCGGATAGCAGCATTTCACCTTCCAACGGCAGCGAGGGGGAAAGCGCCTGGACGGGAACCCGCAAGCTATCGGCGCGGATCTCTCGTCTGTCTCGGCCCAGCAGGGCTGTGCCGGCACCTTGCAGTTTGCCCGCCGCAGAGAAGCGAAAGCGCATTTGACCTGACAGAAGGGCGGGAATATCCAGCGCCACTTTTGCATCGCCCAGCGAAAGGTGGCCGAGATAACCAGCCTGCAAGACGCCGCCCCAGATCGTCCCCTCAACATCTGCGGCGGAAAGCCAGCGGTCCGCCTGCGTCCAGGATAGCGCCAGCCGCAAGGGCGCGGTCGCCGCCAGAACCGCAACCAGGAACATTGCCAATACGGGCCATTTCCACTGCATATCAGCGCCCATCGCTAAAGGTCGCGTCAAGGTTGAGCGTGCCCTCACCCTGTTTCACCACAATCAGGTGGCGGAGCGAAATGCCATACTCGGTTTGCAGTTGGGCAATCCAGGGAAATAGCAGCGTCGATGGGACCGCGTTGGCGGCAACACGAACCCCGCCTTGCGGATCGGGTTCGATGCGTCCCGGCGTGATACCGGCGGCGCCCAAGCTATCGCGCACAATCTCCGCCAAGGGCTTCTTGGCGGCTTCAACCTTGCGCGCCGGTCCCAATGTGCGTATCTGCGCCACCAGCGACAGAACCGTCTGCTTCTCTTTTAAAGCTATTGCATGCCGGTATGCCGACACCCGATGGAGATACACAGCCGGTCGCCAAACCCCGTACCAGCAAATGGCGGCCACGATCAGGACTGCGCCCAGCCCCACCATGATGCGCTCGCGCTGCGACAGGCTGTTCCACCAGTTGATCACGGCCTGCCTCCCAGCCTTACGTCGCTGACCATTACTCCGGAATCCTCTCGCGAGGACACTTTGCGCATTTCGATGCCATTTCCGGCCAGCGCGACACCGAGCTTGTCGATATCCTCCGCCACAGGGTGGCGGAGCGAGACTTGCAACATACCATCGGACATCACCGTCAAACTCTCGAGTTGAATGCCGCCTGCTGCCTCCAGCGTTGAAAATAACAGTGCGATCCGGCCTGCCGGACCACCGGACGTCAGGTCCAGTTGCCGAAACCGGTCCTGCAATGCCTGCACCGGGTTCTGAACAGCCGCGCCGGCCGGCAGCACGGAGGCCGCCGCGACCGCGCTTTCCGCCTTCAACCGCTGCGCGGATATATGGAGGTGGACCGCCTGACCGATTTGTATCAAGACCGGGCTTATCAATAGCAATCCGGCCATTACAGCCAGGCGCACCCGATTGCCGGTCAAGAATCCCCCGCGTCGGCGCACGCCGAATTCCCCCTGCAGCAAGTTGACAGGGGGGGCAAGAGCCCCTTGCGTTATCATGCGCTCGAGGGCGGGCTGACTGGTTGACGTTGCCGTGACGTCCTTCAGAAGCATGGGCAGGAGGTCGCTGTCACAACAGAATGCCAGGCGCGGACCGCGTACAATCGCAACCCCATCTGGCATCTGTGCCGCCAAGGTTTGTGCATCGGCGGGTTCTGGCAGGGTTAGATGATCGGGAATGAGGAGGTCGGGCTCCAGGCCATGCTGCCGCGCGCCATCGAGCCAGGCTTGCATCTGTTCTCGCGAAACAGAAACGACAAGCCGGAACCCGTCTTGCTCCAAAGGCCCCAAGGCCAGATGAAGCGCTTGCGTCCCCAGAGCCAGCTCGTCTTCCATCTGCATGCGCGCCGCGGCAAGCGCCTGCTTTTCGCTGCGCGTCGGCAGATGCAACCAGCGGGCTGTCACCTCAATGCCCGGCACAACCATCACCGTCCACAGGTCCGAACTCTCGGCATCGCCCGGATGCAGCTTGCGCCAACCGGGCATCGTTCCTGGCTCCCCGATGGTCGTGCAAACCAGCGCCTTTTGGGGGTCCGATGGATAGATCACAATGCGCGCAGTTTTCATTCTTCGGCCCCCCAACGCCTGGACACGAGCCTTACGTCTCCCTGACCGGCGCTTTCAAACAGGGTGCTGGAAAGCGCTTCGGCATCGCCATGGCGTACGTCCGTCTCGAGCCGGAAAAAGCGGGTACGCAAGGAAACCTGTTCGCCGGGACCGCCACTTTCGCTAAGCGGAGCCAGAATGGGCTCTGCCCGGAACGCCGTTTCGCTTGGCCAGCCTCCGGCGGGACGCTGTGCGATCAAGCGGGCGGCATCAGCTGGGGACAGCCGGCCATCCGTAAGGGCTGTCAGAAGAACGGCACTTGTCACCGGCAAGGTGTTGACGTTGATCATCGTCATGTCCGTGTTGGGCAGCGCGCAAACATGGGGACGCAGGCGGCGATAGACGCTGTCGGTGAACCCGTGGATAGCGCGAAGCTCGCTGGCCTCGGCAAGTAGCGTGGCCCCGGTGAGATAGCCGACGGGGGACTCTCTATATGCTTCATCTTCCGCCCCGCCCGCCTCACGCAAGGAATCACTGTCGGCCCAGTCCACCAGCGCGGCCGTGAGCGTGGCGGCGTCCTGGGAGGCAAACTCCAGGGCCATGAGCAACGCCATGAACTGCGCCGCGCCCCGATCCCGGCGGCGCAGCATCTCGCCGGCCCCTTCCACCACGCTGTTGAGATTGAAGCAGGCGCCGCCATCGGCCAGGCGCATGCCGACCTGTCCGTCCTCGACCGGGAACTGGACAAAGCGCCCTGGCCAGTTTCCCGCAAGGCTGGTGTGGCCGCCCCCATTGGAAAGACGGGCGATCCGGCTTCGCGCCAGCGCTTCCGCGCCAAGCGCATACCATTGCGCCTGACCATTCTCGGCCGCATTCATACTGCGGCGAATTCCAAAACGGATGTCGTCAAGCAGCGCCACCGCCAGCACCGACATTACCGCCACCAGAAGCAGCACCGTGATCAAGGCCGCACCTTTTTCGTCCCAGCGCCTCACGAAGCAGACCCCGTCACGAGAAGCAGCTGCGTTACAGTTCCGTAGTCGGTCAGGTTCAAGTCCAGCCGCACCGCCTGGGGAAGGTCTACATGCGCGCCCAGCGGGAGCGTATCGATCCATTGCCCATGCCACAGAAATTTCAGCGAGGCGCTGCGGATGCCCGTGAGCAACGGCTGGGAGGGATAGAATGAGCCGCTATCCAATCCGACGCGGGTGCGGCGCTCCAGCGTATTCTTTGCCAGACGATATTCGACATACTGCAATGAGCTGCGCGGTTGATTGTCGGGATTGTCCACGCCACGGCGAACCAATGCCAACAATGGACCGCCATTCGCCTGTTCGTTGCCGAAAAAAGCGCGATTATCGGGCCGCCCGTCGAGGCCGCGGGTCCGGCGTGTGCTGGCCTGGGCCAGGTCCGCCTTCAGCAGCGCCCGTGCGCCCTGAAATTCCGCCAGGCGGCTGGTATGGGCCCGGACCCTTTCCTGATTGTCCATGCTGAAGCGCATCACGGCGACGCCGGCGGCGGAAACCAGGCCGAAGATGAACAGTGCCAGCATCATTTCAACGAGGGTAAATCCCTTCATCGCATCACCCGGAAGACCACGACTTCACTGGCGGTCCTGTTGCTCTGTGGCGGCGAGACCGTAACCGTGACGCGCAGGATATCGCTGTCGGCAGCCCGCGTGACTCGCCGTGTCCAGCGCCACGCCTCGCCGCCGGCCATTTCAACGCCGCTTTCTGCGCCAACGGAAGGTGGCATGGCGCTGGCTATGGCTTCGATGGCGCGATTGTCAGCCACGATGCTGGCGAACAGCCGCGTGCGCAACGCTGCAGCCGTGCGTGTGTTCTCGCCGGCCAGATTGAGCAACGCCACGGCGCCCAGGCTGAGAATAGCCATGGCCACGAGCATTTCCAGAACGGTGAACCCACGTTCAGACAAGGTCATGCATCTGCACCCGGCCCTGGCGGTTGATGATAAGGTCTATCGAACGTCCGCTGGCGGTCATGCGAATGGTGGCGGGATCGGTGCTGCCGCTGGAATCGAAACGGACGGCCCTGCGCCCGGCACCACCGGTTAGCGCGACGGAAAGCCCTTCCCCCCAGGGCCGAGGCTTGAACGGCCCGGCGACCAGCGGAACCCAACGGCCACGGTGCTGAACCCGAAAACTGCTGTCATTTGCCGCCAGGATGATCTCGACAGGGCGATTGGTCAGCACCGCTTCCTGCTGCGCGTGCTGAATCCGCGCGGCCAGATGCTCGGCTTCATCCGCAAGTCTTGCGCCGCCCGATGGCAGGTTGAGCAGCACCATGCTGCTGGCGAGGCCCACCAACAGCAAGACCACCATCATCTCGATGAGCGTGAAACCCTGCTCCCTAGCTCCAGTTGCCGATATCGGCATTGTCGCCCTCCCCGCCCTTCACCCCATCCGCGCCGAACGAATATACATCGAACCGGCTATGCTGACCGGGAAAGGCATATTGATAGGGATTGCCCCACGGATCCTGGGGCAGACGGCGCACATAGCCACCATCGCGATAGCGATCCGCGCGCGCCATGCCGGCAGGCGCCTGCACCAGCGCCGTCAATCCTTCCTCGGTCGTCGGAAAGCGCAGCGTTTCCAGGCGAAACGTCTCCACGGCCTGTTCCAGCACGGCAATGTCCGCACGCGCTTTTTCGCGCATGGCGCGGTCCTGGCTGGGAAGAACATTGATCATTACGACCGTCGCCAAGAGGCCGATGATGACGATCACCACCATGACTTCTACCAGGGTAAAGCCGGCGTCGCGGCGAAAACGGTCAGGAACGGGCATGGGTATCTCTCTTCAGCTGTAGGCCAGTGTGTTGATTTGCAGGATCGGAAGCAGGATCGCCAATACGATCAGCGTGACGACAGCGCCCATCACCACGATGATGATCGGCTCAAGCAGGCTAAGCGCCAGCGCGACAAAGGTCTGAAACTCCCGCTCCAGATATTCGGCGGCACGGCCCAGCATATCGTCCATGCGTCCGCTGCTCTCGCCGCTGGCGGTCATGTAGATAAGGATGGGCGGAAAGATATCCGCTCGGCGCATGGCGCCGGACAGGCTGCCACCCTCGCGGATGGTCGTCGCCATCACGAGCGTTGCCTGGCGCAAGGCACGATTGGACACCGTCGGTACCGTGAGCAGCAGACCTTCCAGCACGGGGACGCCGCTGGCAATCATGGTCGACAGCGTGCGTGCCAGACGGGCAGCGTTGACGTTGCGGATCAGCTTGCCGGCGACCGGCAGGCGCAGAAGCGCCGCATCGAAGCGCAGTCGCATGTCCGGCCGGCGCAGCGCCTGCGCCAGTCCGATGATGCCGGCGGCGAAAAGCAGCAGGAAAAGCCATCCCCAGTCGCGCGCCACATCCGAGACAAAGATTATCACGCGTGTCAGGAGCGGAAGCCGCTGCCCCATACTGTCGAACTGGTCCACCACTTTCGGGACCACGAAGACCACCAGCGCGGCGATAACCGTCAAAGCCGTGAGCGTGAGGGCTGCGGGATAGACCAGGGCGATCTTGAGGCGGCTGCGCGCCTGCTCGTCGCGTTCCAGCAGGTCCGCCAGCCTTTCCAGGATGGTGGGCAATGCGCCAGAACTCTCTCCCGCCGCGACCATGGCACGATAAAGCGGGGGAAACGCGGCGTCCTGCCGCGCCATGGCGCCGGACAGGCGGAAGCCTTCCAGCACACTTTCATGAGTCGCGGTCAGGACCCTTCGCAGATGCGGATTGTCGGTCTGCAAGGCGATGGTTCGCAGCGCCTCTTCCAGGGGCGCGGTGGCAACCAGGGTCGCAAGCTGGCGCGTTATCAAAGACAGATGTCGGACACTGAGCTTGCGGGGCTTCAAGCGGTTCCTGATGCGACCGCTCATGCCTTCGACAGCAGGAACGATGCTAACAGGAACCAGCCGCCGACCCTGCAGCTCTTCGCGCACCAGGCGCTCGGTCGCAGCCGATATTACGCCCTGGCAAGTCCTGCCCCCGCTATCGAGCGCGGTATACTCAAAGGTCGACATGCGCCATTTCCTGACGGGTCACCCGGATAGATTCCTCTACCGTCGTCAGGCCTTCAGCAACGTACCGGCGCACCTCATCGGCCAAGGTCCCGCCCTTTTCAAAGGCAACGGCCGAAATCGCGTCCTCGTCTGCCATGTCACTAATCAGGCGACGGATGCGATCATCGATACGGATTGCCTCATAGACACCGATCCGCCCGGCAAAGCCGGTATTGCCGCATTCCGCACACCCTGCGTTGCGATAGAGCGTGTGTCCGGGCGGAACATTGATCAGCCTCGCGGTGGCCAGGTCCGCAGGGGTGGGGTGGCGACAGGCGGGGCATAGCCGGCGCACCAGACGCTGCGCGATGACCACACGTATGGTCGCCGCCAGCAGGAACGGCTCGACCCCCATGTCTCGCAGGCGCGTGATGGCGCCGGCCGCATTGTTGGTATGCACGGTGGAAAGAACCAGGTGACCGGTGAGGCTTGCCTGCACGGCAATCTGGGCCGTTTCCCCGTCGCGGATTTCACCCACCATCACAATATCGGGATCCTGCCGCAGTATGGCCCGCAAGCCCGCGGCGAAGGTCATCCCGACCTTGGTGTTGACCTGGGTCTGGCCCAACCCCTTGATGGCATATTCGACCGGGTCCTCGATGGTGAGGATATTGCGCGTCGCATCGTTGAGCATGGCGAGGCCGGAATACAGACTCGTGGTCTTACCGGAGCCGGTGGGCCCCGTCACCAGAACGATTCCGTTGGGCTCACGCAAGGCGCCGCGAAAGGTTTCCAGGGCGTGGGTTGAAAAGCCAAGCTCTTCCAGCCCCAGCGCCGCCTGATCCTGATGCAGAATGCGCATAACAAGACGTTCACCGGCACGCGCCGGCAGGGTCGAAACGCGCACGTCCAAAGAGCGTCCGCCCAGCGTCAGGGAAATCCGCCCGTCCTGCGGAATTCGCTTCTCCGCGATATCCAGACGCGCCATCACCTTGACGCGCGAAACGAGGAGCGGCGCCAAACGGTGGGAGAGCGACAAGACTTCCTTGAGAACGCCATCGACCCGCAAGCGAACCACCAGGGCCGTCTCGAAGGGCTCGACATGAATATCGGATGCGCCCTGGCGCACCGCTTCGGCGATAATTCCGTTGATCAGGCGGATGACAGGCGCGTCGTCCACGACATCAAGAAGGTCCGCCGTCGCGGGAAGATTCTCCGCCAGACTGTCCAGTCCGACGCTTTCGTCCAGGCTGTCATCCGCAGCGGACAGACCGGCACTGCCATAGGTTTGCGAAAGCCGCTGTTCAAATTCCGGCCGGCTCAGAGGCAAGACCTGCAAGGGGCGACGCAGGGCGCGACGCGTCTCAATCAGCGCCAACGGATCCGCGCCATCGCGAAGACCGACCTGCGCCACATCACTCAGTTCCAGCAATATGACACCATGCTTCTTGGCGAAGGCGTAGGCGAGTGGCGCCGGCGCACTCATTGCAGCTTCGCCGGAGCGGAAGCCGGTGCGGCCGTTGCCGGAGCAGGCAGCGGCGGCACCGCAGGAACACGCGGTGGCTCCGCCCGCAGATACTTGCGGACCATCTCCTCGAGCTGACTCTGCCGGTCCGGAGTTCCAACGGTCTGCTGACCGACGATGTACTCGTACTTTGGCGCCGTGGCGCGGCGGGCATCGGCTGCACTTCTGACGATGGTGGGCCGGATAAAGATCATCAGGTTGGTGCGATCGCGTTGCCGGCTGGTACTGCGGAAAAGCGCGCCAAGCACCGGAACCTCGCCCAGAAGCGGTGTTTTCTCGACGGAAAGGCGTTCATTCTGATCCAGCAGCCCGCCCAAAACGATGATCTCGCCGTCATCGACATTCACGGTGGTCTCGACCTGCCGACGATTGAGCACCAGCTCCGCCGAAGCCGCGCTGACCGGCCCCGCCACACTGGACACTTCCTGGCGCAGGAACAATGTGACCGTGCCTCCGGCATTGATCTGCGGCTTCACGTCGAGTTGTATGCCCACGTCCTGCCGCTGGATGGTGCGGAAGGGATTGACGTTTGCCGTGCCGAGCACTTCGCCGGTGGTTATCGGGACATTCTGGCCCACCAAGATGGTCGCTTCCTGATTGTCGAGCGTCATGATCGACGGCGTCGACAGCAGGTTTGAATTCGTATCGCTTTTGACGGCATTGATGACGAAGGTGAAGAGCGTATCGCCATTGATCTGGCCAATACCCCCGGTGATGAGGCCGTTAGCGCCGAGAAGTGAGGCGGCGGCGGCGTCCCGCAGACCCTGGAGCGTTGATCCTTCCGGAAGATAGTCCGGTCCAACCCCCGCACCCAGAATGGCTGGCAGATTGGGCCGCGCATTGGAATAGTTCGTAGCGGTGAAGGGGGCGCCAGACGCGTTTCGGCCCGACAGGGCGAACTGCACACCCAGCCGCTTGGCTGTCGTGTCTGAGACTTCCACGACAATGGCTTCAACAAGAACCTGCTCGCGCCGCACATCCAGCTTGCGGATGACCTCCGCCAGCATGTGCTGCGTGTCTGGCGATGCCGCGATCACTATGGCATTGGCGCCGGGGTAGCGCGTGATGCTAGCCCGCTGTTCACCACTGGAGACAGGAGCGGGCGCGGGCTCCGCCGGAGCCGGCTCACTGCCCGGGCTGATCCCAACCTTTGTGGAAGAAACTCTTGTCGTGACAGGTGCAGGCGTGGACGGGGCACTTTGACCCACCAGCTGCCGCAGCACAGGCACCAGTTGCGCTGCGTCTGCGTGCTGAAGCTGAACCACCCTGACATCGCCCGCGCCTTCGGCCCGGCGGTCGAGGTCTGCGATGATCGGCAGCAGCGGACGCACCGCTTCGGCTTCTCCACGCAGGATAATGCTGTTGCTGCTTTCCACCACGATGATGGAGACAAGTCCATTGCGCGCCTGAATATCGGCGCCGGGACCTTTCAGAAGAGAGTTGAGGACCTCGGCGATCTCGCGCGCGGAACTGGCCCGCAAGGTCACTGTCTCCGTAACCCCGCCAGCCCGATCGATCTCCGTCAAAAGATTGCGAATTCTACGCAGATTGTCGCTGTAATCGGCAATGACAAGAAGATTGCCCCGGCTGCTGGGAAGCACGACACCTTGCCGGCCGATCAGGGGTTTGAGCGCCTCTGCCGCCGACCGGGCATCCAGGGTATGAAGCCGGAAAACCTGCGTGGAGAATCCGTCGCCGACATTTCCCCCTAGGCTGCCGGCGGACTGGGCGGCGCCCTCCTCCGGTGCAACCCGGTAAGCCCCGGAGGCAGTGGGTATGGCCACCAGCCCATTGGCGCGCAAAGCTGACAGCAGGACATCCAGCAATTCTGTCCGCTGCAAGGGCTGCTGGCTTGTGACGGTTACTTTCCCCTGTACCTTGGGATCGATGATGAAGGTCGTACCGGTGGCACGCGCCACATCCTGAATGAAGACGCGGATATCGGCGTCCTGAAGATTCAGTACTTGCCCCTGCTGCGCCGGCGCATTCTGCGCCATCACGGGCATCGCCTGAAACAGGACCAGAACGAAAGCAATTACACGCTTCACTGTGCTACCCGGAGATTCTTGGTTATGATCTGTCCGCCACGTTCGACGGTAAGTTCGACCTGATCCGAACCGCTGAACTCGGACTCGATTTCCTCGAAGCGGTTACGGCTCAGGGCGGATCCATTGATGGTGCGGATCACATCTCCCGCCTGCAGTCCGGCTTGCTGCAGAGCCAGACCGGAATCTCGCGGCGTCACGGTGTAGCCAAGCACTTGTCCGTCTTGCAGGCGCGGCTGGAAGGCCGTTTGTGACAGAAATGCCTTGGGGGTTATCGTGCCGCCGCCAACAGCCGTGGTGGGGGCTGCGGGCGCGATTGGTGCACTGGGCGCACCGGAGGAGGACGGGGGCTGAAACGCGATGCGAATGTGCACGCCGGCACGCGACACAATGGCATGATCAGCGCCCACGGCGGTCAGCACCGTGCCGGGCGCGATCACCTGTCCAACCGTATACGCCTCTTGCCGGCCGTCGGGCCCAGCCAGTATCGCCGAGCCACGCCCAGCGGGGCCCGTGCGTATGCCAAACAGTGTATAAATACCGGTCGCAGCGAATGCGCTCGCATCTCCAGTGCTGTTTAGGCCGCGAAAAAAGGGATCAACCCGGGAAAGCACCGCAAAGTCCGCCTTGGCCTGCGGCTGGGAAGGTGGCGGCATGCCCATCGCGCCCGCCGGCGTGATTAGCGCCCAAATCAGGCGGACGCCTTGTATGGCAAGCGCCCCGATCAAGGCGAATTCAGCCATTGTCGCCCAAGGCAGCGGCCAGCGAAATATGTCCAAACGGAAAGCCAACGCTTCGTCCTTACGGGTATAATGCGAAGACACTTTCCCCTGACCTCGGCAACATTTTGTGACGATATCGTTACAGTTGTGTGACAGACGAACGCAAAAGGGCGGCGATGCCGGATCGCCGCCCTTTGCTGAAGTTCCGAACGAACGCTTAGAGAGTCTTGGACAAGGAGAGGGAGAAAGTGGTCCCGGTCGTGTACCGGTTGTTAAAGACGATGTTCGAACCCTGCTGCTGGAACTCCTTGAAATCCTCGTCCAGCAGATTGCGCGCACCAAAGCCGAGGTTGAACTCCTCATCCCAGACCCGGAAGCCCTTGCGGTAGTTAAAGTCCAGCGTGATGCCGGGGCTCTGAACCAGGTCCGGCTGGCCAGGCCTGCCTCTTGCGGTAATGCGATCGCTGACCCAGGTCAGAAGGAAGGTCGCCTGGGAGTTTGCAACATCATCCTCGAACCCAAACTGGATGTTGACCAGATGCTCGGACTGCCCCTGCAGCTTGCTGCCGTTCTTGACATACTCGAGGGCAGGACGGGACGTCCCGGAGGCGCTTAGCGGAAAAACCACATCCCCGGCCCCAACCTGAACTTCCGATTTCGAGTAGGTATAGTTCGCCTGCACCAGCCAATTCTTGTTGACCAGGTGCTCGTGCGTCCAGCCGAAATCGAAGTATTTTTTGGCTTCAAACTCGGCACCCATAATATTGGCCTTGGGTGCATTGATGTAGGTCTGCTGGATCGTGGCGCCAGCCTCGTTCACGACTGACTCCACCGGCTTGTCGATATCCTTGTAGAAGACACCAGCGGTGAAGAACTCGCCACCCGGAAGGTAACGCTCGACGCGGGCGTCCAGGTTCAAGAGCTTGCTGTCCACCAGAAAAGGATTGCCGACAAAGAGGCGATCGCTGTCAGGATCGAGATACTGCTGCGGAGCCAGTTCACGGAACTGCGGACGGGCGATAGTCTGGGAGGCGCCAACGCGGAACTGCCAGTCATCCGCGAAGTTCCAAGTCACCGTTCCCGTCGGCAGGACATAGGTATTGCGCAACGGCGCAGGGATCAAGGGCGGCGGGCCGCGAAACAGGTCCAGCGTGGTGACCGACTGGGTCGCTGTCTCGACGCGCACGCCGACCGCAGTGCGGACAAAGGGCAGTATCTCCGCATCGACCTGGAAATAGCCGCCCTGCACCTTGAGACGACCGCGATAGGCCGCCGCGCCTTCAGCGCCCGTGGTTTCGCGCACCACCAACCGGCTGGGGTCCATGTTGAAATCGGACAGCAGATAGTCCACCCGCTGAGCCTGCACGTCGAGGGGCAGTGAGCTGTTCAGAGCCAGGAAGCGAAACTCGCGTGACTCCGCGCCGCGCTTATTCTCGGAATAGGCAAGACCGGCACTGAAAACCGCTTCGCGGGCGCTGGACAGCGGCAGCGTATAAGCGACGTCAAGACCGGCGCTGGCGATGTTGTCGCTGACATGGCTGAAGCGGGTATAATTCTGCTCCTGCGAGGCATTGTGTCGATATGCGCCATTCACAAGGCGATAACGAATGCCCTTTTCATAGGGCGCGTTACGCGTCGTATCGGCATAGGCCGCGCGCCAGTCGATGTCGAACTGCTGCCAGACATGCGAGCCGGTGAGCTGGGTATTGAGCAATTCGCGTTCGAAATATTCGCTATAGTCATCGCGAACATCGGCGCCTGCGAGATCGTCATAGCCCACCCGGGAACGCGCTTCCTTCGACACGCTGCGAACAAAGAAATTCGTCCATTGCACCTTGTTTTCGTCCCACTCCAGCGCAACGGAACCCAACCCGTTCAGCACGACATCGTTCTGGGTGGACTGAAAATTATAGTCCGTGCTCACTCTCAGGTTGTTGGCGACCAGCAGGCCTTCCTGCTGGATACCCATGCGACTGCGCCAGTCACTGTCGAAGCTGCCCACCAGCACGACGCCGAGCTTGGCCCCGCCGTTCAGATCAAAGCTGCGGCCGCCGCTGAACTGCAAGCCGAAGTCAGGCGATGTTTGCTGACGCTCCAGGAGGTTCAGCGGCGCATTCACGAAGCTGCGGCCTATCGCCTGCAACTGGGTCGGCGTGAAATTGGAGTCGGTCACCCGCTTGCCCGCATCCCATGCTGCCCGCAATTCCGTAGGTACATCTCGGGTGCCGTCATCGAAACCAAGCCTGTCGGTGCCCGACCCGAAATAGGTGAGGCCATTCTGTAAGGTGGAACGAGTGTTGCCGCCCAAGCTCATGCCAAGGGTCAGGAACGCCTCTTCGGGCACGCCCACTGTGGTCAAGTTGATAACGCCACCGCCAAACTCTCCCGGCATGCTGGCGGAAAAGGTTTTCTGCACCACCGTATTGGCCAGAATATTGGCAGGAAACAGGTCCAGCGGCACGACGCGCTGCAAGGGCTCAGGACTTGGCAGGGGGGAGCCATTCAGAAGGGCCGAGGAATAGCGCTCGCCCAGGCCACGGACATAGACGAAACGGCTGCCTATCAGGCTGACGCCGGAAAGCCGCGTCAGCGCGGCGGCCGCAGTGCTGTCACCGGCCCGTTCCAGGTCTACCCGGGTTAGAATATTTGCTACTTCAGACGTCTCCCGCATGACATCAGGAATATGGACACCGCGGACAACGACCTCTTCGACAGCCATAGCCGGGGTGCCCTGCGCCAGGGCCAGGTGGGGTGCGACAAGCCCGGTGCTGGCTAGGAGCAGCGCTGGCAGGGCCTTGCGAAACTTCTTCATGGTTCGGAAACCTTATCGAATGACAATAATGGCGGGGCTGGCACACGCCAGCCCCGTACTAATCAGCAGCTGGTTCCGCCGGGCAGGCCGCAGGTCCAGCCCGCATACCAGTTGTCCGCGTTATCCCGCACCGCGCCGATATAGGTCGTGCGGGTGAAGGCGGCACTGACCGTGGTGGCGTCAAATGCCGGGACCGCCGCTTCGTTGGCGCCGTTGATGAAGGATCCCGTCAGGGTCGAGACATGCGCGGAGCTGTTGTTGGTGCCCGCATTGAAGAACACCGCGGCCGCTTCCGCATTCACATCGGTATCGTTGCGGAACGGCGTGCCGCAAGCCAGCCGAACCGAATTGAAGGTTGCAGAAGTGGATGTTGCATCAATATCCAAGCAAGACACCGCCGTTCCGGCCGCAACCACGATGCCGTTCGACAGGTTGTACCCGGTGCTGGAGTTTAACGTGAGCGGATCGCCCGCGCCGGCAACCGCGCGGCTGATAAAGGTGAAATTGCTGAGCTTGGGGGCCGAACGCGGCGCCGTGCCGGCGCTCGACGCCTCAACGATGCGGTCGCCGCCGCCAGCGCGCTGGATGGCAATCACAAACTGCATCGTGCCATTGAAGCCGACATCCGTATCCAGGTTGTCGTCATCGATGCCGGTAAGGACCAGATGCTTGGCATTGACGGTGCCGCCGAACCATTCGATGCCGTCATCCGAACTGTTGTGGACCTGGACAAAGTCCACCACTGTCCCGGTGCCGACACCGGCCAGGGTGATGCCGTTCAGCTCGTTGTTGGGCAGAATCTGGAAGCCCGAATGCATAACGCGGACATAGCGCAGGATGCCGCTATTGTCCGCGGCGCTGTCGCCGCCATAGAAGGCGCTGGTGCCTTCGACCTGGGCTTCGCAGGTCGCCGAGCCGGGCGTGGCGCCGGGCGCACTGCAGTTGCTGGTGGGCGCGCGGCCGAGGATTACCAGGCCGCCCCACTGACCTATGGAATCAATCCCGGTGGTGCCGTCAATGCTCTGACGGCTGGTGAAGATGATGGGGAGTGTCGCAGTGCCATCCGCCAGGATCCGCGAGCCACGATTTACCACGATATAGTCCAGGCCAGCCGAGCCGAACAGGCGGACGCCGGGCTCGATGCTCAACACTCCCGACAGACGACCAGCGACCGGGGTGGTGGAGTTACCTCCGAGATCGTCACCGACATCGACGCGGCCGCTGATGGCATAAACGGTGCCGGCGCGCCGTGGCACCACCAGGGTACCAGTGATCTTTGCCGGCAGCTGGCAGGCGCGAAGCGTGTTACTGGCCACAATGCCAATGTTTGTGAAGCCCGCGGGGCAATCTGCAGCGGCAGTACCAGTAGCAGTCCCCGTGGCGGCGCTACCTGTGCCTGTATAGGGCTCTGCGGAGGTCTCGCCTGGCGAAACAGGGGCTTTCTCAGGAAAGCATGCGCCCAGCGCCACCACACTGACAGCGACAAAGCACAGGCTTTTTAGGTTCTTCAGGCCGATCATAAAAAAACTCCCACCGTGGCTGTATGATTGCGCGCACGCGAGAATTGATATGACCCCACCGGCCCTCGCCCCGCCTGCTCTTTGCGCTTCATAAGGGGGTACCATGACAGAACTGCAAACGTCGTATGACAAATTTGTGTAGGCCCAGCGCTGTGCGCGTTTTCATTCATCTTCGTCAGGTCAGGTAGCGCACGACACATCATGACAGCTGCGTGAAATTTCTATGAATGCCGTGGAGGAGACTGGCGTCTGGAGCGGACAAACGTACTAGATGGTGAAACTGCACTCGCCTCCACAGGTCTTGTCCCTTGTGCACCATCCGTCAACTGGCGCAGCAATGAAGTTTAGAGCAGAAGCAACGACGTCTGAGCGCCAGTTGATCCTGGCGCTTGAGAAAAGCGGTAGAACCGTCTCTCTTAGGCAGCTGAGTGATTGGCGGAAGGAGGGTTTGCTACCACCGCTGCTAAATCGCGGCCTTGGTCCTTCGAAGGGCAAAACCTACTACTGGCGCGAAGAGAATATTGTCACCCAAGCTCAATGCGTCCATGATCTTGTGGCGCGTCATGGTAGGCATTCTGTCGCCGCGCTCGTCTTATGGCTAGCTGGGTATTCCGTCCCAATGCCGAAAGTCCGGCGGGCGTGGCTACAGCGGTCAACAAGGCCCAAGAGCTGGCAACTGCGCGGCCCATCCGCAAATGGAAGTACGGGCTCGGAAACATGGCCTCAAGCACCCATTCGAAACCGCGCCGAGGAAGTGCTCTTGCGAACCGTCATGACCCTGAGCGGTTCGTTCACCGCTGGACAACGCGCCGAGACGGAAGAGCTCTACAGGATGCTGCATGAGGCAAGCGAGGCTCTGGGTTATTCGACCGAGAGCGCCAACGAGGGACATTATCGCCTACTCAACACTCTAAACGTTGTCTTGTCGGCGATCGAGAGCAGTTCGCTTCTGAATGTCGCAAGCGAAGAAGAGATGGCGTCGGCTCGGAGCCTGGCTGCGGCAAGTATCCGCCTTGTCCAGGCGCTGACCGCCGAGGATGCAGAGCAATCGGGCCCGAATGGCCTCACGCGCCTGATGGAAGTGCTTGGCGCACCCTTCTTTCTTTGCATCCTGCTGCTGGAAAGGACCGGATATCACGATCATCTCCGCCGGTCGCTGACCGCCGTTGAGACGCTGGAGGCGACGATCTCGGCATCCCCATCTTCCGACCGCGACCCGTTGCTCAAATCGTTCAGAACACTCCTCGAAAAAATCTGGAGGGCCGATCCGGAGACAGGCCATGGGAAAGAAGTGGGATAAGCTGGTTGCGCGCGTCCAGGCGCTGGAGGACGCGATTACCACGATCGTGCCGGGCAAGGCGCCGCGCAAGGAAAAGAAGCGCAAGAAATCCCCGAAGGCCATGAGTTCGGTCGCGGGAAAAAAGTCGGCCAAAAAGCTGACAGCGCCCAGCCCAGGCCCAATCAAGAAGGCAGGGCGCAAGACGAAAGCAAAGTCACCCGCCCCTCTTGTGGCCTTGCCCTAGGCCGACAAGGCGGTGCGCCGGCAATTGGTACGCTGCGGCGGAAGCATCACTCTCACCGCAGTACCCTTGTGGAGTTCACTGTGGATTTCCAGGGTACCGTCATGGCATTCGACGAGGGACTTCACGAGAGCAAGCCCCAGGCCGGTACCCTCGATGTTGCGGGCGAAAGGCGACGCGACCTGGCGGAACGGTTCCAGCGCCACGGGAATCTGCTCTGGTGACATGCCGATGCCGGTGTCGCGAACCGTCAGAACAAAATGTCCATCGGCTTGCTAACTGGCCATGACGTGAACATGCCCGCCCGGCGGTGTGAATTTGACGGCATTGGAAATGAGATTGAGCAACACCTGCTTGAACCGCAGGCGGTCCACGCACAGGCTAGGTAAGCCCAGCGCAAGATCGTTGTGCAGCCGCAATTTTCCTTCATGGGCCTTACCACGCATGAGTTTGAGACATTCGGCCACGATATCGGCCGGAGCTACCTCCTCGCACTGCAAATCGAACTTTCCCGCTGTGGCCTTGGAAAGATCCAGGATATCGTTGATCAATGCCAGCAGATGGCGCCCCGCGCCGTGCACATCGTTGGCATACTCCCGGTAGCGGGGATTGCCCAGCGGCCCCAGCATTTCGGTGCCAAGCACTTCGGAAAAGCCGATAATCGCGTTCAACGGCGTGCGCAGTTCGTGGCTCATCAGGGCGAGAAAGTCGCTCTTGGCGGAATTTGCGCTCTTCTCCGCCGTCAGGGCCCGTGACAAGGCCTGCTCGCGTGCCTGCAACAGGCGCACTTTGTAGCGCAGCAGTGCCTCGCCGGTCCCAATTCCCAGATAGCGGCCCCGCCGCGTGACCACGAAGCATTCAAACAGCGCATCCGGGTTTTCCATCAGCACGGTGGCTTCTAGATCGGCGACCAGCACTTCCTGGTCCACGATCAGGGGGGCATGATTGGCGAGCTTGAGAATCGATTTGCGGCGGAACAGTTCGGGCACATACTCGCGCGCATAGCGAGCCAAGAAAATGAACCGGTTGACCAAGCCCAATATTGCGCCGGTCTGGCTGTCAACAATCGCCGCCGCACTGACAGCGGGGTGGCAGATAAACCAGTCGAAAGCTTCCCCGCAGGTGGTCCGCTCGTTAAGAAACTCCGTGCGTGCCGCCAGCATGCCCGCGGTTAACTGGTCGCAGCTGGTTTCAACGTCTTGCGGACCCGACACGCGCGCACCCCATCGTGGTTTGCGCGCAGGCTAACCTGCGATAGTATCTGCCCGGTTAATTGGCAGGCCTGCTTCTGCGAAGCTATTGTGACAGCAAGCTGCACATGCTGAGAGTGTTCAGTGACACGGTCGCCGAACCATTCTCTTCCAAAGGCGCCGCTACCGATTTTCCAAAAGGGACAAGCCACGTTCGGCGAGCTGCTTCACCGGCACGCCTTCACGCGAGGCGAGAGCAGCGACGCGATTTTCATCGCCCTTCAGAACTCTTTCATAGATTGCGGCTGCTTCGGCCTTCCGCCCGGTCTGGGCATAGACCCAGGCCAGATTCAACTGGCGGAAAACGTTGCTAGGATTCTGCTGAAGACCAGCCAGCAATTGCCGTTCGGCGGTGGCCCAATCCTTGTTGCGGATCGCCTGATAGCCGAGATTGCCTTCCCCCACTGCAGCTTCAGCTTGTGGGAGCAGTGTCTGGGCGCTGCCCACTTGCGGGAGCAGCATCAACGCTGCCGCTGCCGTTGAAAGGGCCACAACTTTGATACCAGCCATATCCAATCTCCTCTTGGGCTTGAAAGAACGCACCGAAACCAAGGCGAATATAGCAGTGCGAGCAAAAAATAACAGCGTCGTCATATCAGTGTAACAAACCGCCGATAAAATATCGCTGCTGTAGAATTTCGCGCTGTCACAATTGCCCGTTAGCTCCCGAATAAGGACTGTCACAATGCGTCGTTTTGGCCTGATTGTTGCGTTTTCCCTGGCCGCAGTTACGCCTGCCGCTGCCGAAGTCATCGCCGCGTGCGGCCATCTTGCGTCGCAGCAAGCCGAACGTACACCTGACGCAGCGGGCTTGCGGGCCACCCAGTTGCTGCTCTCAGAACTGCCGCAGCCGGCCCCGAAGACGCCGATCGCTCTCTGGCGCGATTCGACCGGGTTTGACGTCCTGTTGAACTGGGGCGAGCTGAACCAGCGCAGCCTTCGCGCCGAAGGCGCAGAGATTATTGGGAATGAGGTCGGCGCGGGCTCCGTGCACCTTATTATCGCGCGCAGCGAAACACCGAGCCTGGAGCATTTCTTTTTCAGCTTCCCGGATTTGCGTCCCGGCGAATTGGTGTGGAGCGCCGCCAAAGACGCGAATGACGAGAATTCTGCCGTCCTGACGCTTGAAGCCGTGTGTGTGAAGGCGAAGTAGCTTGTCTCCGGCCCGAGCGCCAGTTGAGCCGCATGAATTGCGAATGTGATTGCCAGCGTTCCTTTCGAGATAGAACACCCTCGAGGCGCTCACCCCACATAACTCGGCAAGGCCACGTACATGCCTGGGTTGACTGGGGCCAGGTAGAGGTCAGCATGCGAGAATTTGGAAATGTGAGGAAGCCGTAGTCCTTACCGAGCGTGCTCTCAATTGCTAAAGAGCCCTCTTGGATCACCACAAATAATCTAACAAGTGGGAGCCCACGCCGGCTGAACTGAGATCTCCTCGTCCCGGTTGCAGGCTATACGACGTTACCACTGCCACCCCGGGGGCTCCCGTGATTTGGACCTGCACGAAATGCCCATAGAGATCGAGCGCAAGTTCCTGGTGACGGGAAATGGCTGGCGCAACGGCTCGCCGGGTTCGCGTTACTGCCAAGGCTATCTCTCGCGTGGCAATACGACTGTGCGCGTGCGGCGTGGTGACGATTGGGCCTGCCTTACCATCAAGGGGAAGGGAGATGGCGTCGTGAGACCGGAGTTCGAATATCGGATACCGGTCAAGGATGCGGACGAGCTACTCGCTACCCTGTGCAGAAAGCCCTTGGTTGAGAAGGACCGCTATTCCGTGAAATATGACGGGCGGACCTGGGAAGTGGATGTCTTTCACGGAAGCAATGCAGGGCTTGTACTGGCGGAAATCGAACTCAATCACCCGGATGAGACCTTCACCCTGCCGCCTTGGGTGGGTCGCGAGGTCACCAAGGATCGCCGCTACGCCAATTCATCCTTGAGCTTTTCTGGTGAGCTTGGCCGGTAGCCGCCTGCCCGATCACTTTAACAGCCTGGGGTCCAATTTGCCGCTTTCTAGGTCCGCCAGGGGCATGGGATTTTTGTAGCCCAATGTCGCTTTTCCCGATTCCGTCCAGGCGTCGGCTACCATGTCGCGGGCCGCGCGAGCGTTACTTGCACGCCCGCCTTGATGCCAATGAGGACGGTGTGCTGACGGTGAACACCTTGAACTTTCGTTGGCGATGATGAGGCGGCCTGCGCGGATCTCCCCCAACGACTCCGCACATGAAGCGAACATCACGCCGGCGTTCTAGCCGATATAAAAATTTCCGCGAGTCAGAAAGTCGACACAAAACTCTTGCCTAACGCCGATACTTGCTGGTACCGCAACGCCTGCGAGTTCCCGTGACTAACTACCAAATCCGCATAATGCGCAAAGGTGACAACAATGAGTTCCTCTTCAGCACCAGGCTGATGGGCGACCATGCCGCCGTACGCCGCGCGCAATTACTAGTTGGAGAGGGCGACGTGGTGGAGGTATGGCGTGGCATGACGTGCATTTATTCTACCCAACGCGAAAATGTGCATTAGCGCGCAAGTTTACGAGCGGGGCGGAAAATCCCGTGAGGTATGTTGGGATTTAGCACGCCTTCTCCACAAGTTTTTTTAACCGCGACTTCGCACGAAACGCCACAATTCACTGCGCTAGAAAGCATAAAATGTATTCGCTTTCCTTTGCAACAATCGACGCGCTGATTCTCACGCTGCCGCCGAACTGCCGCCCTGCCTATCAAGAACAGAGAAGGCTCTTTCAAAATCAGGTCGAGGCAGTTTTGGAGACCTACTTTCTTAAGCTCCCTCCGACCCGCACCGCGAGTGAGTTTGGCCTATTGTCTGAAAAAGTGAACCGGCGCCGCTCAACCGGCGGGCGACCGAGGCACGTAAGCATGGACACTCTGGTTCTTGCCCTTGCTGACACTTTTGCGAATGCGACTGCGAACCAGATCGAAACGCTCCCGGTATCGGAATCGTCTCGTTTTGTAAACTTTATGAGCTTGTGCTTGGACGCCCATTACGAGGAGGGGCACTTGCCGGGCGCTCTGGCGAGACGGTGGCGCGATTTACGAAAAGCGATACGCGCCTCCCCGCCGCAACCGAATTATCGCGGGGACACCAGCCAAGCAGCCTCAGCTGCAATGGCAGCGCCACATGGAATGACCGCATGAGACCCAACCTGCATCAGTTAGGCTAATCCGTACTTCTGCTGGCAACTGACCTGCCCGGCTCATTGATATGATGGAAGAACCTGCGAAGCCGCCAGGTCCTTATAATAAGCGGTCTATTACGGCAGCCTGACGTTATTTCTGACGGGCTGTATAACCGTGAGCCACCATGCCGCGCTCCTGATATTCTTTGGCGTTCAAGATCCCCACCAAACCGCCGCCATAATATCCGCCCTGCCGCATATCCCGCTCGCACTCATTAGACAAAGCCCAGGACTTGAACGTGCTGCGAAAGCCGTGGACCACGACTGCACGGTTCTCACTATCCCGCCAGCGGGTGCTGGCCCCGCGAGTCATCCAGCCGGGCCTTAGCCTGGCTGCCGGATTGCGCTAAGCGCCAATGCGCCCGACGTTAAGGCGTCTGTTCGAGCAGTTTGCGGATCCCATCCATGATTACCTTCTCTGCCGCCAAGGTGGTCTGGCTGCGAGTGGGCGTTATCTCATAGCCGCCTTCGCCATAGGCGTCCCGGTTGCCGATATATCCTAACCCCTCGGCATAGGCGGCCATGGCGACGAAATCGTTCGAGCGGATCGCCTGCGCGCCGAGCTGGTACTGGATGAAGCTCTCACCCGGGATGTGCACCGAATAGGCGTCTTTCAATCGCAGCACGACAAGCGTGGTGCCCTCTTCGAGCGCTTGCGCCCGGACGTATTTGTCGATCGCTGCGATGCGCTCGTTGTTCGGGCGCTTCGTGTCGGCGGCGACCGCGCGCGCTTCGTCCTTGAACGCGCCGTACTTGGCGGGAAGCGAGATGTCGGTGGTGCGCCACTCCACGTCCGCCGGCGTCAGCGGGGTGCGCGCGGTCGCGGTCCAGGCGCGCCGCATGGCGTCCTCCATACGTCCGGCAAGTTCCTGGCGTGAGCGCTCAGATCCGTCATTATACTTACCGACCGTAATATTGCCGCCCGCACCGGTGAAATAGACCTGAAATGCCCCGGTCTCCTTCTGGCGCCGCTCGCGCGCCAGTCCTACAAACTCCGGCGTGGGGATACCTTTGCCGAAATTCACTTGGGGATGCGAGGCATAATAGTTAAGCGCGGCCAGCGGGCGATTGCCGTTCCAGAAGCTAATCACACGTACGTACGGATCGATCAGCCCTTCAGGAGCCTCCTGCGCTTCCTTGGGGTGGAAGATGCTCAGGACATGCCCGTCCGCATCGGCCTCCCCCTTGATTTCCGCGGCGGTGGCAGCCGGATACTCGTTGGTATAGGTCGATTGGCGGTGCATCGCTACGCGCCCATTGGCGCCCATGATGCGCCGGTTCGCGCCGATCCGTTCCGCCATCGCCCGGCCCAGGCCGACATGGGTGACCGGCTGGGCCTGGCTCAGCGACCTGGTCAGCGCCGCGGCCGACTTTTCCATCACCGAGCGCACCCATGTGCGCTTGTCCGGCACGCCAGCCGGGGTCGATTCCGGCAGGCCAAGCCTGGCCCGTTCGTCGAAGACGGCAAGATCGCCGCGCGGCGCGTCATGCTGATGCAGATGGTGCACCGTGACCCGGTCCGGGGTGGTGCCCGCCGCCTGTGCCAGCAGCGCGTGCCATTCGTCGCGCGCTTTTCCATCTATTGTGACCCAGTCGACCGCCACCATGACGATCGGTTTGCCCGCGCCGGTGATCACCACGCCTTTGGCGAGCAGCGGCTCACCGATGCTTTTGACCACCGAAAAGCCCATATCGTAGCCGACCGGCGGCGTCGCATCGGTTTGAAAGGTGGCGATCCGCAAGCCTCCCGCTTTGTTGGCCGCGGGCTGGGCAAGGGCGGGCTGGACGAGGGCGACTAAGAGCAGCCAAAGCCCGATCATCAGCATGTATCTGCGGCGGGCTTTAACAAAGGCGATGGAGCCGGTGTCGGCATTCATCTGCGTGAGTTGGTTCTTCAACAGAAAATCCATAGTCCCCCCCTATACGCCACCGTCAGAGCGGCGGGCTCGCCCGCTGACATCCCGCACAGCAATACTGCCTGCGGTATGCGTTTTTTTATACCGAAAATGATCCATTGGCGGAATAAAACCGCCGCATGGCGGTGAAAACCGCCCACCACCTCCCAATCCATCGGGAGCAGCAATGTCCGCTTTGGGTCAAAAGCGGTCATTCGTCCCCGGTTAGTTTAACGTCTGATTCTGGCGAAAAGCGGATATTGTGGATAGCAGCGCGGGGAGCGCCCTGCCCTGTCAGATTGAAAAGCCAGTCCGGCTACGGGCCTAGTACTGGATGCAGGCGGACGGTACTTCCGCCATAGTACCTACGGGATGAAAGCCTGTGTGAAATGACCTATCCAAGGCTGCTTGCGGGCCTGATCTGCGTGCCGCTGCTGACCGCATGCAAACCGCCCCACCCGGCGAAGGAGCATGTGGCTGCCTGTCATAGCCAGATTCTGAGCGGGGAAGCCCCCCATAAGGTCGGCGACATCATCGAAGTGGCGGAGCATCGCCAGATGCTGATCTGTATGGCGTCCAAAGGCTTTGGCTTTCAGTCCACCAACACCGAATGCATCGTCAGCATGGCGCAGGCGGACAATCCCACCTGCTATGTGAAATAGGCCCTCGCGTCTGCTCTATGCGTTGGAGCCGGTGATTTCCACCCGCTGCCGGGGATCGACCATCAGCCAGGCAATCGCCGCCATGGCATAGACCCCGGCCAGCACCAGCAGCGGCAAGTTCCAGTTGTTGGTGGCGTCCACCAGATAGGCCAGCACCAGCGGGCTGAGAATGCCGCCCACCTGCCCCACCGTGTTCATGGTCCCGGCGGTGACGCCGGCATGGCGTCCGCCGACATCGACCGCCGTCGCCCAGGCCGGCGCCAGGGTCAGCATCGAACAGGCGCCGCCGATGGCAATGAACAGGCCCGCGGCAAAGCCGCTGCCGACCTGCGTCGCCAGGAAGATGCCGAGCGCGGCCAGGATATAGCCACCCACGCCAAAGGCGCGCCGCGCAGCTCGCAGGCCGATCCTACGAGCCAGCCGGTCCGAGCCCTCGCCGCCGGTCAGGTCGGCGACAAAGCTCAGCATCAGCGGCAGGCCGGAAAAGATCGCGAGTTCCGCGCCCGTCATGCCGCGAGCCTGTCCCAGATAGGTCGGCAGCCAGGTGATGAAAAAGTAAAAGCCATAACTGTTGGCGAAGGCCTGCACGCACAGCGGCGCGACGGTCGGCGTTCTGAATACCGCCGTCCAGCTTCCGGACGGCTTGTCCTGGTTGGCGGCGAGCCCGCGCGTCGCCTCGATATGGTCGCGTTCCTCCGCCGACACCGACTTGTGGTCACGCGGCTCGTCGCGGAACCAGGCATACCAGCAGACTGCCCACACCATGCCGACCAGTCCGAAGACGATGAATATCATGCGCCATTGCAGCCAGCCCGCCATGGCGGCCACCACCAGCGGCGTCAACCCGCCCGCCAGATGCGCGCCGGCGAAAAATATGCCCTGGATGCGGCCGCGCTCGGTCAGCGGAATCCAGCGCGAATAGACCCGCGCCACCGAAGGCCAGGCGCCCGCCTCGCCGATGCCGAACAGAAATCGGATGATCACCATGGAGACGAAATTCCATACCAGCGCCGTCGCCATGGTGAAGGCCGACCAGATCAGCACCATCCAGGCCAGCACCTTGCGCGCCCCGTCACGGTCGCACCACCAGGCGGCGGGCACGCCGAACGCGGCATAGGCGACCGCGAAGGCGCTGAAGATGTACCCCATCTGGACGCGTGACAGGTCCAGCTCGGTGCTGATCTGGGGCGCCAGAACAGCGATGCAGACCCGATCGAGATAGGTCACCGCCGCCAGCGCCATGGTGAAGAGCACCACGCGATTGCGGATGCTGAATGCCGTGTGGCCCATTGCCCCCTCCTGAGGTCGCGGTCGATGCCGCGCCTTGTTTGTTTTTAGTTCAAGGCCAGTTTTTGTCGCCGAGGGTCACTCGAGGATTTCCATGGATCGGCTGGCCCCGCCATCGTCACAGGACGCAAAGGGAACCGCGCAAATCCAGTGCAGGTTATGCTTGGACATCTTGTGAACGTGAGCAATTACGGATTGGTCGAATGTCCAGGTACCACAATCCGAGCCCGGACCGGCGCCCCCGTCCGGATACTGCCGTATCTGCCCCGCCGGGCAGCCGCCGGCGTTATAGACAATGCCGTCGCCGGATTTGGGCGCCGGTGACGGCTTGCCAGCCCCGGCATCCGCTGCCGCGCTCATCGGGACCGCCGCCATCCAGGCGGCAGCGAGTAACAAAGCCGTTCTGCCCATGGGTTTGCCGCGCTGAATGAGGTGATCTAAGGCGTCTTGGTGGCGCTGCCGGTCTCGCGCGCCTCCTGCTGCGGCTTTGGCGGCGGCGCCGGTTTGGCGGCCGGCTTCCGGGCCAGTTCATCCTTCACCGTTTGCTGCAGCTCGGGCATCCAGGACGGGATGCCGTTCTCGTCCTCCTCCGCATAGCGCTGGCGATAAAGCGCCTTGAGGAAGAAATCCTTGCTGGGCAGGTCGATCACGAGCCATTCCATGATCCCCACGGCCGCCTCGGATGTGCCGGGCGGCACCAGTTGGGGCACGCGGGTTTCGGTGCCCTTGATCATCGCCAGCCGGGTCTCCTCAAAGGCCCTCTTGCGATCCTCTTCCGCGATCAGCTTTGGCACGTCCATGCCCTTCTCGGCATCGACCACATAGGCCGAGGACATTTTCAGCCGGTAGGCGCTGGAGATGCCGTCGAACTTGTTGGTCTTGGCATTGAACATGCCGTCCGCATTGCGCCGAAGCGCGTAGTAGAGCGCGACATGGTCTTCATGCTCGCGGATGCCCTGCTGCCCGCCATCCTGGGCGAAGGTGTTCTCGGCATAGAGATCACGCCAGTTGCGATAGCCGCCCATCAGGCCGGTGGCCGACTGACCGTCGGCGGCGATGTTGAGGCGCAGGCGCCCCTGGCTGAAATTCGCGTCACCGATCTGGTCATAGAACCAGGCCATACGCGGCACATGCAGGCGGTCCACCTGCTCGGTTTCCAACACGCCATTGCGCAGGGTGCCCTTGAGCTTGGTGTACATCTGCGACTGCAGGATGCGATAGGAATAATCGGTCGCTACGTTGGCGCGGGCATCGCGCACGATCTTGTCCGGCGAATAGCCGATCTCGACCGTGACATTGTCGTCGTTCATCGGGTCCTTGTTGCCCGAGACGCGGATGACCACGGTGTAAAGCCCGTCATGCATCTTGTCGTTGGCGCGCAGGTGCAGGGTGGCGTTGCCGTTGCCGCGCCAGGGCGCGTCGCAACCCCAGGCGCGGTACAGCGCATGGTCGACCCCCTGCTCGCCATCGGTGCTGACGAAATCGGTATCCTTGACCTTGCCGTCCAGGTTGAAACCATCACCGATCCGGCCCGTCACTTCCGGCTGCCCGGGATCTTCGGCGGCGAACGGATTGACGTAAGTCTCGATCTCTTTCTTGTAGCCGCGATGGGACAAAGCGCGGTCCCAGATATAGAAGCGGGTCAGGTTGGGACCGCGCACCTCATCAAGTCCCGGCGGCGCGGCGATGTAATCGACCTCCTGCTGGCTGCGCCATTTCTGCTGGGCGACCGCGTTCTTGGTGCGGACATCATCGGCGAAATGAGTGCTGCTGCCATGACGGCAATCCGCGCCCGGCTCGATCTCGCCTTCGCGGGTGAACCCGGCCCGACCGCCATAGCGGAAGGAATATTCGTAGCTGCTGACGACAAAGCCCTTGGTCCAGGGCGCGGCGCTGGCCGGCGTTGCTGCGCCAAGGGCGGCCAGTGTGATGGCGGAAATCAGAAGCCGCTGTTTCAGGACCATGAATATCCTCCCGCTGGCGAACATAGGTCCGAGTCTGTGCCCGATGAATGGTCATGCTAATGCGGTGTGCAGTGCAGCAGCAAGCCGCAAAATCAGCCCAAAACCGCCTTGAGCCGCTGGGCGACCATCAGGTCCTCCCCCGGCTGCAGCATCCAGACGCCGACCACGACGGCATTTTGCGTATCCGGCAGGCCGGTCCAGGCATCCTTACGGCCCGTCGCAGGGTGGAGCTCGATGGACGGGGAGCCTTCGCGCAGAAGCCGGGCGACCTCGAGTGGCGCCTTGCCGACCTTGGCCGGATCGTAGCGCAGCACCAGGTGCGGCACGGCATTGGCCACCGGGGGCACGAATATCTCGTACGACAGGGTGGGGACGCCGCCGAGATGGGCGGCGATGCGCATCGCCCGATGGCGAAATTCCGCCTGCAGGGCCTCGTCGCTCTGGGACAAAATCCAGTCCACCGCCGCGACCATGCCGACCACCTGTTCCTTGGCGACTTTCAGGCCGCGGCCGATGGTGTCGCTGTTGGGGCTGTTGCTCCAGCTCGCCGCTTCGATCAGGTCCTTGCGGCCCAGCAGCAGCCCTGCATTCTGCGGCCCCCTGAGGCCCTTGCCGCCCGAAAATGCGACGAGGTCGAATCCCACCTGGGTGTAATTCCACAGATTGGAAATCGGCGGCACATCGGCCGCCGCGTCGATGAAGCAGGGCACGCCCTTGCCGCGCGCCACGGCGATCCATTGCTGGTGGCTGATGGTTCCCGATTCCGCGGCATTGTAGAAAAAGCACATCACGGTGCGGTCGGTGAAGGCAGCTTCATATTGCGCCAGCGTTTCCACTTCGACAAAGCGAGTGCCGCAATTCCTCACCGCCTGGTCGTATCCGAAGCGATGGCCTTTCTGGACGATGACCTCGTGCTTCAGGCCGGAGACCTCCAGCGGCAGCAGCTTTGTTGCCGCGCGATTGCCCCGTGTCATGCAGGCGGCCGTGCCCAGCGTGAGAGCAGCGGAAGCGCCCGATGTCACCACCGCGGCCTCGCATTTGAGACGCCCGGCGATGTATTCCCCTGCCCGCCTTTGCAGCTCTGCCAGGCGCACGGGATGTTTTGCAGCCTCTGCTACCGCCGCCTGGACCGAAGGCGGCATGATCGAGGCGGTCAGCGCGGTGTAGGTGCCGGCGGCATTGATGATCTTGGCGACGCCAAGCTTGTCGTAATAATCCTCGCCGGTCGCAGCACGCTGGGCTGCTGCCGTACCCGGGGCCGCTGACGTGAGGCCGGCAGCGGCCAGCGCGTTGCGGGTCCAGAAAAAAAATCCGCGGCGTGATCCTAGGATTGGCATGCCCACCCGACAAAAAAATAAAGGCGGGCACTGGGCCCGCCTTTATCCGTTTCTTATGGCGCCTTGGGCGTTACGCGGAACATGCCGCCGGTGGTGCTGTCTTCCAGCAGCCAGATCGCGCCATCGGGCGCGACCGCGACGTCGCGGATGCGCTTGCCCATATCCCAGCGTTCGGCGGCCTTGGCGCCGCCCTTGCCGTCAAAGGTGACGCGGGTGATCGAACGGCTCACCATGCCGCCGATCAGCGCCGAACCGTTCCACTGCGGGAACATCGCGCCCTTGTAGAAGGCGATGTTGCCCACCGCGATCACGGGATTCCAGTAGATCACCGGCTTGGTGATTCCGGCCGGATTGGTGTCGTGGCTGGGAATGGGCTTGCCGTTATAGTTGGTCGCATAGGCGACATTCGGCCAGCCGTAATTCTTGCCCGGCTCGATCAGGTTGAGTTCGTCGCCGCCGCGCGGGCCGTGCTCGACTTCCCACAAACGGCCGTCCGGGCCGAAGGCCATCGCGTAGGGCGTGCGATGACCGCTGGTCCAGGTCTCGGACGGGGTGAGGTTCGGGCCGGGGAAGTTGTACGTGTAGGCGATGGGCGCGGTCTTGGCCGCTTCGGTGTCGGCGGGCGGATTGATGATGCCGACGCTGGCGGCGCCGGTCTTGCCGGCATTGGGATTGCCCGGCGCGGGTTTGCCGTCGAGCGTCAGGCGCAGGATCTTGCCCAGCGGCTGGTTGGGGTCCTGGGCGGGGGTGAAGCGCTGGCGTTCGCCCACCGACAGGAACAGGAACTTGTTGTCGGGCGAGAAGGCGACAGCAGCACCGAACTGGCCGCCACGGCCACGGGCGCCATCGCGCCATATGACCTGAAGGCCTTCCAGGCTCGCCACGGACTGATTGTTCGCGTTGGTGCTGAACGCCAGCTTGGCCTTGGCCAGCGCCAGGCTGGAGCCCGCGATGCCGCCGATCGTACCGGGCTCGGAATAGGTGAGATAGACGGTCTGGTCACTGGCATAGTTCGGCGAGACGTAGATGCCGAGCATGCCGTTCTGGTTGCTGTACTGGGCGGCTGGGACATTGAGCACCGCCGTCTTGAGGCCCTTTTCGGTCACCAGCCAGATGGGTCCGACCTTTTCGGTCACCAGCATGCGGCCGTCCGGCAGGAAGGCCATGCGCCACGGCAGGTTGAAGGTGGTCACCTGATTCAGGGTGAAGGGCAGCGAGCTTTCCGGCTTCTGCTCGCCCATGTTCACCTGGGCGGCTGCCGGAATGGCCGCCAAAGTCACAAATAATGCCGATTTTACGAAGGTCTTCATGGGCCCCATCCTCATATTTTCGTTCATCCTAAGCCACAGGCACGGCACCGGGCTAGCCCTGCCCCGCCCCACCCTTTCGGGTGGCTATCGGGGCCGGGAATCGCCCGGCCGTGCCTGACTGACGCTTATAATAATATGCGGTGAAACTAGGCGAGAGAAAGGCCGGCGGCGGCGGCCATCAGCAGCGCCGCCAGACTTGCGAAAAAGGCGGTGATCTCCAAGTCCCGCGTCTCCACCACCAGCTGGCGCGACAGCACATTGTAGACCTGCTTGAGGTCTTCGGCGCTCTTGGCGTGGAAGTAGCGCCCTGGTCATGTCGGCAATCTTCTTGAGCGCGTCCTCGTCAGGCTGGGCGCGCATCGAGAAGCCGCTAAAGCCCACGATCCGGCCCCGCGCGGTGCCGAAACCGACGGTATAGACCCGCACCCCATACTCGCTGGCGATGCGTGCCGCTTCCAATGGCGCATAGCCTGCATTGGTCTGCCCGTCGGTGAGCAGGATCACCACCGCGTTCTTGTAGGAGCCGGGCTCGACCGGGATATGCTTTTTCGGCGGTGAGCTTTCGGGGACACTTCAAGCGGCACGAAATGACGATTGCGTCCGATTCCTGCTAAGACGCATTGGAGGATGGCCATGCCGCACGATTTCATTCCTGTAGGGGCTCCGGTTCACCGGCGGATTCTCAACCGCCTTGAAACCGCCATGGTAGCCCGGCGCAATGTCTTGGAGATTATCCCCGCTCTGTCCTATCGCCAGCCCATCGTTTCGGGCGAGATGGTGATGCGCTGGCACATGCTGGCCGATCCGGCCGGCATGAAGCGGGTGATGCTGGACAACCTGCCCAACTATCCCAAATCCGAAATCATGAAGCGGATGCTGCGTCCCGCCATCGGCGAAAGCCTGTTCAATGCCGATGGTCCGAACTGGAAGTGGCAACGTCAGGCGGTCGCGCCGGTTTTCACCCATCGCAACGTGCTGGCGCTGGCCCCGGCCATGACCGCGACGGCGCAGCGCACCTGTGCCCGGCTGGCGCGGGGCGGCCGGCAGGAACTTGTCGCCGAAATGCTGACCGCGACCTTCGACGTCATCTGCGACGTCGCCCTATCGGGCCGCGAGCATTTCGACAGCGACACGTTTGGCGAGGCGATCACGGAGTATTTTCGTACAGCGGGCCGCGCCTCGCTGCTGGATTTCCTCGCTGTGCCAGAATGGTTTCCCCGGCCCGGACGGCTACTGGCATCGCGCTCCGTGCAGGTGATGCATTCCATGGTGGGCGCCGCCATCAAGGCCCGCCGCCGCGACGCCAATCCACCCGCCGACGACCTGCTGGCGCGGATGCTCGCCGCGCAGGACCCGGAAACCGGGCACCGCCTCAGCGCCGAAGACCTGATCTTCAACATGCAGTTCTTCATCGTGGCAGGGCACGAAACCACCGCCCTGGCGCTGGCCTGGGCGCTGTACCTGCTGGCCAATGTGCCGGAAGAACAGGAGCGCGCCCGTGCGCAGGCGCGGGACCGCCTCCAGGGCCGCGCCGCCACGCCAGAAGACCTGCCGCATTTGCCGCTGGCGCGGCAGATCCTGGAAGAGTCCATGCGGCTATATCCGCCGGTGGGTCTTCTCGCCCGTACCGTGCTGGAGAATGATGAGCTGTGTGGCCGCGAGATGCGCCCCAATGACATCGTGTTCCTGCCGATCTGGGCGCTGCATCGCCACGAGTTGTGGTGGGACCAGCCCGAGCATTTTCGTCCTAACCGCTTTGCCGCAGAAAGCAGCGCCAGGCTGAACAAGTATCAGTTTCTGCCCTTTGGCGCGGGGCCGCGTGTGTGCGTGGGCGCCGACTTCGCCATGATGCAGGCGCAGATTATCCTGGCGACGGTGCTGCAGAATTTTGAATTCACCCCGGCCACGCCCGCGCCCAAGCCCATCATGATGATGACGGTTCGGCCTGAACCAGGCGTGTTCCTGAATGTCCGGCGCTTAGGCTGACAGCGCGTAGTAGGCGGTCTCCGCGAACAGGAATTCCGACATGTTCAGCCTGTTATAGTCATAGTGCGTGACCACGCGGGTGACGGCGTCACGCGCCTGCGGATGCCCCGCCAGCGCAATAAGCGTCGCTCCGGCCAGCGGATTGCGCATGTAAACGCGTTCATGCGCCTTGCGCTCGCCTGCCTTGGCCTTGTCCGCCATTTCCGACAGCTTGTGCGCATCGGCCTGGGTCTTTTGCGGGAACCAGGCTGCGCCGTACACCGCTCGCCAGTTGGCATGGCCGAACACCTTGGTGTCACTGTTGTCGAACTGCTTGTAGGCATCGATCGCGGCCAGTGCCCCGGCGGCATTCACGTCCAGGCCCTTGCGGTAGTAGGCGACGAGCTTGGGATCGGTTTCCATCACCGCCAGACAGGCGAGCGACGCCTGGCAGCCGATGTAAATCCACAACTGCGTGCTGTCGATATTGGCGATGGCGCTGCGGTCGAAGGGATAGCCTTCGGCGCACAGCTCCATGCGGGTCTTTTCGCTGTGTTCGGGTTTCTGCACCAACGCGGTGCGATAGCGGTCCAGCCAGATCGGATCGCCGGTGACCTGATGCATCACCCGCAGCATGTAGAGATGGCGCACCGCGTCGCGGAACAGATGGCCCTTGAAGTCGCCGCGGAATTCGCCCTTGAACTGGCCGGTGCAGGGCGGCCGCCATTCATAGCCCTGCAGTGCGTTGCCGACCTCGGTCATCTTGGCAACGATTTGTTTTTTTTCGGCAGCGTTGGGGATGCCGCTCTTCAGATAGGTGCTGAGGCCATAGAACCAGGGATGGGTCTGGTCGTCCGAGGTCAGCGGATAATGACACTGCCCATCCGTGCCCACGCCGCGCGCGATGAAGCCCGGCACGTCGGACACCGAAGCGCATTTCAGCAAACCCTGCGACAGGCGGCGGGCATTGGCGCGGTCCTCTTCGCGGCCCGTGCGGCGGGCGCGTTCACAGGCGGCGGGAAGATAGAGGCCGGTGAACATCGGGCCGTTTTCGATCGGACTCCACCAGCCGATGGCGTTGGGCCGTCCCAGCCGCGTGTCTTCGGGCGTTGGAAGTTCGCCGACATAATCCAGCATCACGCCATAGGGATCGATACGTTCGCGCCAGAGGCGAGCGTGTGCCTGTTCCACCGCGCCTTCAAGCGTAAGCGCGGGTTGGGCGATAGCAGCGGGCGCGGCCAAGATGGCGGCAGAGGTCAGCAGGAATCCCCGGCGGTTCATATCAGTGCGCCAGGCTGACAATGCCCTTGTCGCGGAGCAACTGGATGAAGAAGACGCGGATATTCTCTGCCCCGCCGCGGTTGAGATCGTCGCCCGGCGTTGACTTGCGCTCGTCCAGGGGATCGAGCTGCGCACCCTTGTCCGACAGGAATGTGATCACGGCTTCGGGCTCAGGCGCGGTGCGATTGGAAACCGCGACATGCATCACGCTGCGACCGCCGCGCGCCACGGCCTTGAGGTTGGGATCGAGCTCATAGGCATACTGCATGGCCGACAGCTTGCCGCTGCCAGCCGCCGCCATGGCCAATGTCAGGCCATCGGGTCCGACGTAATTCTTCCTGGCGCCGGCATCGACCAGCACCTTCATCGCTTCGGGCGAACCGGCGCGGGCCGCGAACTGCAGCGGCGATGTCGGCGCGGGGAACGGCTTGGGCCGGTCCGGGATCACCACCGGCGGCGGCGGCAGGGCGACGGCATTGGCATCGCCGCCCTTGGACAGGACCAGCTTGACGAAATCGGCGTCGCCGGACGCGGCGGCGATATGGATCACCTGCCGCCCTTGCACGTCGCGATGCTTGAGATCCGCGCCTTGCGAGACCGCCCGCATGGCGAAGGGAATGTTGCCCACGATCACAGCCGCCTCGACCACCGTCGCGCCGCCGGGAATCTGGGCGTTGACGTTGGCACCCGCTTCCAGCAGCCGCACCGGGGCCTGCGCATCCTTGCTGCGCAGCGCGAAGAACAGCGGCGTCCAGCCATCCTTCTCCACCACATTCACCTGCGCGCCGCGCTTGATCAGGTAGGAGATATTATCGGCCTTGCCGTACCGCGCCGCCCACATCAGCGGTGTCTGCCCGCGCGGATCGGCGCCGTTCACCGCCGCGCCCTTGGCGATCAGCGCTTCCAGAACTTCGGGGGTGGATGCGCCGGCGCAAAGCTGCAACGGCGTCACGCCTTCGGGACGGGCAAGCTTCACATCGGCCCCTGCCCCCACAAGGCTCGATACGATTCCCGGATGACCAAGCTCGCAGGCCAGCGCCAGCGGCGAGATACCGGCGGCTTCCAGCGTGTTGGGCTTTGCGCCCGCCGCCAGCAGCAGCTTCACCGCTTCGTCATTCTGACGGTCGACCGCCCAGTCCAGAATGGTAGACTGGTCGGCCATGCGCGCATTGGCATCGGCCCCGCTCGCCAGCAGGCTTTTGACGGTGGCGTTGTCGTTGCCGCGCACCGCCTGCGCCAGGCGGTCTTCCGTCTCGCCTGCAAAGCTGGCGGCCGTTCCGGCCGCCAGAAGCAGAACGCTGATACCAAACGCCGCCTTCATGCCATTGCTTTCGATAGAAGTGCCTTTAGATCAGCCCGCTGAGACGGCCGGTGCTGTCACCCAGCTTTTCGACCTTCACGTTCAGCTCGTCCATCATCGACAGCATCAGGTTGGTCATCGGCACATCCTTGGCGTTGAAGTGACGATTGCCCTTGATGCCGCCGCCGCCGACGATCAACGGCAGGTTGCGATGGTTGTGCTCATTGGGATCGGCAAGGCCCGCGCCCGCCAGGAAGATGGTGCTGTCCAGCAGGCTGCCTTCGCCTTCCTTGGTTTCGCTCATCCGCTTCAGGTAATAGGCCACCTGTTCCATGTGCAGCGTGTTGATCTTGGACAGCTTGGCCAGCTTTTCCGGATCGTTGCCATGGTGACTGATCGGATGGTGCGCGTCCGCCACGTTGATTTCCGGATAGCTGTTGTTGCTGCCTTCGCGGCCGATCATGAAGGTTCCGACGCGGGTCAGGTCCGCCTGCATCGCCAGGATCTGCAGGTCGATCATCATGCGGGCATATTCCTGGAAATTTTCCGGGATGCCGGCGGGACGGGCATAGGTTGGCATGGCGACCGCGCCGCGCTGCTCCAGCTTCTGGATGCCGCGTTCCAGGTCGCGGATCGACGTCATGTATTCGTCGACCTTCTTCTTGTCGTCGGAGCCCAGCGACACTGACAGGCGCTTGGCGTCCTGCGACACCAGGTCGAGAATACTGGCCTGGCGCTTCAGTTCCATCAGGCGCGACTTGGCGTCGGCCATGTCGTTTTCGCCGAACAGGCGCTCGAACACTTCGCGCGGATTGGTGGTGACCGGCAGCGGCGAGGCCTCACCCGACCAGGAGATCGTGTTGGTGTAGGCGCAGGAATAGCCGCTGTCGCAGCTTCCCACCAGGCTGGGCGATTCCAGGCCCAGCTCCAGCGACGGGATCTGCGTGATCTCGGCGAACTGCTTGGCGACGATCTGGTCCATCGAAACGCCGTTGCTGATGCCGGCGCCGTCGGTCTTCTTGACATGAACGCCGGTCAGGAACGTGCCGCAGCAGCGGGCATGGTCGCCGGCGCCATCGCCCAATGCTTCGGCCTGGACATGATCGAGGCCGCTCACCACCGCGAAACGGTCGCGATACGCTTCCAGCGGCTTGAGGATGGGCGACATGGTGTAGCCCGCCCCGGTTTCCTTCGGGAAGAAGTCGTTCATCACCATGCCGTTGGGCGTGTAGATGACCTGCAGGCGCTTGCGCGACGCGGTGGCGGCTTCCACCGCGATGGCCGACGAGCCCATGGCTTCCAGCAGCGGCAGTGCGATGGTGGCACCTGCGCCGCGCAGGACAGTACGGCGATGCATGGCTTTGCGCGTGATCATCATTTTGCAGGTATCCTCTTCATGACGAATGGAACACTTTGGACAATTCCCATGACTATCGTGTTCATACGATAGTCGTCCTGACGGGCGCGGTCGCGAACCTCGCGAACGGCCGGCATGTCGTAATATTCAATGCCCCGGCCCAGGCCGTAGGTCATCAGGCGCTCGGTCAGCGCTTCGACGAACTGTTCCTTGCGCGCCATCAGGATGCTTTGCAGGCCGGCCGGCCCTTCGAACTTGGTGCCATCCGGCAGCACCGCCGAAGCGTCAATCGGCTTGCCGGCAAAGCTGGTGCGCCAGGCGCCAACCGCATCGTAATTCTCAAGGCTGAAGCCCAGCGGGTCCATCTTGTTGTGGCAGGACGCACAGACCGGATTGGCGCGGTGCATTTCCATCTGCTCGCGCACGCTGAGCAGCTTGCCGTTCTTGGCGTCGTTCAGGGCTGGAATGTCCGGGGGCGGTGGCGGCGGCGGGGCGGCGAGGATGTTTTCCAGAATCCACTTGCCGCGCATCACCACCGAGGTGCGATTGTTGTACGAGGTGACGGTGAGAACACTCGCCTGCCCCAACAATCCGCCACGGCGCTTCTTGGGATCGAGGGCCACCTTGCGGAAGGTCGTGCCGTAGATGCCGGGAATGCCGTAATGCTCGGCCAGGCGCTGGTTCAGAAAGGTGTAATCGGCGTCCAGGAAATCCAACGCGCTGCGATTTTCGCGGATGATGCTTTCGAAGAACATCTCCGTTTCGGTCAACATGGCGGTGCGCAGGCGCTGGTCGAAATCGGGATAGGCGACGCGGTCGGGCTTTTGCGCTTCCAGACGACGCAAATGCAGCCACTGGCCAGCAAAGTTTGCGGTCAGCGCCTTGGACTTGGGATCGGCCAGCATGCGGCTGACCTGACGCTGCAGAACCTCAGGCTTGCTGAGCTGACCCTTTTCAGCGGTCGCCAGCAATTCCTCATCCGGGATGCTGCTCCACAGGAACAACGACAGGCGCGATGCCAGTTCCAGATCCGTGATGCGGCGCACCGAACCGGGACGGCTGCGCGGCGGATCGGTTTCGCGCAGGAACAGGAAGTTGGGCGACGACAGCACCACTTCCAGACCGGCTTCGATGCCATGGTCGAAGGTCGCACCCTTGCGGCCCTCATGGTACATGGTCATCAACGGCGCAATGTCGGCGCTCGTCACCGGACGGCGATAAGCCTGACGCGCCAGTGTGCCGAAAATCTTGCGGGCGCAGGCGGTTTCGGAAATCCCCTCGCCCGGCCGGCACGTGAAAATCTTGCGGCGGCTGGGCGTGTCGCCCGCGCCCTTGATCTCATACGGCCCGGCAACCGAAATCGCCTGCACATCGCGCGCCGCGATCACATCGCCGTGCGGAATGCCGGCATCCTGAAAGCCCGTGGCATGGGCGGGTACCGTAACGGTCTTCACGCGCGCGCCATCGACCTGAATATCCAGCGTCAGCGGCGCCGGCGCTTTCGCGGGCTTGGGCATGCGCAGTTGCTGGATGGTCTTGGGCGCCAGCGTGGTTTCCAGCGTCATGTCCTTGCGGAAGGACGCGCCGATAACGTGCGAACCGGCCTTGAGCGCGACCTTGGTCTCGATCCGGTCGGCGGGATTCTTCTGGATGTCGGCGCCAAGCCCCGGATTGAGATTCACGATCACCGTGTAATCGGCGTCATAGGGCGCGTAGAACTTGAACGCTCCGCCGCCGCGCGAGCCGAGCGGAAGATCGTCGCTGGCCCGTTCGTTGACATACGGATCCTTGGCCAGCTTGTACTCAGTCACCACGGGCGAACGTGACACCAGGCCGGTGGCGGTGCGGCTGACCCGTGCACCGACGCGGATATACTTGTCCATCAGCGTGCGCGAGACGGTCAGCACGTCAGCGATATTGTCGAAGCCATAGCCGGAATCGTCGAACGGCAGATCGGCGCTGACGTCGATCTGAAGGTCGAGAAGGTCGCGCACGGCGTTGGCATATTCGGCGCGATTGAGCCGGCGCAGCGTGGCGCGGCCCGGATCGGGATTGGCGGCGCCCATCTTGTCGAGCGAGCCTTCCAGCCAGTTGGTAAAATCGGCGATCTCTTCCTTGGACGGGCGCTTCATGCCGCGCGGCGGCATCTCACCCAGGCTCACCCGGCGCAGGATCTTTTCCCAGGTGGCGGTGTGCGCCTCGATATTGTCGGCCTTGAGCGGGGCAACCGACATGCCGGCGGTCTTGGCCTTGTCATTGTGACAGCCGCCGCAGAACTGGGTGAGCATGCGCTGGCGATCAGCGGGCGTGGCCGATGACAGGGTCGCGGGCTTGTGGACCTGTGTCGCGGCGACCGGATCGGCGGTCGCCTGACCCAGCAGCGCCACGCCGGTGACAGCGGCAAGCACAACAAGACTGACGGCAGCAACAAGCTTCCGAGCCAGGCCGGTGCGTGTGACGGTCGGCAACATCCTTACTCCAGGCTCCCTCCAGCCGGGTTTGCCCAGCTGTCGCGCACCGCTTTTGTGCGCAGTGTCATTATTTGCCGTGAGGGTATCAGGTTTTTTCAAAGAAAACAGAGGCCTGCGGGAATCACCGCACAGTCGCGCACGGCCATCGCCGCACGATCAGACGGCCTGGCCCGCACACCAACCAGATGCCCAGGCCCATTGAAAATTATAGCCGCCTAGCCAGCCAGTCACATCAATAACCTCACCAATAAAATGAAGTCCGGGAACCGCCTTGGCTTGCAGGGTGCGGGAATCCAGGTCGCGTGTGTCGATACCACCCAACGTCACTTCGGCGGTGCGGTAGCCTTCGGTGCCCGCCGGGACGACCCGCCAGGCGTTCAGCTCGCCCGCCAGCGTGCGCAGCTTTTCATCCGAGAGGCCGCCCAGCGGTCCCTGCCAGCCGGGCTGGTCGGCGATGGCCTTGGCCAGCCGCTTGGGCAGCGGGCCGGACAAGACGGTGTGCGCGGCTTGCTTGCCATTCTCCTGCCGGGCGGCGCGCAGCAGCGCGGTCGCATCCGCGCCCGGCAGCAGGTCGATGGCGATCGCCTGCCCTTCGCGCCAATAGGACGAGATTTGCAGGATCGCCGGACCGCTGAGGCCTCTATGGGTAAACAGCAGCGCCTCGTCGAACGCGGTCTTGCCGCACGTCACCCGCGCCGGCAGCGCCACGCCCGCCAGCGCCGACAGCCGCGCCAGCATCTGGGGATCGAAGGTCAACGGCACCAGTCCAGGCCTGGTCTCTACGAGGCGCAGGCCAAACTGCGTGGCCAGGCGATAGCCAAAATCGGTGGCGCCCATCTTGGGAATGGATTTGCCGCCCGTGGCCACCACCAGCGAAGCGCACGTCACCTGTTCGCCGGACGACAGGCGCAGCGCAAAGCCATCCGCCGTCTTTTCCACCTGCGCCACGCTGACGCCCAGCCGCAGACCTGCGCCCGCGCGCGTCATCTCGGTGAGCAGCATGTCGATGATCTGAACCGCCGAGCCGTCGCAGAAAAGCTGGCCCAGAGTCTTTTCGTGCCAGGCGATGCCGTACCGGTCCACAAGCGCAGTGAAATCCGCCGGCGTGAAACGGCTGAGCGCCGAAATGCAGAAGTGCGGATTGTCCGACAGGAACTGCGCGGGCGTGGCGCCTCGGTTGGTGAAGTTGCAGCGCCCGCCGCCGGAGATGCGGATTTTCTCGCCCGGCTTGGCGGCGGACTCCAGCACCAGCACCTTGCGGCCGCGTTGAGCAGCGATGGCGGCGCACATCATGCCCGCGGCGCCCGCGCCAATAATCACCACATCCTGCCGATCCATGGCGCTGCTTATGCCGCTGGGATAGGCTTGGCGGCAAGAACAAGAAGGGGCGCGACCATGAAGCTTCTGATCCCGGCCCTGATGCTTGTCATGGCGGGTACGGCATTGGCGGCGCCCTCCGACAGCGAGGGCTGGATAAGTCACCCTGCTGTCGTCACCAGCAGCACCCAGCCCGTCGTGCTGCATTTCCGCCGTGAGCTGCGTATCGAAAAGATTCCGGCAACCCTGCCGGTGTCGGTCACTGCCGACAACCGCTTCATTCTGTTCGTCAATGGCAAGCGCGTGGCCAGCGGGCCTTCCACCGGCGCGCTGGAACGCTGGCGCACCACATCAATCGACCTGGCGCCGCACTTGCGTCCCGGCGCCAATGTGATCGCCGCCGCCGTGTGGGACTTCGTGCGCAAACAGCCCACCGCCAAGCCGGGCGAGCCGCTGCCGGCCGCCAGCGCACTGCCGCCGCAGGTCGCGCCCATCGCATGGCAAAGCGCCGGGTTGGGATTTCGCCTGATCGGCGGTGATGTCTCCACCACCGCGCCGGGCTGGCGGGTGAAAATCGATGCCGGTCATTCCGCCGGCAATGGCCGCGCCCAGGTGCCGCGCAAGCGCTATTACGTCGCCAGCGCGCCGGAGATCATCGATGCGGCCAAGGCCAACTGGGACTGGGCCGCATCGACGCAAAGCGCTGGCTGGGAAAATGCCGTGCCGTCGCCGCAGGCAATGGGCCGCACATTGATCGCCGATCCGCTGCCGCCGCAGCGGTATGCGCCGGTCGCGCCGGGCAGCGTGGTGCGCAGCGATCTGGCGGGCGCGCAGAGCTTCCCGGCCCGTTCCATCACCGTGCCCGCAGGCACCCGCGCCAAAATCCTGATGCGGCGCGATGCGATGATCTCCGCCTATCCCGAACTGGACGTATCGGGCGGGCGCGGCGCGACCATCAAGCTCACCTATACCGAAGCGCTGTATGACGCCGACGCCAATCGCGGTGACCGCAACCTGATCGGGGATCGGCATGCGCTGGGTGTGTTCGACACCTTCATCGCAGATGGCGCGCGCCGCACTTTTGCGCCGCTATGGTGGCGCACCTGGCGCTATGCCGAGCTGGACATCCAGACCGGGACCGAGCCGCTGACGCTGGAAGCGCTGCGCGTGTTCGAGACCGGCTACCCCTTCCAGAAGATCGCGCGCTTTGACAGCAGCGATCCGCAGCTCAACAAGATATGGGAAATTGGCTGGCGGACTGCCGAGGTCGATGCCCATGAGACCTATATGGACAGTTCCTATTGGGAGCAGCTTCAGTATCAGGGCGACACGCGGCTGCAGATGCTGATTTCCTATGCGGTTTCCGGCGATCCGCGCCTGGCCGAACAGGCCATCGAAAGCTTTGCGGAATCCGACGTGCATGGCGGGCTGCAACAGGGCGCCTATCCCAGCCGCAGCGACAATGTCATCGCCACCTTCGCGCTGGCCTGGGTCGGAATGCTGGCCGACTGGCAGTTGGAACAGCCCGACACCCGCGTGATCGTCCGCAACCTGCCGCGCATGCGCAAGGTACTGGACTGGTTCGAACATACGCGCCAGCCCAATGGGTTGATCGGCAAGAACCCGCACTGGAATTTCATCGACTGGGTGCGCAGCAAGAATGACCGCGAGTTCTTCCCCTCCTTCGGGAAGGACGGCGGCAGTTGCCTGATGACCGCGCTGTGGCTGGGTGCCCTGCAACAGGGCGCGGTGCTGGAAACCGCGCATGGCGACGGCAAGATCGCGGCACGTAATACCGCCCGTGCCCAGGCTGCGCGCGATGCGGTGCGCAAACTGTGCTGGAACCAGGAACGCGGCCTGTTCGCCGACAATGCCGACTTCACGCTCTACAGCCAGCACATGAACGCGCTGGCGGTTCTGTATGACATTGCCGACCGCAAAGATGCGCCCGCCATTCTGGAACGCGTGACCGTGCCGGGGCGCGGCATCGACGCGCCGGAGGGCATGTTCACCACCACCTATTACTTCGCCTGGTACCTAATCCGCGCCTTTGAACATGCCGGTCTGGCCGACCGCTACCCCACGCTGCTGCAGACCTGGCGCGATCTTCTGGCGCTCAATTACACAAGCTGGCCGGAGTCGCGCGGCGAAACCCGCTCCGACACCCATGCCTGGAGCGCCCATCCCACCGCCGACCTGCTGGGCATCGTGGCGGGCATCCGCCCTGCCGCGCCCGGCTATGCGCGGCTGCGCGTCGCGCCGCTGCTGGGCACCCTGACCCGGCTTGATGCCACTGCCGCCACGCCCAAGGGGACGGTGTCCGTGCGCTATCGGGTTGATGGCGGCAGGTTGACGGCGCAAATCGAACGTCCCGCTGACCTGCCCGGCGATTTTGTCTGGAAGGGCAAGTCCTACCCGCTTACCAACACCAGCAGCCGCTTTGTCCTGCCCTGAGGTTCTTCATGACCGATCTGTCTTCGTTGAGCGTCCACGAACTGTCGGCCGGTCTGGCGGCGCGGCGTTTCTCGCCGGTCGATGTGGTGGGCGCTTGTCTGGCCCGTATCGAAAAGTACGAACCCCGCCTGCAGGCCTTTGTGAATGTCCATGCGAACGAGGCGCGCATGGCTGCGGAGGCTGCCGACAAGGCAATCAAGTCCGGCCACGGGCTTGGGCCGCTGCATGGCGTGCCGATGGCGCTGAAGGACCTGGCCGAGTTCAAGGGCCATGTCACCACCGGCGGCTGCGCGGCGTGGAAGACCCGCGTTTCCGACTACACCGCGACACTGGCGCAGAAGCTGATCGGTGCCGGCATGATCGTATTGGGCAAGACCCACACGGTCGAGTTCGCCTATGGCGCCTGGGGCACCAACCAGCATATGGGCACGCCGTGGAATCCCTGGGACATGCAGGTGCAGCGCACGCCCGGCGGTTCGTCCGCCGGATCGGCGGTTGCGCTGGCGGCCCGCATGGTGCCGTTTGCGCTGGGTACCGATACCGGCGGCTCGGTGCGCATTCCCGCCGCCTGGTGCGGCCTGACCGGCCTCAAGACCACCATCGGCCGCATCAGCACCCACGGCATCCTGCCGCTCTCACCCACGCTGGACACGCCCGGCCCCATCACCCGCAGCGTGGAGGATTGCGCCATCCTGCTGGTGGCGATGCAGGGCCCAGATCCGCTGGACCCGCTGACCCTGACCTTGCCGCCGAGCGATCCTCTCCCCACCCTGCGGCGGGGCGTAAAGGGTCTGCGTCTTGCGTGCATGCCGGATTCCGAACGCGCGATGTTCGATGCGCAAATGCTGGCGGCCTATGACCGGTCGTTGAAGGAACTGGGCGCGTTGGGCGCGGAAATTGTGCCCCTGCGCGAAGGCGGACCGTCCTTCCGCGAGAATGGCGACCTGGTCGCCCAGATCATCTCGTCGGAGATCTATCCAATACGCGCCGATCTGGTGGACGATCCGTCCTCGAAGCTGGACGATGCGGTGCGGGCGCGCATCCGCATGGGCGCATCCATCACAGCCCGCCAGTATCGCGACGTGCTGGCCGTGCGCGAAAGGGCCAAGGCCGAGTTCGCCGCCCGCATCGACGGCGTGGATGCGGTACTCACACCCAGCACGATGACGGCGGCCTTGCCACTGACCGAAATCGACCAGAGCACGACGCCGGCGCTCTCGACCCGCTGGGTGAATTTCCTCGACCTTTGCGCCTTGTCATTGCCCAACGGCATGACGCCGGGCGGCTTGCCGACCTCGTTGCAGATCGTCTGCCGGGGCGGCAATGAAGCGCTGGCGCTGCGCATCGGCTGGGCGCTGGAACAGGCGACGGACTGGCAGAAGCGCGCGCCAGAACTTCCCTAGAGGGTTCGCCCTAGAAGGCGACGCGGTCGGCGCCCTTCAGTTCCAGTATCTGCCGCGCCTCGTCCGGGGTGGCGATGCTGCGGCCCAGGCCTTCGATGATCTGGCGCACCATGCGGACCTGCTCGGCATTGGACGTGGCGAGCTTGCCCGGCCCCGACCAGAGCGAGTCTTCCAGACCGACGCGGACGTTGCCGCCCATGGCAGCGGCCTGCGCGGCGATGGCGAGCTGGTTGCGGCCCGCGCCCAGCACCGACCACTTGTAATCTTTGCCGAACAGCCGGTCGGCCGTGCGCTTCATGTGCAGCACGTCTTCGGGATGCGGACCGATCCCGCCCAGGATGCCGAACACGGACTGGACGAACAGCGGCGGCTTGACCAGCCCGCGCTCCAGGAAATGGGCAAGATTGTAGAGATGCGAGATGTCGTAACACTCGAACTCGAAACGGGTGCCCGCATCGCCCAGCGTCTGCAGGACGAACTCGATGTCGGCAAAGCTGTTGCGGAAGATCAGGCTGCGCGAACCTTCCAGCGCCTCGCGCTCCCAGCCATGCTTGAACTCCTTGAAGCGGTTCAGCATCGGGAACAGGCCGAAATTCATAGAGCCCATGTTCAGCGAGGCGACTTCCGGCTTGAACTGCTCTGCGGGTTTCACCCGCTCCTGCACCGTCATGTAGGGTGCGCCGCCCGTGGTCAGGTTCACCACCGCATTGGTCATCTGCTTGATGCGCGGCAGGAAGCGGGCAAAGGCTTCCGGGGTCTGGTCGGGCTGGCCGGTTTCGGGATTGCGGGCGTGCAGATGCACGATGGCCGCGCCGGCCTCCGCCGCGCCAACCGCGGCTTCAGCGATTTCATCCGGCGTCACCGGCAGATGTGGCGACATGGACGGCGTGTGGATCGCGCCCGTGACCGCGCAGGTGATGATGACTTTGTCTTTCAGGTCCATGGTCTGGCCTTTTGTTGTTATGGGGCGGCTAGCGCGGGATGTCTTTTTCGGCGCGGCGCTTGTGCGCCGCCAGCGCCATCAAGCGGCGGTCGCGCCAGGCCTGGTGGCGCTGCAGCCGGTCGGCGGGCAGCAGCTTGCGGCGCTCTGTCTCAATTACATCCAGCACCGGGCCATTCCAGTTGGCCCGCGTCTGGGTGCTGGGATGCAGCCGCTGATAAATCTGTTCGTAGCGCTGACAGTAATCGCGCACGCCGCCCGGCGCGTTGAGGTCGATGGTCTCGAACGGCCCCATGAAGGACCAGCGCAGCGCCAGACCGTCGCGGATGCCGATATCGACGTCTTCGATGCTGGCATAGCCGCCTTCGACCAGCCGGAAGGCTTCTTCCAGCAGCGCGCCCTGCATCCGGTTCATCACGAAACCGTCCAGCTCGCGCTTCATCACGATGGGCGCGTGACCAGCACCACGCAGGAACGTTGCCGCGCGTTCGACCACGCCTGGATCGGTCCAGGGCGCAGGCACCACTTCGGCGGCCGCGATCAGGTAAGGCGGATTGATGGGATGCACCACCAGACAGCGGGTGCGGCCCTTGAGATGTTCGGTGAAATGCGACGGCAGGATCGCAGAGGTCGAGCTGGCCAGAATGGTGTCGGGGCGGGCGATGGCGTCCAGCCGCGCAAAGACCTCGCGCTTTATCTCGACATTCTCAGGGGTGTTTTCCTGAACGTAATCGGCGCCGGACAGCGCTTCTTCGAGCGTGGAGGCGCCGCGCATCCGGCCACGCACCTGCGCGGCAGACTGGTTGTTCAGCAGATCGTTGACCACCAGGTCGGGCAAGACGCCGTCGATATAGGACAGCGCCGCGGCGGGCGCGTCCGCCTGCTCGTCCCACAGCGTCACATCATGTCCGGCGCGGGCAAAGCTGATCGCCCAGGCGCGTCCCACAAAGCCCGCACCAATGATGGCTACCTTGCTCATGGACGCACCCCCCGGATCATGGCGCCAGTACTATTGTGACAGTGCGCCCTTGAACGAAATCATTTTCTGGCTGCGTTCGCACCACAGCGCCAGCCGGGCGTTGCGGATGCTGTCCCAGATGGTAAGCCGCCCGACCGATTTCAGTTCGGGAAAATCGCGCATCACCGACGGAAGGCGGTAATAGGGTATCCGGCTGTTGAGATGATGGATGTGATGGATGCCGATGTTGCCGGTGATCCAGTGCAGCAGCGCCGGCAGGTCGTAATAGGAACTGCCCAGCAGCGCCGCATCCGAATGGGCCCAGGAGTCGCTGCGCGCCCACATCACGTCCTCGAACTGATGTTGAACGTAGACCAGCCAGACGCCGATCGACGCCGCCAGCAGCATGACCGGCACATGCACCATCAGGAACGGCCCCACGCCCACCAGCCAGATCATAATCCCTGCCGTCAGGGCGATGGCCGCATTGGTCGCCATGGTGCTGATCCAGGGGCCCCAGCCATCGCGCATCTGGTGGATGGGCAGGCGGTGCTGCAGGAAGAACATATAGGCCGGGCCGATCACGAACATGACGGGCGCGCTGCGATACAGGCGATACAGGAATCGGCTCCACAGCGGGCGGGCGCGATATTCTTCCACCGTCAATGTGTCGATGTCGCCGATACCGCGCCGGTCCAGATTGTTGGACGTGGCGTGATGAATGGCGTGATTGCGCTTCCAGTATTCGTAAGGCGTCAGGGTCAGAACGCCCAGCACCCGACCCAGCCAGGTGTTGGCGGCGCGATGCTGGAAGAAGGCGCCGTGCCCGCAGTCATGCTGGATGATGAAGAGCCGGACCATGAACCCGGCGGTGGGAACCGCCAGCAGCAGCGTCAGCCAATAGCCGACATCCAACGACAGCCACATCAGCAGCCACAGAATCGCCATCGGCAGGAGCGTGACGCAGACCTCGAAAATGGCGCGTCCCAAATCGGGTTCGCGGTAGCGCAGCAGCGCGCGCGTCAGGTCTGGCAAGGGAATCATCACTTTAAAAACAGACTGATTTTCGAGGGTTGCCTAGCAGCTAACCCCCCGGATTTCCATAGACCTGAACGTAATTCAGCGTCCCTGGTGCCGAATGATGCGGGCCTTGCTCATGTGTTGCGGCTTCACGCCGCCTTTGCCCAGGAACTGCTGATGTGCCGGAACAGGACGTGGCGGCAGCACGGGCGCCTTAGGCTTGGCAGGCTTGGGCGTGGCTTCGGAGGCCGAAGCGGCCTGTTTGGTGGGTGCCGGGGCCTTGGCGGAGACCTCGGCCTTCTTCGCTGCCGGTTTTTTGGCCGGCGCCCGGGCGGCTTTCTTGGCCATGACGGATCCTTTCAAAGGGTTCACGGAGAAGTCTAATCCTCGCATGGCAGCCCGGATAGCCCTTATGCGGCTACGGGTAATGGCCGGAAGGGGCGCGTCACGCCTTCCGGCCAAACCATCACGGATTGATGCGGCTGGCGCCGACCGTGCCCTTCTTGATGAGCTCGCTCAGCTTGATCATCCCCTTATAGGTGAACTTCTGCACCCGCTGGCCGCGATAGGTTTCGGTGGTGAAGATGTCGCCCTTGGAATTGGTGACGATGCTGTGCACGGCATAGAACTGGCCGGGCTGACGGCCGCCGCCGCCGAACCGGTACAGCTCCTTCATGGTGGCGCGGTCGTAGACATGGATGACTGTGTTGGCGCCGTCCGAGATGTACATGAACTTCTGCTGCGGATCGCGGCTGAAGGCGATCTCCCACGGCGCGCCGTCACCGCGTGTGTTGGGCTTGATCGCATGCTGGCGCAGATAGGTGCCGTCCAGCTTGAACACCTGGATGCGGTTGTTGGTGCGATCGCAGGCATAGATCAGCCCGTCATTCGACGGCTGGGCGCAATGCATGGGATTGCCGAACTGCGGCGAGTTCACGTCATAGTGCGGAATGGGGGTATCGTCCGGCGTCTTGCCATAGGCGCCCCACATCCGCTTGAACTTCAGCGTGGTGGCGTCCCACACCGAAACGCGCTTGTTGCCGTAGCCGTCGGCCAGGAAGATTTCGTTGCCCATGAATCGGATCTGGGCCACGCCGCGCACATTTTCGGTGTCCAGGCTGCCCTTGCTCGCATTCGGGCTGCCGATCTTCGCCAGATATTTTCCTTCCGGGCTGAACTTCACGATGAAGCTGTCGTGATACTTTCCGCCGCCGGGACCGGCATAGGCGGTGATCGGCTCGGCGCCTGGCGGGCGCGGCGCGAACTGCTGGGCGCTGCCGGGCGGCGGCAGGGGCTGGTAAGCGCCATTTCCGCCCAGCCACACACCGCCATCCGGCCCGATGGAAATGCCGTGGTTGGAGCTGGGCCAGGGGTAGCTCTTGCCGCGATGCTGGTCGCGGCCCCAATGGCGCAGCAGCTTGCCGGACGGATCGAACTGCAGCACGTCGGGCGCCGCCGTGCAGCAGTCGGCTTCCTTGCGGGTGGCATAGGATTCTTTTTGCTCCAGCGTCTGGGGACGATGGAAAACCCAGACATTGTCCTTGGCGTCGGTGGCGACGCCGATGGTCATGGCCAGGATCCAGTTGTTGGGCAGCGGCTTGGGCCAATAGGGATCGGCCTCGAACCAAGGCACCATCACATCACCAGCGGCCTGCGCCTTGGCCTCGCCCACCCCGTGCTGATGCAACGCCAGCGAACCGAGCCCGGCCATGACAGCCGCGCCCATAAGCAATTTTCGCGAAAACATTTTCGTCCCCTTCCCTATGCGGGCCATGTTTTGCGGGCGGCCCTTAGCCCGTAAGCAAACTCACATCGGACAGTCGCTGCCGTAGGAATTGAAGGCCATGATCGCCATGTTCATCTGGGCGGCGACGGTTTCCTGGCTTTTCTCGCTGGCCAGGATCCGGTGATTCTGAATGATGACCTGCGACGGCGTCAGCGACCGGACGCTATCGGTCTTGCGCTCGGCGACGAACGCGCTGACGCACTGGCGGAAACGGTCGGCGGCGGCCGCATAGCGTTTCGCGGCCGCCATACCCGCGACGATCTTTTCGCGGCTGGCGGTATAGCCATCGATCACGGCGGGCTGGCTGGGCGCTTCGCAATTATCGCCGATATAGCTCTGGCGCACCCAGGCGGGATCGGGCTTGCGGTTCACCACGGCTGCGTCGCGGCACACCGCCGTGAAAGTTTTCAGCGCGGGTTGGGCGGGCAAGGCAATGGGCAGCGGCTCAGGCGCGGCAGACGCCGGCAGCAGGCGCGGCGCAGCAGAAATTCCCAGCACGGCAATGGCCAGAACCGAAACGGCAAGGGCCAACGTCTTCCACATCACCCATCCCCCTTGGCGACAGCAGACCACAGGCCCCGCCCCTTGCCAACCGGCCACCAGCCTTCGCGCCCGCAAGATTGCGAATGATTTCCGCCAGATAGCCGTTATCCCTGACCGGCACTGCCAGTTGCCGTATTCCTGCGGCTTGATCTAGAACGGGCCATGAACCCGCAGGCTGTTCTCAACCAGGCCATCGCCTTCCACCAGACCGGCAAGCTGGCGGATGCCGAGCGGCTGTATCTCCAGTTGATGACGGCGGCACCCCGCGAATCCGCCGCGCCGCATCTGCTGGGCGTGGTGCGGGCGCAGCAGGGGCGCAATGCCGAGGCGCTGGAGCTGATTGGCAAGGCGCTGGAGATACGCCCCGATGCGCCGGAAATGCTGTCGAACTACGGCAACGTGCTCAAGAGCCAGGGACGCTTTGCCGAAGCGCTGGCCAGCTATGAGCGTGCCCTGGCGGTCAAGCCGGACTATGTCGCGGCCATCACCAAGCGCGGCCAGGTGCTGCGCGACTTGGGCCGGCTGGATGAGGCGCTGGCCGCCACCGACAAGGCGCTGGCGCTGCATCCGGGCCACCCCGAAGCCCTGAGTACCCGGGGCGTGATCCTGTCCGACCTGGGACGATATGATGACGCGTTGGCCAGCTATGACCGGGCGCTGGCGGTGGCGCGGGACTTTCCCGATGTGTGGAACAATCGCGCCGTTACCCTCAAGGAAATGAAGCGGCTGGTCGAAGCGCTGGCCAGCGTCGAGCGCGCCTTGGCCCTGCATCCCGCTTTTGCCGAGGCCCATAACAACCGGGGCGTGATCCTGTTCGAGCTGCGCCGCATGGGCGAGGCCATTGCCGCCTATGATCAGGCGCTGGGCTTCAGTCCCGCTTATGCCGAGGCGCTCAACAACCGCGCAGTGGCGCTGTGGAGTCTCAAGCGCTTTGCCGAATCCCTGGCCGATTGCGATGCCGCACTGGTGGCGCGTCCCGGTTTCGCCGATGCGCTTTTCAATCGCGGCAACGCGCTGGTGGAATCCGGCAAGCCCCAGGAAGCTCTGGAAAGCTATGAGCAGGCGCTGGCCGCCGATCCGGATCATCCCAGCACGCTGAGCGGCCTGGCTAATGCCGCGATGACGGTGGGCGACTGGGCGCGGACATCGAAGCTGGCCGATGTCCTGAAAAACGACGTGCAGGCGGGCAAGTCCGTCATCCAGCCCTTCGTGCTGATGGGCTATTGGGACGACAACGAGTTGCAGCTTCGCTGTTCGCGCAATTACGTGCGCCAGACCGGCCCCGGTCCGCAGCCCGCGCTATGGAAGGGCGAAAAATACAATCACGACAAAATCCGGGTTGCGTATCTGTCGGCGGATTTCCACCAGCATGTCACCGCCGCCCTGACGGCCGAGATGTTCGAAAAGCATGACCGCGACAGGTTTGAGACCTATGCGGTGTCGTTCGGACCCGAGGACGGCAGCGCCATGCGCCAGCGGCTGTTCAAGGCTTTCGACCGCTTCCACGATGCGCGGCTGCAGACCGACCGCGAAGTGGCCAAGCTGCTCAGACAGTGGGAGATCGACATCGCTGTCGATCTGGGCGGCCATACCAGCGGCGCGCGCCCCTGGGTGCTGGCGCACCGGCCCGCCCCTGTGCAGGTCAAGTATATGGGCTATCCCGGCACGTCGGGCTGCGACTTCATCGACGCGATCATCGCCGATCGGATCGTGGTGCCCCCCGATCAGGACCAGTTCTTCAGCGAGAAGATTGCCGCCCTGCCGGACACGCTGTGGGTGACCGATACCAGGTGCGAAGTTCTTCCCGCGCCCAGCCGCGCCCAGGCGGGCCTGCCGGAAAACGACTTTGTCTTCTGCTGCTTCAACCACAACTGGAAAATCACCGCGCCGCTGTTCGAGATATGGATGCGGCTATTGGCCAAGGTCGATGGCAGCGTGCTGTGGCTGCTGCAGGGTAATGAGACCGTCCGCGCCAACCTGAAGCGCGAGGCGCAGGCTCGCGGCATTGATCCAGACCGTGTGATCTTCGCAGGCCGCACCACGCCGGAGCTTCATCTGGCGCGTCAGAAACTGGCCGACCTGTTTCTCGATACCCTGCCCTACAACGCCCACACCACAGCAAGCGACGCCCTGTGGGCCGGCCTTCCCGTTGTCACCACGCCGGGGCAATCCTTTCCCGCCCGTGTCGCAGCCAGCATCCTGCAGGCAGCCGGTGTACCCGAATTGATCGCCGATGATCTGGCGGCGTATGAGGCGCTGGCGCTCAAACTAGCGATGGACACCAGGGCGTTGTCGGATATCAAGCAGAAGCTGGCGCTACACCGCGACACCTGCGCCCTGTTCGACACCGCCCGCTTCACGCGCAATCTGGAAGCCGCTTACGCGCAACTGCTGGCGCGAGCATGAACGGTCCGGCCAAAACACTGTCTTCGCCCATCCGCCTTTCGGTCGCCGCCCCGGCGTACAATGAGGCTGCGGGAATCGAGGCCGTGGTGGCGGAGTGGCACGAGTTTCTGGCGGGCCGCGTCGACGTCGCGAGTTTCGAGATTGTGATCTGTAACGACGGCAGCAAGGACCAGACCGGCCCGATCCTCGACCGTCTGGTGGCCCAATATCCGCAAGTGCGGCCACTGCATTTCGCGCAAAATCAGGGCGCGGCCGCAGCACTTAATGCTGCCATCGCCGCGACCACCGGCGACTGGGTACTGCTGATCGACTCCGACGGCCAGTTTCCCATCCAGAACCTGCCCGACATGGTGGAAGCGGTACGCCGCAGTGGCGGACGAGCTGCCATCGGCATCCGCCAGAAAAAGGATGTCCCTTTCGCTCAGTTCGGGAGCTGGGCCAGCGGTCTGGTCTGCAACCTGGTGCACGGCAGCCGTGTCACCGACTTCAATTCTGCCTTCAAGCTGGTATGGGGCCCGACACTGCGCGGGCTGGGACTGGAAGCCAAAAGCATGAACTATTCCACCGAAGTCACTTCGCGCCTGCTGGAACGCGGCGTATCGCTGGCGGAAGTCACAATCGAGCATCGTCCCCGCGCCACGGGCACGTCCAGCATGAAGCTGGTGCGCGGCGCCATCCACCGCCTGCTGTTCGTCAGCTATATCGCCTTGCGGCAATTGCTGCTGGGGCTTGGCATCCTGTCACGGCCCAAGCCATGACCGCGCCGGGCGCCACCCAACTCGTTCTGTTCTGCGGTGGGCGCGGCAGCGCCACCATCATCCGCGCTTTGCTGCGCCAGACCGATATCGACCTGACACTGCTGGTCAACGCCTATGACGATGGCCTGTCGACCGGCGCGCTGCGCAATTTCATTCCCGGCATGCTGGGGCCGTCCGACTTCCGCAAAAACCTGTCCTACCTGCTGGGCAATTATTCCAACGCGCAATATGCCCTGCGCAACCTGATGGAATACCGCCTGCCCGCCGCAGCGGACACACGCGAGATCGAAAAGCTGGCACGATTCGCGCGCAGCAATGACGCCGCACTTCTGGACGAGCCGCTGAAAGGCTGGTTCGCCCAACTCCCCGTTCCCCTCTCCACCCGGCTGCGGGCCTTTCTGGGACGCTTTTTCGATCATGCCGCCAGTGCGGACACCACTTTCGATTATCGCGACTGCTCGCTCGGAAATCTGGTTTTCGCGGGGGCCTATCTGCAATGCGGGCGTGATTTCAATGCCGCCGCTGCAGCCGTGGGCGATCTGGTCGGCAGTCGCGCCCGGTTGCTGAACGTCAGCAGTGAAAAGAACCGCGTTCTGGTCGGGTTGAAGCAGGACGGAACATACCTTTCCTGCGAATCCGAGATCGTCGGCCCGCAGTCAGCCCCCCCGATAACCAACCTGTATCTGCTGGAACAGCGGCTGACGGATGCCGACCTCCACCAGCTCGCGGAAATGGACTTTTCCGCAAAGCAGGCATTTTTGGCCGCACGGGACAAAACGCCCGCTCTTTCGCCCGAGGCCGCCCGGGCGCTCGCCCGCGCCGACATCATTTTGTACGGGCCCGGCACCCAGCATTCATCCTTGCTGCCCAGCTATCGCATCGCCCGGGACGCGCTGGCCATAGCGCCGGCGCCGGTCAAGGCAATGGTGCTGAACCTGGACAGCGACAACGACATTCAGGGCCTGAGCGCCAGCGACGTCGTGGATCTGGCGCTGGCGCATGGCGCGATCATCTCGCACGTCCTGGCCGATGACCGTGCGCGCTTGTCATCCGGCCAGATGGACGCTGCCACCTATCGCGGCACGCAGATCACACGCGGCGCTTTCGCCAACCCGGCGCAGCCACAGGTGCACAACGGTACCGCCATTATCGAAACCATCCTGTCGGCGCGCAGCGGAACCGCCGGCGAAGCCTCCGTGGAAATCTTCGTCGATATCCATAACCGTTCCGCCGCCAGCGACGAGCTGGTCGAGGAATTCGTGGAAATGGGTTGGAAAAGTGCGCGGCTGGTTCTCAACCGCTTCGAAAGCTCGCCCAGTGAGACGATTGCCACGGCCAACCGGCAAGGCCTGTTCCCGGAAGTCGATTATTTCCGCGACTGGCTGCGCAGCGGCACATCCGATTATCTGGTGCTGATGACGGGCGACGGCGCCTACCGTTTCCGCGATGTGCAGACCATCATCACCCTGTTGCAGCAGCAGCCATCGCTGGGCGGCGTGTTCGGCTCGCGCACCCAGAGCCGCCGCCAGTTCATTACCTCGATCCAGGCGGCTTACGGCGAAAACCGCCTGCTGTATTTTCTGGGCAAGCTGGCGGCATTTTTCCTCAGCTTTGTCTTTTACCTGCGTACCGGCGTGATCTTCTCCGATCCGTTGACGGGTTTACGCGTTTTCCGCCGCCAGCGGCTGGCGCACCTGTCGGCGCTGGACCAGACGGCGCCCTTGGCCATCGTGCGGCAGTTGATCCGCCAGGGGGTGGAGGTTGCCGAATTGCCTGTGATCTATCGCACCTATTCCGGTTTCACCGATCCCTACTGGCGGATCAGGCGGGGCTTGCGCAACCTGGCCGGTCTGCTGTGATCAGCGCCGCTTTTTACCTGTTCGATCTGGACGGCACGCTGGTGGATTCCAGTCCGGTGCATGAACGCGCCTATCGCCAAGTGCTGGCGGACCGGCATCCCGATCTGCTGGCAGGTTTCGACTATAAAGCCGTTTCCGGCCTGACCACGCTTGATGCTTTTCGCCAGTTGGGCCTGGACGATAGTCGAAGTCGAGAGGCGACGGTGGCTAAGCAGGGTCTTTACCGTGCGGCGGTCAACGCCGGCGCCGTGCGCGCCCTGCCCGGTTCTGGTGCATTGCTGGAAAACATAAAAGCGCGCGGCGCCGCGATCGCCATCGTTACCTCGGCCAGCCGCGCGTCCGCAACCCGCACCCTGGAATCAACCGGACTTCTGGCATTCGCAGATGCGCTGATCACCGCCGACGATGTGACCAGGGGAAAGCCCGATCCAGAACCCTACCGCACGGCACTGGCGCGGCTGAATGCTGACCCCGCCAGAACTATAGCGGTCGAAGATGCCTTGTCGGGCATCGCCTCGGCCCATGCGGCAGGCGTGAAAGTGATTGGCGTGCACGAACCGGCGATCCGCGCGCAGGCGGATGTCTATTTCGACGACCTCGCCACGTTTGCCGGAGCACTGGCATGAAAATCTGCGCGGTCATTCCGGCGGCGGGACGCGGCACACGGCTGGGCGCCAATGGCCCCAAGATCCTGACGCCGCTGACGGACACCCAGACCGTCTGGGACATTCTGCACGCCAGGCTGGCGCCGCTGGTCGATCATATTCATCTGGTGCTGTCGCCGGAGGGTGCCGCGGATTTTCCTGCGCTGCCTTCGAATGTTTCCCAAAGCATCCAGCCTGCACCGACCGGCATGGGGGATGCCATCTTCCGCGGAATTGAAGTGTGGTCGGGTTATGACGCCGTTCTGATCGTGTGGGGTGACCAGGTGTTTGTATCCGAGGATACGCTGTCGCGCGCCATCGCGGATCTCAGCGATCCACGTCAGCATGCGGTGCTGCCGGTGACCCGCATGGCGATACCCTATGTGGAATATGTCTTTGACAGCGAACGGCTGACGCAGGTGCTTCAAAGCCGCGAAGGCGACGCCACCACGCCGAACGGCTTTTCCGATGTCGGCACGTTCCTGCTCGGCACCGAAGGCCTGCAGGCCGCCTGGCAGGGCTATCTGGCCACCGCACCGCACGGCAGCCGTACCGGTGATATCAATTTTCTACCCTTCCTGCCCTTCCTGAGCCGGATGGGCTGGCACATCCAGCCGCTGGAAGTGCGCGACGCGACCGAGGCGCGCGGCATCAATACGCCAGACGATCTGGCTTTTTTTCGTCAGCTCTATAAGAACCGGTGACATGAAGAATGTCCTGGTCACCGGCGGCGCCGGCTTCATCGGCAGCCATCTTTGCGAAGGCCTGCTGGCGGCCGGACACCGCGTACGGGTGCTGGACAGCCTGATCTACGGCAAACGCGAATGGGTGCCGGGCGACGCCGAATTCATCCAAGGCGACATCCGTGACATCGAGGCCTGCCAACGCGCCGCCGAGGGCATGCAAGCCGTGCTGCATTGCGCCGCCATGTCCCGGTCCGGCCCGTCGCAGGAAAATCTGGATTTCTGCACCCAAGCCAATATTGCGGGCACACAGAACATGCTGCTGGCCGCGCGTGACGCGGGGGTAAAGCGCTTCATCTATAGCGGCTCGTCCACCTATTACGGCAGCCGCACCCCGCCGCACCGCGAAAGCGATCCACCGGATTTCCTCAATATCTATGGCCTGACCAAGCGGGTGGGCGAGCAGTATTGCCTGCTGTTCGATCAAGGCTTCGGCCTGCCCTGCATCGTCTTGCGCTATTTCAACGTGTATGGACCGCGCCAGCCGGAAACCGGCGCTTACGCGCTGGTGCTGGGCATTTTCCTGCGCCGCGCCGCCGAAGGCAAAACGCTGGAAATCCATGGCGACGGGCAGCAGCGCCGCGACTTCGTGCATGTGCGCGACGTGGTGGCGGCCAACATCGCCGCCCTGTCCAGCACGCTGCGCGGCGAGGTATTCAATGTCGGCAGCGGCACCAATATCTCGGTCCAGGAACTGGCCGACATGATCTCACCCGATCAAGTCCATACCGAAGGCCGCAAGGGCGACAGCGCCGCCACACTCGCCGACATTGCCAAGATCAAGGCCGCGCTGGGCTGGTCGCCGCGCGTGTCCTTCCTCGACGGGCTGAAGGAACTGATGGTCAGGTGACCTTTTCGGACTGGGTGTCGGCGGTCTGCTTCTTGGCCAGCAGCACGATGGTGGTCAGGATCAACGCCGTGCCCAGCCAGTCCATCGGCCCGAACGACACGCCCAGCCACAGCACCGCCAGAACCGCCGCGGACAGCGGCTCGGCGCAGCTCAAGAGACTGGTATATTGCGGCCCGATCAGCCGGATGGCCTTGAGATACAGATAGAAGGCCGCCAGCGATCCGAACAGCAGGATAAAGGCGATGAACAGGTAGGTGGTGGCGTCGAATATGCCTTCGACATTCCAGGGCTGGTGCACGAAACACAGCGCGACACCGCCGATCAGCATGCCCCAGCCGGTCACATAAGCGGCGCTGTATTTGTGCAGGAGGCCTGCGGGCTGGATGGAGTTGAACGCCGCCGCCACGGCGCTGGCTATGCCCCAGAACAGCGCGATGCCGGTGATCGACAAGGCGCTGAAATCGCCATGCGTCACCAGGAAGAAGGTGCCCGTCAGGGCCAGCGCAATGGCGGCATATTCCTTGCCCGATGGCCAGCGGCGGGTGCGCATGGCCATCCACACCGCGATCATCGCCGGGGCGGTGTATTGCATCACCGTGGCGGTGGCGGTGTTGGATTCCTTGATGGCCGCAAAATAGGTGTACTGCACCGACAGCATGCCCAGCACGCCGAATATCAGAAGCTGAATGGCGTCTTTTTTATCGCGCAGGGGCGCCAGCACGCCATGGCCGTCCCGCGCCGCCGCAAAGGCCAGCAGGATGGTGCCGCCGCCCAGCAGACGAATGCTCACCAGCCATTGCAGATTGATGTCGCGGTTTTCGAACAGGAACTGCGCGAAAGTGCCGCCCACGCCAAACAGAATGGCGGCGATGACCGCGCAGAAAAATCCGACTGTGTTCATGGCAGCGCGAAGGCGGTGACTTCATCGGACCCGGCCACCTCCCCCCAGAAGCCGCCCGTGGTGACCGCCGCCACATACTGCTTGCCGCTTTTGCCGCGATAGGTCAGCGGCGTGCCGTACAGCGAAGCGGGCAGCTTGAACGCCCACAATTCCTTGCCGGTCCTGGTCTCAAACGCGCGCAGCCGCTTGTCGTCGGTGCTGCCGATGAACACCAGTCCGCCGCCGGTGGCGATGGGCCCGCCGACATTGGGGCGCCCGGTCTTGGGATCGGGCAAGCCGTCGGTGACGCCCAGCACGGTCCGCCAGACGATCGCGCCGGTATTCACGTCGATGCCGTACAGATTGCCCCAGGGCGGATTCTGGCAGGGCATCCGGGATTCCTTGTCCCAGAACCACTGATAGCCGTAGCGCATGTCATAGGTGCCGTCGGCCTTGCGCACCATCATCTGCTGCGAGCCCATTTCGCTGGCATTGACGACGTAGAGGCCGTTCCTGGGATCGAAGGCCGCGTGGCTCCAGTCGATGCCGCCCCAGTTGCCGGGGAACCGCGCCACGGCGCTGTCCACGCGCGGAGGCTGGAAATATTTTGCAGGCACCACCTTCTGATCCTGGATCAGCTTTTCGCAGCCTGCGCGCTGACCCGGCGTGATGTTGGCCAGTTCGGACATCTCGAAGGAGGTGCGGCCCAGGGGCGGCGTTACCGACGCGGGCTGGGTGGGTGATACTGCCTCGCCTTCCATGTCGGTTTCGGTGGGCACGGCGATGTCATGCACCGGATGGATAGGCTTGCCGGTGATGCGGTCCAGCAGGAACAGCAGGCTCGCCTTGCTCATCACCGCCACGGCGGGAATGGTGCGGCCATCCTTTTTCACATCGACCAGCGTGGTCAGCGGCAGGTCGTAATCCCAGATGTCATGCCGCAGCGCCTGGAAGTGCCAGAGATATTTTCCGGTCGCAGCGTTCACCGCCACCAGCGAATTGGAGAACAGCGACGGCTTTTTGCGATCGTTGCCGGACTGGTCGAAGGTCGGCGCGCTGAACGGCAGATAGGCGATGCCACGCTGCGCATCCAAAATCACACTGGTCCAGACATTGACGCCGGAGCGCTGGTGCGCGCTGCCCTCGTCCCATGTGTCATGGAATTTATCGCCCGGCTGGGGCACCCCATTGAAGTGCCAGACTTCCTTGCCGGTGCGCACATCGAATGCCCGCACCCGGCCTGACGCGCCCTTTTGCGGCGCTTCCTGGGTCCGCGATCCCGTGATGATCAGATTTTTGTAAATGGTCGGCGCGGCGGTGACACCCAGAAAGGCGTTCGGAAAGCCCTGCATCACCTCGGGCGTTTTCAGGTTGACGACGCCATTCTCGCCAAAGCCCTTTACGGGATCGCCATTGTCGGCATAGAGCGCGATCAGCAGGCCCCGGTTGGTGCCGAACACGATCTGCGGCCGGGGTCCGGGCCAATAGGCGGAACCGCGCGTGGCGGGATTGTCGCCACCCGGCACCTGATAGGCCCATATCTGCTTGCCGGTTTCCGCATTCAGCGCCACCACTCGCCCGTACGGCGTGGAGACATACATCACGCCCTTCACCACCAGCGGCGTGTTCTGCGATGCCGCATAGCCGCGCGACACGCGGTCCGGCGGGCGCATGTGATAGGTCCAGACGGGCTTCAGCTGGCTGACATTGGCAGGGGTTATCTGGCTGAGCGGCGAATAGCGGCTTTCGCCATAGTCATGGCCATAGGCCGGCCATTCTTCCGAGAGGCCTGCGGCAGCGGCACATAATGGCAGCAGCAGTGCGCTGGCCAGCAGCGCGGCGAACCTTTTCATCCCATCCCCGCAAGATTCTTTTGGCCACTATGACCGACAGCGGGTCATAGAACCAGCCGGGGATCGGCGGGCGCCTTTGGGACGCCCGCCGTCCGTGTCTTACGGCTTGCGGAAACGCAGGGTCATGCGGTCGCTTTCGCCGATCGCATCATACTTCGTACGGTCGAAGGTCGGATCGGCCGGCTTGCCCTGTTCGGCGCTGCGGCGCACCGGCGGCAGGGTCCAGACGCCAAAGGGATGGTCCTTGGTGTCCTTGGCGTTGGCGTTCAGCTCTGAACGGGCTTCCAGCTTGAAGCCCGCCTTGGTCGCCAGGTCGATCACGTGCTGGGTGGAGACGTAGCCATTGCGGGCATCGTTCACCATCGGCTTGGGATCGGCGCGGTGTTCTTCCACCGCCAGGATACCGCCCGGCTTCAGCACGGCATAGAAGTTGGCCATAACCGCGTCGGCCATTCCCGGTGTCCACATCCAGTTGTGGATGTTGCGGGCGGTGATCACGACGTCGGCGCTGCCGGGCGCGCCCAGTTCCGCCGGGCCCTTGTTGAACAGGGCGTAGTGGATCGGGCCATAGGCATTGGCATCTTCAAACTTGGCCGGCAGCTTCTGGTCGGGACGGCCGGTGGCGGCGATGTAATGGCCCTTGGTATCCTTGGCATAGGGGGCGAGGATTTCGCTCCAATAGCCGCCGCCGGGCGACACTTCGATGATCGTCTGGCCGGGCTTCACGCCCCAGAATTCCAGGGTCTCGGCGGGACGGCGGAACGCGTCGCGCGCCTTGTTGTCGGCGGAGCGCTGGGCCCCGTTGACCTTGGCGGTCAGAACGCCGTCAGCGGCGGCAGCCGGCATCAGGCTCAAAAGCGCCAGCGCAGCGCCGGTCGCCATTACGGTGCGAAACATCATGAACTTCTCCCAGGGTTTGCGCTCACCCCGGGACGGGGCAGCGCCTACTTTATCTCGTCTGACGTAATATCAGTCCGAACGGCGCTGAGGCGTACGGGAGGCTTGTCCCGGGCATCAGCGACTCCGCTTGGCCAGTCTTTTGGTCTCTCATATTGGCGATATTGGGGCACCTGATCCAGCCTCACAAAGCGATATCCTTCCTCGATCAGGGCCGGAACCACCTGGCGGACCAGGGCAGCGGAGTTGATTTGGATGGAGTGCATCAGCACCACGCCCCCGTCCTTGCGGCGAATATCGCGCAAATAGCCCTTGGCGCAGGTCTTGGCCGACCATTTGATCCGCCAGCATTCCCAGTCCGCCGCGCTCATCACATAACCGTCACGCGACATGGAAATGTCGTCGCCCACATCCCAGTAGATCGGGCCGACATAGCGCTTGAGCTCGGGATCGGCATTGAGGATGCCGGCATGGGCGGACTTCCAGTAGCCATAGGGCGCGCGGAAATAGAACTTGTCGCCCTGCGCCATGCGGGGGGCGATCTGGTCATGCACCTCGCGGATTTCGTCGATCAGCATATCCGGGTTGGCGGCATAGCGGGTGCTGAGCCGGGCATGGTTGGCGCTGTGATTGGCCAGCAAATGCCCTTCGCGCGTGATCCGCGACAGCATCTCGGGATAACGGCGCGCCTGGCGGCCCACCACGAAGAAGGTGGCGCGGACGTTCATCTCGCGCAGAGCGTCCAGAACCTCGCCGGTGTGCAGGTTGGGGCCATCGTCAAAGGTGAGCGCGATGGTGTGGGTGCCGCGCAGGCCCGATGTGAAGATGGAGCGTTCCTGGAAAAGCGCGAGCTGTTGCGGCTTGGCGGATTTCACCAACTTGGCGCTGTCGGCCGCGACCGGCGCCGCCAGAACCAGCAGCGCACCCAAGCCCAAGGCAATCTTCCGCATGTCCGCCGCCAGCCAATTCCCGCAAGTCAATTTACCTTACGGACGGCATCCCGCAACCGGTTAGCCCGGTACTGCTGACAAATTCAGGCCCAGGAACTGCCCGTTTAGTTAACTGCGCCCGGCGGAGCGACCGCGAACCCGACCGTAAGCGAGGGGTCGTAGCGCCAGCGTGCGACGCGGCTCTACCAATTTAAATGTCCGCGTAGCAGCTCTTTTCCTTGTCGGCGCCCGGCGTGGTCAGCGCGCCATAGCGGGCCGGGCCGACAAGCTGGGCGTATTTCCAGATCGCGCCCGAGCCATATTCGCTCTCGCGCGGCTTCCAGCTCTTGGCGCGCTCGGCCAGGTCGGCATCGCTGACATTGACCGAGATTTCGCCGGTGTTGGCATCCAGCGTAATGATGTCGCCATCCTTGATGTGCGCGATGGGACCGCCCACGGCCGCTTCGGGACCGACATGGCCGATGCAGAAGCCGCGCGTGGCGCCGCTGAAGCGGCCATCGGTGATCAGCGCGACCTTGTCGCCCATACCCTGCCCATACAGCGCCGCCGTGGTGCTGAGCATCTCGCGCATGCCCGGACCGCCCTTGGGCCCTTCATAGCGGATGACCAGCACATCGCCTTCCTTGTACTGGCGCTTGTCGACGCATTCGAAGCATTCTTCTTCGTTGTCGAAAACGCGCGCAGGGCCGACGAAGCGCAAATTCTTAAGGCCGGCCACCTTCACGATGGCGCCATCGGGAGCCAGATTGCCCTTCAGCGAAACCACGCCGCCGGTGACGGTGATCGGACTGCTGGTCTTGCGGATGACGTCCTGATTTTCGTTGAACTTCACCTTGGCCAGGTTCTCGGCCATCGTCCTGCCGGTGACGGTCATCACGTCGCCATGCAGGAAGCCGCCGTCCAGCAGCGCCTTCATCACGAGCGGAATTCCGCCGGCTTCGAACAGGTCCTTGGCGACATACCTGCCACCCGGCTTGAGGTCGCCGATGTAAGGCGTCTTCTTGAAGATTTCGCCCACATCGAACAGGTCGAAATCAATGCCAGCCTCGTGCGCCATGGCCGGCAGATGCAGCGCCGCGTTGGTCGAACCGCCGGTGGCGGCCACCGTCATGGCGGCATTCTCGAAAGCCTTGCGGGTGACGATGTCGCGCGGGCGGATTTTCGCGGCCAGCAACTTCATCACCTGCTCGCCCGCTGTGGAGCAGAGCGCGTCACGGATTTCATAGGGCGCCGGCGCGCCGCAGCTATAGGGCAGCGCCAGGCCGATGGCTTCGGCCACCATCGCCATGGTGTTGGCGGTGTACTGGCCACCGCACGAACCGGCGGACGGACAGGCGACACGTTCCAGCTCGTCCAGCGTCTCGTCGTCCATCTTGCCGACCGAATGCAGGCCGACGGCTTCAAACAGGTCCTGCACCACCACGTCGCGGCCGCGGAAACGGCCCGGCAGGATGGAGCCGCCATAGATAAAGATCGACGGCACGTTCAGGCGGATCATCGCCATCATCATGCCCGGCAGGGATTTGTCGCATCCGGCCATCGCCACCAGCGCGTCATAGGAATGACCGCGCATGGTCAGTTCGACCGAATCCGCGATCACGTCACGCGAGGCCAGCGACGACTTCATGCCGGCATGGCCCATGGCGATGCCGTCGGTGAC
>CAILUV010000044.1 GCA_903837555.1 uncultured Alphaproteobacteria bacterium
TCGAGCGCGCCGCCGCCAAGCTGAACGTCAAGCTGTCGCCCGATCCGATGCCCGATGAAGGCATCTTCACCCGCTCCGACCATTACCGCTTCGTCGAACAGGGCATCCCGGCGGTGTTCCTGATGACCGGCTTCGCCAATGGCGGCGAAAAGGCGTTCGGGCACTTCATGAAGTCCAACTATCACAAGCCCAGCGACGACCTTGCCCAGCCGATCAATTATGACGCGGGCGCCAAGTTCGCGAAGCTGAACGCCGAAATCGCCCGCGAACTGGGCGACGCGGCGGCCAGGCCGGAATGGAACAAGGGTGACTTCTTCGCCGCGCGGTTCAAGCGGAAATAATCAGGCGCAGACGGCCAGGGCTCGCCTTTTTCAAGTACGTCACAGGACGGTTCGCTGCCACACAGGCACAGAAGCGCCCTGTAGACCCGCCTTCCCGCGTGCAGCTTTCGCCACGGGGCACGCGCAACAGCATGAAACTTGCGCATTTTTGCCCTATTATTCCGGCACCATCCTGCCGCCTCATGTCCCGGTGACCATGCGCCGTTGCCTTGCCCTCGCCCTGCTTCTGGCCTGCGTCGCCCCGGCCGCCGCGCAGGATTCGGTGCAGCCGGAATGGAGCGATATCGAAACCGTCACCGTGCGCGCCCAGCCCGGCCCGGCGCTGTGGCACCTGACGCGCGGCAATGCAGAGGTCTGGGTGCTGGGCCAGGTCTGGCCGATGCCCAAGGGCCTGACTTGGAACGCCGATGTGCTGGGCGAGGTGATGGACGGCGCGCGCGAAGTGCTGCACCCGCCGCGCCCGTCGATAAATTTCGTCGACGTTGCCTGGTTCCTGCTCTGGAACGGCGGAAAACTGTCGCTGCCGCGCGGCCAGCACCTGGAAAGCCAGCTCGATGACGATCTGCGCCGCCGCTTCATCGCCGCGCGCGAGGCGGTGAAGGGCGATGCGGAGGAATACGGCACCGACATTCCTATCCGCGCCGCCGTCCGGCTGCAGCAGGATTTCATGAAGGCGCGCAATTTCGAGGGCGGCCAGCCGCGCGGCAAGATCGGCGAGCTGGCGCGGCGCCACGGGATCGAACGCCGCTCGGTCACCAATTTCCAGGCGATGGATATCGTGCGCGACCTGCTGAAGCTCACGCCCGAACAACAGCGCGTGTGCCTGAGCCAGGCGGTGGACGATATCCTGTGGGCCAACACCCATGCCGAAGCTGCCGCCCGCGCCTGGGCGGTGGGCAATGTCAAAGCCATGAAGGCCAACTATGCCGAATCCCGGCTGATGAACTGCGCTATCGGCAGCGTCACCCGCGCCGCCCAGGCGGAGCTACGCAACATCAACGAGACCGTGGCGGCGATCGATGGCGCCCTGAAGCGCGGCGGCAAGACCGTCGCCATCGTCAATCTGGGCCCGCTGCTGAGGAAAGGCGGTGTGCTGGAAAAACTCGCCGCCATGGGCGTCGCCATCGACGCGCCTGCCGAAAGCTAGGCCGGATACCGGCGGCCAAAAACCCGGCGCCTGTCAGGCGATACTGTTTCTCGTGCAGGGCACGGACTTCTCATGCGGGCAAAACGCGCGCGCGATCGCACGCCCCATGTCGCCTCGTGCAACAACCCGCCTTTTGGAGCGTTCACTTGAAGGTTCCTTGGAAGGTTTCACCGCATGAAGACTATCACATTGGTACAGGTGCTGGCCCTGTCGCTGCTGGTTCCCGCCATGCCGGCGGCCGCGCAGCAAAGCCCGCTGCCGCCGCCCCAGCCCGAGGCGCGGGACAAGACGCCCACGCCCGGAACCGTCACCTCGCCCAACATCGCCAACCCCGCCATCGCCAAGGTGGAAGCAGCCGGCAAGAATCCCAATCCGGGTCCCCTGCGTCCGCAGGTCAGTGAACCCAACGGCCCCAACACGGCCGAAAACAATCCCGGAGTGCGCTAGATGAAAAAA
>CAILUV010000045.1 GCA_903837555.1 uncultured Alphaproteobacteria bacterium
CAATTCCAGAGGCGGCACCGGTTGCTACGCCGATGAGCGGACCCGGCGAACGCCGCCATAGATCCAGAAGCTGCTCCGGATCAGATGTCGCGGCCTTGAAGCCCCCCGTGCATGTTGGGAGCTTTTTGGCGTTGCAGAAAAAAACAGGAAGGCCAGCCTCCGCGAGCCGTTTGGCCGCGACAAATGGGGGCGTCATTTGCGGCCACCTGTCTGGCGCACTTCGGAAGTTGATATGACTGTTTGTTTGGCTGACCAAGTTTCAATGTCGGCCTGACTGTAGCGCACCAATCCACCGAAGCGTAGAAACGGCAAACCAAGGCCCGTCTGGCGCCAACGCTGCAGGGTTCTCGGGCAGACTTTTAGCTGCTCCGCCACTTCTGATTCAGTCAGATAAGTATTCATAACGCCTCCCAAGTCCTGCCGCGTAATAGCGGCGTTGGAAGGCCTTATCGGTCATCCGTAAGAGCGCGTAAAAGACAATAGAATTGGCGAATTATTTTGTTATTTTGTCAGGGCCAGCGTATCGGCTGTGCGTTTCATGGCCGCGCGTTTGCGCTGCTCATCTAGTTTAAGAAAATCAGCTTCTATTTTTTTTACTAGGCCGTCATTCTTAAATTCTGTCCACCGGGACTTCAAACTAGGTGTGTTCGTTGATTTGCCGATAACTGCTTCGCAAGCTGCTACCCACGCTTCTACATCACCCGCCCCCACAGATCTTCTTCTAAGGGCATCGCAATAGATCTCCCGGCTTTCAGGGTGCGAAGGGGTCCACTTTTTCGGTTTTTCTTTGGCCGTGTTTTTAGGAAAAACTGCATCAAAGATTTTGTCGAAAGCATCATTAAAGTCCTGACCTTTCAGGTTGCTTTCATCAATTCCAAAAGCTTGAAATGCTGCTGACCGACGCGCACTAGTCGCGGCTGCCGCATCAATAACCAACCTTCCAAGGGCTGCTTCAGTGTCGGGGTAGGATTTTAGACAGGCTGCCAGCCGATCCGCATGGCTATGAGGCGCGGTTTGATCAGTAAGGATGTCAGGAATCGATTTTCCAAAGTCGATGGTGATTTTCGTACTTTTAGGCCCGCGGCGCTTTGCCAGTTTTTTAACTGTCATCCTCAGCGCTCCCTTTGACCGCGATTCAAAGAAGCTGCGATTCCACGCGAGATCTTATCTGCTGCCGTCTTTACTGCCGTCTTTCCTAGATGAGCATACCGTTCAGTCGTTTCGCTATCTTTGTGGCCGAGCAGCGTCCCAATATATTTTAAGCTAAAGCCGCTCTCGCTGGCGGCGCTGGCAAAGCTATGGCGCAGGTCGTGTAAGCGAAAACCTTTGAGTTTCGCATCCGCCTTAATGTTACCAAAGAATTTGGCCAATCCGACATAATGGCTCTTAGAGCGGCTAGGGAACACATATGGATTGTTGGCAAGTCGTGGAACGCTCTTTATTAGAGCAACTGCCTTATCGCCTAGCTGGACATTCTTTTGGCCCGTCTTTGAATCCGGCAGTCGCAAACAGCTTTGGTCAAAATCGACATATTCCCATTTCAGGGACAGGATTTCCATTTTTCGGCATCCTGTCAGAAGTAGCAACTGGATGGCGGCGATGGCGTAAGGGTTTTTTTCAGCGGCTAACGCATTTTTAAGCGCCGCTCCCAGTCGTGCTGTTTCTTCGGCAGTAAGGAATCGTTCTTTTTTGCGATCTTCATATTTTTGAACGCCCTTGACTGGATTTGTGGTGCAGTACTTCTTTATTTTGATTGCCCACGTAAAAATGCCGCCCAGAAGCCCCACTGCTCTGGTCGCCGCCGTTTCGCCCCCCGTTACTCGGGCTAGCCCGCGTGATCCAGTTTTTTCAACCGCGGCGGTCTTACCAGAGGCAATGTCGAACAGCATTTGCTGCACATCATTTTCAGTAAGTTCCTGCATCAGCTTTTTACCAATGAGCGGGATGATGTGCCGGTGGATTCGGCCCCTGTCCACCATGACTGTCGTGGCTCTTTTTGGATGAGAACCACGCTTTTTGCTGACCATCATTTGACCTGCTTCGGCTACTGCTAGGTATTCCGCGCAGACTTCGGCGACGGTCTTTGAAGCCGACGCCTCGACTATCCTAGCGGCGGCTGGGTCGGTCCCAGTGGACGCAATGCCACCAAGGCGCTGGGCTTCACGCCGTGCAGTCTCTACCGTCCAAGGGCTTCCGTAGCGCCCTATGACAGTGCGCTGCTTCTGGGCGTTTCTGCCGTGACCAACCCGGAATTGAAATATGAAGGTCTTAATGCCCGTGGGCATAACGCGAAGGCCGAAGCCCGAAACCTTGTCGCAGTACAGGTAGTACGTCTTGTCTTCAGGAGCGGCGCTGTCGATCTTGCGTTTTGTTAAATTGACGACTGCCATAAATCCCCCAAACGGTACGAGTACCCACCAAGTACCCACCGCAATAGGATATGGCTGTCGTTTGGTTGCGGCAATAGTCCCTTTTATATATATCTTATAGTAAAGATGTCGGGTGGTTACGTTATTTCTGTATACTAGAGCATAACCTTGCCAAGGTTAGGGTCGACGGTTCGAATCCGTTCGCCCGCTCCAATTCTTCCCATATCGGTTTTCCGGACCCCGGCGGGCGCTTCGCGCCCGTCCCGCGTGGCGCAAAACCCGCCAAATCAGCCGGATTGGAACTAGCTTTAGAAGCAACATTTAAGTTGGCTTCTGGTGCTGGGCGCCAGTAATCGCTCAATTTTTCGCAAAGAACTCAGCCGCTTGGGCGCGCTCCCCTGACATCGAGTCAATTATTCCGCTTGATTCCCGCTGACTTCGCGCGCGAATGTTCGCCCAACAACGTAAGAACAATCATTCAGGGGCCCCATGCGCAAACTTTGCACCGCAGCTATCGCCATCAGTCTGTTCGCTTCGACCATGGCGTTGGCAGAAACCAATCTGGCGCCGGGCAAGCCGGCCGGCGTGAAGCAGGCCCAGGTCGGCACCAAGGAAATTCTGATTTTCGGCGGCCTGGCTGCCGCGGGCGTGACCATCGCCGCTGTGTCGGGCTTTGGCGGCGGTCCGCTGAAGCAGGACCTGCGCGGCACGGCCAACGTGACCAGCACGACGGCCAACCCGTAAGCTTCCGTCATCTTTAGTTCGCCAAGGGCGGCAGCTTTCCAGCTGCCGCCCTTTGTGTTTCTGGCGGCGCATTCGCGCAACAAAAAGCGCGGCGACCGTGAGGCCGCCGCGCCAGGAAATATCCGCGAAACTTAGTAGGTCGTGCGTCCGCCAGACGTGTCCAGCGTCGAGGCGGTCGTGAACGAGCATTCCTCGCTGGCCAGGAAGCACACCGCGGCGGCGTTCTCGGCCGCTGTGCCGAAGCGCTCCATCGGAATCTTGGAGCGCATGTAATCGATGTGGCTCTGGGGCACATTGTCCAGGATTGGGCTTTCAAAGGTCGCCGGGGTCACGGCATTGACGATTACACCCTTGGTGGCCAGCTCCTTGCCCAGCGATTTGGTGAAGCCCAGCACCGCGGCCTTCGACGCCGAATAGGAACTGGCATTGGGATTGCCTTCCTTGCCTGCCACCGACGAGATGTTGACGATGCGGCCATAGCCGGCTTCCACCATCATCGGCGCGACGGCGCGGCAGCAATAGAACAGCCCGTTGACGTTGACGTTCATCACCTTGAGCCAGCTATCGATCGGATAGCCGATCACCGGCTGGGTGGCGCCGGTGATGCCGGCGCTGTTGACCAGGATGTCGATCTTGCCCAGCAACTTCCTGGCTTCGGCGGCGGCGGCTTCCACCGCCGCGGCGTCGCTGACGTCCAGCGCGATGGTGTGGGCTGCGCCGGTTTCCGCCTTGGCCTTGGCCAGGCTTTCAGGATTCATGTCCCACAGGCAGACCTTGCCGCCTTCCGCCGTGATGCGCTTGGCGGCCGCCAGGCCGAGGCCCGAAGCGCCGCCGGTGATGATGGCGGTGCGGCCTGCGAAGCGTCCGGCGTAAACGGTCATGGCGTATTCCCTTGGCTAGAAATCGCGCCGGTTATAACAGCGACGCTCCAAAAGTGAATGTTGCAGCGCAGCAACCGGCAAAATGCCGCTAGGCGGACCCCGCGCGCGGCGCTGGCTTCCGCGCGCCCGCCCTGTCTAAAGTGCGCCGCCGCTCATCAGAAGGCGGCGTTGCGTATTGGGAGGGAAACATGGATCGCAGGAAATTCTTTGGTCTGTCGGTGGCGGCGGGCGGTTTGCTGGCGGCGCGCGAAGTCGCGGCCCAGTCCACCGGTCCGGCCTATAACGGCGTGCCGCGCATGGAGGTGCAGCCCAAGCTGCGCCAGCAGCAACAGTTCCGTATCGGCTACACCACCAACACCCGCGGCGGCTGGGAAGGCGATCCCTTTGTCGGCATCTCCGAGGGCCGCGATATCGGTTTCCGCTACTTTGAAATCTTCGGCTCCTCCTTCTGCGCCACCAAGGACGGGCTCGAGCCGCCGCCGCGTGACACCCAGCCGATGAAGACCTGGCCGAACGGCTATTCCTGGAAGTATCCGACCGGCCCGCGCAAGAAGCGCGAAGTCTATTATCCCGACCGCTGGGAAGCCCTGCAGCACCGCATGTACCAGATCGGGGCGCAGTTCACCGCGATCACCGGCGGCTCCATCGGCGGCAGCGTCGATTTCCACGATCCGTCCAAGCGCAAGGATGTGGTGGACAACCACTTCAACATGACGCGCTTCGCGCGCCGCTTCGGCTGCGACCACCAGAAGACCAATACCGGCCCCCGCAAGCAGCCGAACGGCACGCCGGATGCCGACCTGAAGGAAATCGCCATCACCTGCGATCTTCTGGGCAAGCGCATCCGCGAGGAACTGGGCATGACCTTCGGCGTGCATCCGCACCTGGGCAGCCAGATCCAGAACGAGCACGAGACCAACTACATCATGGAAAATACCCGGCCCGAAAATGTCGGCCTGATCCTGGATACCGGCCATATCACCATGGCGGGCATGGACCCGTTGGCGCTGGCCAAGAAGTATGGCCACCGCGTGATCGAGTATCACTTCAAGGACACGGCCAGGGCCGATCGCGGCGGCACCAAGAATGTGCCCACGCCCCAGCGCGACCAGATGAACGACCCCTATTTCTATCCGATGGGCGAGGGCGGCGTGGATTTCCCGGGCATCATGGCCTATCTGAAATCCATCGGCTGGCGCGGTCATCTCAATGTCGAGCTGGACGCCTCGCCCTGGCGCACGCCCAAGGAAAGCGCGCGCATCACCGCCAACTATATCCGCAACACCTTGAAGCTCGAGCTGTAAGAAACTGTCATGACGAACACCAAGACCTTTCCGCTTCCCGAAGACTGGCGCGATGCCGTGCTGGTCGGCCGCATGGACCTGGGCGAAGGCCCGACCCCTGTGGTGGTCAAGGAGGGTCGGGTGTTCGACGTGTCGGCTTTCGCGCCGACCACGGCGCAGCTTCTGGAAAAGTGGAACGGCGTTCCGCCGGGGAAAGATCTGGGCGACATCGACGACCTGGGTCTTTCCACCGCCTGGAGTGACAGCAACGGCAAAGTGAAGCTACTGGCGCCGGTCGATCTGCAATGTGTCAAGGCGGCGGGCGTAACCTTCGCGGTCTCGGCGATGGAACGGGTGATCGAGGAACGCGCCAAGGGCGTGCCGGGCCGAGCGCAGGCGATCCGCGAGGAACTGGCGTCCAAGATCGGCACCGATATCCGCAAGGTGGTGCCGGGCTCGCCCGAGGCCCAGAAGCTGAAGGACGCGCTGATCGCCGATGGCTTGTGGTCGCAATATCTGGAAGTGGCGATCGGGCCCGACGCCGAAGTCTTCACCAAGGCGCCGCCGATGTCGTCGGTGGGCTGGGGCGACTATGTCGGCATCCGCACCCAGTCGACCTGGAACAATCCCGAGCCCGAAGTGGTGATCGTGGTCGACCGCACCGGCAAGGCGATCGGCGCCACCCTGGGCAATGACGTGAACCTGCGCGACTATGAAGGGCGCAGCGCGCTGCTCTTGGGCAAGGCCAAGGACAACAATGCCGCGTCCGCGCTGGGCCCGTTCATCCGCATGTTCGACGACAAGTTCTCCATCGACCATGTCCGCAATGCGGTGGTCGAGCTGGAGATTGTCGGCACGGATAACTACCGGCTGGAAGGCAAGAGTACGATGGCGGAAATCAGCCGCGATCCGCTGGAGCTGGTGAAGCAGACCATCAGCGAGCACCAGTATCCCGACGGCTTCGTGCTGTATTGCGGCACACTGTTCGCCCCCACCCAGGACCGCGACACGCCCGGCTTCGGCTTCACGCACAAGGAAGGCGACGTCGTGCGGGTTTCCACCCCCAAGCTGGGCGTGCTGGAAAACCGGGTCACCACCTGCAAGCAGGCGCCGCCGTGGAATTTCGGCATCGCCGATCTGATGAAAAACCTTTTGAAACGCGGTCTTTTGAAGGCCTGAAGGTTCTTTTCAGCCATACCCCCAAAGCGCCTCCGAAATGCGGTTTCGGGGTTGGATTAGTGCGCCTGACCCCTTAAATACCCACCAGCCAATTTTCCCCAATTCCAGGAGATATTTGATGACCGAGACACTGACCCATTTCATCGGCGGCAAGCAGGTTTCCGCCCCCGGTGCGCTCGAAAGCATCAATCCCTCCAACACCCAGGAAGTGATCGCCAAATTCCCGGACGGCAGCCCGGAAGACGTCAACAAGGCCGTCGAAGCCGCCCGCACCGCCCAGCCCGGCTGGGCGTCGTCCAGCCCGGAAGTCCGTTCGGACATCCTGGACAAGGCCGGCAGCCTGATCATGGAGCGCAAGGAAGTCATCGGTAAGCTTCTGGCGCGCGAGGAAGGCAAGACCCTTCCCGAAGCCATCGGCGAAACCGCCCGCGCCGCGCGCATCTTCAAGTATTTCGCCGGCGAAGCCCTGCGCCGCCACGGCCAGAATCTGGAATCCACCCGTCCGGGCGTCGAAGTCCAGACCTATCGCGAAGCGGTCGGCGTCTATGGCCTGATTACGCCGTGGAACTTCCCCATCGCCATTCCGGCCTGGAAGATGGCCCCGGCCTTGGCCTTCGGCAACACCGTGGTGCTGAAGCCCGCGAACCCGACGCCCGCCACCGCCCATGCGCTGGTGTCCATCCTGCATGAAGCCGGCGCGCCGGCCGGCGTGGTCAACATGGTTCTGGGCCGCGGCATTGTCGGCGACGCGCTGTCCAAGCATCCGGACGTCAATGGCGTGTCCTTCACCGGCTCGCAGAGCGTCGGCTCCAAGGTCGCGCTGGCCGCGGTGACGCGCCAGGCGCGTGTGCAGATGGAAATGGGCGGCAAGAATCCGCTGGTGGTGATGGACGATGCGGAGTTCGATCGCGCCGTGCAGATCGCGGTGGACGGCGGCTATTTCGCCACCGGCCAGCGTTGTACCGCTTCCAGCCGCGTGTTCGTGCAGGCCGGCATCTATGACAAGTTCATCGCCGCCGTCGCCGAACGCGCCAAGGCGCTGAAGGTGGGCGATGCGCTGGACCCCACCACCCAGATGGGCCCGGCCGTCACCGACACCCAGCTCGCCGGTAACCTGAAGTATGTCGACATCGCCCTGAAGGAAGGCGGCCGCCTGCTGGCCGGCGGCACCGATCCGCTGAAGCTTTCCAACCATGGCTATTACATGTCCCCGACCCTGATCGTGGACACCAAGGCTGGCGACACCATCAACCAGGAAGAAGTGTTCGGCCCGGTCGTGTCGGTGGTGAAGTTCAACACCTATGAAGAAGCGCTGGAACTGTGCAATGCGGGTAACTTCGGCCTGTCCGCCGGCATCGTCACCACCAGCCTGAAGTATGCGCGTCACTTCCAGCGCAACGTGAAGGCCGGCATGGTCATGATCAATCTGCCGACCGCGGGCGTCGACTATCACGTGCCGTTCGGCGGCCAGCGCGGTTCGTCTTACGGTCAGCGCGAGCAGGGCTTCTCGGCGGTGGAATTCTTCACCCAGATCAAGACGGCCTATTCCTTCTCGTAAGCGAAACGGCATCCAATCGGACAGGGGCGGTCGTGAGGCCGCCCTTTTTCGTTGGGCTTTCTTTTTGCGCCGCACACTCGCTAGACTTGGACCAACAACAAGGGGTGGGGATATGCGCGCAATCTGGCTGGCGACGGCTTTGGCTTTTATACCGGCGGCGGCGTTCGCCGAGATCGCCATTTCGGGCAATGACGGCAAGCAGGTGCGCGCCGGTGACGGACTGCCCATGGTGCCCACGCCCGACAGCGTGTCGGTGATCGAGTTCTCCAGCCGTCAGGCGCCACGCATCATCGGCAGCATTGAGGTCTGCGCCACCCAGATGGGGCCGCCCAGCGCCATCGCCGTGGCGCAGGATTACAGCTTCGTGCTGTCCGCCTGTCCGCAGAAGTTCGGCGCCGCGAACAAGCTGGGCCCGGACAACAAGGTGGCGGTGATCGGCCTGGACGATGTGACCAAGCCCAAGCTGCTGCAGACGGTGGAAGCGGGCATGGGCGCCACCGGGGTCTATCTGAGCCGCAAGAATGACATCGCGCTGGTCACCGGCACCGGCGACGACACCATCACGCTGTTCACCATCAAGGACCGCAGCCTGACCAGGGCCAGCCAGGTCAAGCTGGAAGCCAAGGCCGAGCCGCGCGACGTGATCATTTCGCGCGACGGCAAGTTCGCCTATGCGCTGCGCTTCGGCGACGCCAAGGTGACCAAGCTGGCGATCAAGGGTGACCAGCTTGAGCGCGTGGCCGATTTCGAAGTCGGTGTGCAGCCCGATGGTGGCAGCCTGACCCATGACGGGCGCTGGCTGATCGTCAACAATTTCGGCGCCTCCCCGGTCACCGCCAAGGGCAGCGCTTCCACCACCGTGACCGATACGCGCACCGGCAAGATCACCTTCGGCGTCGAGGTTGGCGCCCTGCCGGAAACCGTGGCGCTGTCGCCCGACGGTAAATACGTCGCGCTGGTGATCGGCAATGGTTCGGCCACCACGCTGCAAGCGCCCAATTTCAAGGATGTGTACGGCAAGATGAGCGTGTTCCGCGTGGGCAAGGGCAACCTGACCCATATCGCCGATGCCCAGCTCGGCCATGCGTGTCAGGGCGCGGTGTGGAGCGACGACAACAAGCGCCTGCTGGTCCAGTGTTCGGTGGAGCGCGACATCCGGGTCTATGATTTCGACGGCAAGGCGCTGACCGAACGGCCCGAAGCGGCGCTCAAGATGGTGTCGCGTCCCGGCGCCATGGTCACCAACAAGACCCGCTAGATTTCGCTTGCTTGCAGCGTCCCAGCGCCCCACATAGCGGCGCATGCGGCCGCTTTTGCACCTGAAAGACATCACCGTTTCGTTCGGCGGCACCAGGCTGCTGGACGGCGCGGAACTCAGCGTGGCGGCGGGTGAGCGGCTGTGTCTGGTGGGGCGCAACGGCTCGGGAAAATCCACGCTTCTGAAGATCGCGGCGGGACTGGTGGAAGCCGATGGCGGCACGCGCTTCGCGCAGCCCGGCGCCACCATCCGCTATTTGGCGCAGGAGCCCGACATGGGCGGCTTTGCCAGCACGCGTGAATATGTCGAAGCCGGCCTCAATCCGCATGAAGACCCCAACCGCGCTTTTTACCTGCTGGGTAACCTCGGCCTGAGCGGCGATGAAAATCCGGCGACCCTGTCTGGTGGCGAGGCGCGCCGCGCCGCGCTGGCCCGCGCTTTGGCGCCGCGCCCCGACATTTTGCTGCTGGACGAACCCACCAACCATCTGGATGTGCGGGCGATCGAATGGCTGGAAGGCGAATTGAAAGCCGGCAAGGGTGCGCTGGTGCTGATCAGTCATGACCGCCGCTTTCTGGAAAACCTGTCGCGCGTCAC
>CAILUV010000046.1 GCA_903837555.1 uncultured Alphaproteobacteria bacterium
ACCTTGCGGCCATCCTGGGTCTGGGCCTCCACAAAGTCATAGGACCAGACATGATCGCGCCGCTCCGGGCGTAGCCGGATGCAGGAGCCGTCATTGAGCCACAAGCGCCTTCTTGGCCTTTATTTACTCGGTACTTTTAGCCCCTCACGGCGCCAGATGCGCAGAACAAGGTCAACCCCGACATCCCACCCCGCATCGTTGAGCAGCTTGGTGACCCGCCGGTAGCCATAGCGGCCATACTGCGCCGCCATCTCGATAATGGCGTGTGTCAGCGCACCTTCGTCTGCACGCACGATGACCGTGTAGCGGTGCGTTCCACGCGGCTGGCCGATGATCCGGCAGGCCTGACGCTCCGAGAGCCTGTACTTCCCCCGTGCCCCTGTAACCGCCTGCCGGCGCCGTTCGGGGCTTACAAGTTTCCCGAGGTAATATCCTTGAGCACTTGCTTCTCCAGCGACAGGTCGGCAACAAGCCGCTTCAGCCGGCCGCTCTCCTTCTCAAGGTCCTTCATCCGCCGGGCCTGGTCCAGATCAAGCCCGCCGTATTCCTTGCGCCACCGATAATAGCTCTGATCCGATATCCCGGCCTCCCGGCACGCAATCGCTATCGATTTACCCTGTGACGTCGCAACCTCTATCTGCCGCAGCAGCAGCACAATCTGCTCCGGCGTCGGTCTCTTCTTCGGCATGTCCAAGCTCCTTTCCAAGCCAATTTCTATCAAACCGCTTGGTACAAAAACAGCCATGCAGGTCACCATCGCAAGCGGCGGGCCGCTCACACCCACGCGATAGTCCAAAGCGTGCAGCTAGCCGGCGGGATGAAGACCGGGGGCTTCCTGGCCGGTGCGGGCGACATATTCGGTGTAGCCGCCGGCATACTGGTGCACTTCGCCGTCCGTCAGTTCCAGCACGCGGTTGGACAGCGCGGCCAGGAAGTGGCGATCGTGGCTGACGAACAGCATGGTGCCTTCGAACCCGGCCAGCGCTTCGACCAGCATTTCCTTGGTCGCCATGTCCAGATGGTTGGTGGGCTCGTCCAGCACCAGGAAGTTCGGCGGATCGAACAGCATCTTGGCCATGACCAGCCGCGCCTTTTCGCCGCCCGACAACACGCGGCAGTTCTTTTCGATATCGTCGCCGGAAAAGCCGAAGCAGCCGGCCAGCGTGCGCAAGCTCCCCTGGCCTGCCTGCGGAAAGCTCTTGTCCAGCGATTCAAAAATCGTGTCGTCGCCGTCCAGCAGGTCCATCGAGTGCTGGGCGAAATAGCCCATCTTCACATTGGCGCCGATCGTCACCTTGCCCTGGTCCGGCTCGGTCGCGCCCGCCACCAGCTTCAGCAAGGTGGATTTGCCCGTGCCGTTGGCGCCCAGGATGCACCAGCGTTCCTTGCGGCGGACCAGGAAATCGAGCCCGTTATAAATGGTGTGGTTGCCATAGGCCTTGTGCACGCCCTTGAAGTTCGCCACGTCATCGCCGGAGCGCGGCGGTGAGCGGAATTCGAACTGCACCGCCTGGCGGCGCCTGGGCATCTCGACCTGTTCGATCTTGTCGAGCTTTTTGACGCGGCTTTGCACCTGGGCGGCGTGGCTGGCGCGCGCCTTGAAGCGCTCGATGAACTTGATCTCCTTGGCCATCATCGCCTGCTGGCGGTCGAACTGCGCTTGGCGTTGTTTCTCGCTCAACGCGCGCTGCTGCTCATAGAAATCATAATTGCCCGAATAGGTTGTCAGCGTGCCGCCATCGATTTCCACCACCTTGCCGATGATGCGGTTAATGAAGGCGCGGTCGTGCGAGGTCATCAGCAGCGCACCGTCGTAATTCTTGAGGAACTCCTCCAGCCAGATCAGGCTTTCCAGGTCCAGATGGTTGCTGGGCTCGTCCAGCAACATGCC
>CAILUV010000047.1 GCA_903837555.1 uncultured Alphaproteobacteria bacterium
CCGCACTCATCGTTGGGATACCGACCACCGGCACCGCAGGCCACAGTCTGGCCGCCAGATCAGCCGGCTAGCAACGGGATGGTGCAAATGATGCCCTTAAACTAACATACCAACTGGGCCACTCAGTGGGGGCCGGTCAGGTGGACCGGGTGTTCGAAATCCGCGCCGGCGTCTGCCAGGACCTGGCGCATGTCGGCATCGCGGCGATGCGCTCCATCGGCCTGCCTGCCCGTTATGTCTCGGGCTATCTGCTGACCCAGCCGCCGCCGGGCATGACGCGCATGCTGGGCGCGGATGCCAGCCATGCATGGTTTAGCGTATGGGCGCCGCCTTTCGGCTGGGTCGATCTGGACCCCACCAACAATGTTCTGGTCAGCGAAACCCATGTCACCGCGTCCTGGGGTCGCGATTATGGCGATGTTGCGCCGGTGGGCGGGATTATCCTGGGCGGCCATGACCATGTCGTGGATGTGGGCGTCGACGTGATACCGGTTGATCAGGTTGCCCCTTAGGGCCTGCCGCGATAAAGCAGGGCCGCATTTTTGCGAGCCCCTATGACGCCGACCCTGATCCTCGCCATTGCGCTGGCCGCTTCGTGCGCCACCATGATCGGTGGCGTGATGGCGCTGAAGCTGGCCGACAAGCTGCCGCTGGTGATGGCCTTCAGCGCGGGTGCGGTGATCGGCGTGGCGTTTTTCGATCTGGCGCCCGAAGCGCTGGAAGCGGGCGCCGGCATCTATCATCCCGGCACGCTGCTGGCGATCGCGGCGCTGGGCTTCTTCCTATACACGTTGCTGGACCGCACCGTGGCGCGGCACGATTGCGAGGGCCAGGTCAATCCGGCGCGCGGCATGGTCGGCGCCGCCAGCTTCTCGGCCCACAGCGTGATGGACGGCTTTGCGATGGGCATCGCCTTCCAGTATTCCCACGAGGTCGGATTGATCGTGGCCGCCGCCGTGCTGGCGCATGATTTCGCCGACGGCCTCAACACAGTGAATGTGGTGATGCGCAATGGTGGCACGCGGCGCTTTGCGCTGCGCTGGCTGGCGGTGGATGCCAGCGCGCCGATGCTGGGCGCCATCGCCAGCCTTTTCGTGCGCCCCGATCCGGGCGTGCTGGCGGTTTTGCTGGCGCTGTTCTGCGGCTTCTTCCTGCATATCGGCGCCAGCGGCTTGCTGCCCGAAAGCCACCGCGCCAGACCGCGTGCCTCCACCACCGTTGCAACGCTGGCGGGCGCGGGCTTTCTCTACCTTGTGACGGCGCTCGTTCACTAGTGACGCAAGCGCAGGTCCGCCTCCCCCTTTAGCGCGAAGCGCGGCAAGGGGGAGGTGATTTCAGCGTGCGAGGCGCAGCGCGCCGAGCGAAAGCTGAAATCGGAGGGGGATCACTTAATCTCGGTAAGAAGCGGTTTTCCCGCGAAATGCGCATCCAGATTGTCCAGCACAAGCTGGCTCATGGCGCGGCGGGTTTCATGGGTGGCGCTGCCGACATGGGGCTGCAACACCACATTGTCCATGGCGAAGAAGTCCGCCGGCACGGTCGGCTCGTTGACGAACACGTCCAGGCCCGCACCGCCGACCTTGCCGGCTTTCAGCGCATCCAGCAGTGCGTCTTCGTCCACCACCGCGCCGCGCGCGACATTGACCAGAATGCCTGTGGGACCGAGCGCTTCGATCACCGCCTTGCTGACGATCTTCTGGGTCTGGGGCGTCGAGGGGATGATCACGATCAGGAAATCGCTGTCCTTGGCCAGTTCCACCAGGTCGGGATAGTACTTCCAGCTTACGTCCTTCACGGGATTGCGGCTGTGATAGGAAACTGTGTTGTTCATCGCTTCGGCGCGCTTGCCGATTTCCTTGCCGATGCGGCCCATGCCCAGAATGCCGACGCGCTTGCCGCTGGCCTTTTGCGCCAGCGGATAGTCGCCTTCCTTGTCCCAGCGCCCGGCGCGTACATATCTGTCCGACGCCACCAGGCGGCGCGCGGTCATGATCATCAGGCCGATGGCGAGGTCGGCGACATCGTCGTTCAGCACGTCGGGCGTGTTGGTGACGGGGATGCCCTTGGAACGGGCATACTCCACCGGGATGCCGTCATAGCCGACACTGGCCGAGGCGATGATCTCCAGTTTGGGCATGCGGTCGATCATCTCCGGCGGCGGGCCGGAATGACCGTTGGTGACGGCGCCGCGCACGATGCCACACACCTTTTCAAAATCGGCCTTGCTGTGAAGCTTGTACTTGGCCGCCAGTTCCTTTTGGACTTCGGGACGCAGTTGCACCAGTTGCAAAATATCGATCATGTTCTCTTCTCTTACGGGGCTTCCGCCATGGCTTTCATATTGTCGAGGGCTTCGCTGAAGCGCTTGGTGCGCGCTTCGCGGTTTTCGATCTTGGCCTGCGCCGTGCCCAGCGGCGCCTGATCATACAGCAGGGTGTAGACGATCTTGGTCTTGCGGCCGCGGTCCAGCGGCTCCACCGCCAGCGTGCCGTGATAATAGATCGGCGAGCCGGGCTGAATGTCCGACGGCTGCTGGCCATAAGTGTATGAATAGGGCGTCTGGGCCACGATGATCTCGTCGGTCTTGCCGTTCAGCCGGCGATTGGTACCGACGCTGAGCTGGTTGCCGGAGGTGATCTGGCAGGTGACTTTCAGCCAGGTGGCGATGGCGCAATAGGGCCCGATCTTGGCCCAGGTCTGATCGGGCGTGCGATCGACCACCTTTTCCAGCAGGATCACATTCCATTCCGGCGCGGCCTGCGCCGTGCCACACATTCCCGACAGGAATGTCAGCGCGATTGCTGCGCCTGCGAACGTCCCCACCTTCATCTATCGTCCCCTTCGCTTCCCGCACCCTTTGATCTTGTGATAAAACGCATGCGCGCCGCGCGCAACAACACATAAGCGGCGGGGGTCTTGCGCATGCACCGCATTCTGTTTCCGGCGACGCTGATCCTGATTGCCGGTTGTCTTGGGGCTGGCGCCAAAGACCTGAAAATCCTGACGGGCGCGGGCATGTCGATGCCGGTGCGCCAGATGGCGCAGGAGTTCGCGGCCCGCACCGGGACCAAGGTGGATGTGGTCAGCGACACCGCCGGCGGGGTGCAGAAGCGCGTCGAATCCGGCGAGACGTTCGATCTGGTGATCGCCACCACCACCGTGATGGACAATCTGGCCAAAAGCGGAAAAGTCGCCGGCGCGCACAGCCACCTGGCCCGCATGGTCGCCGGCATTGGCGCGCGCAAGGGCGCGGCCAAGCCCGATATCGCCAGCGCCGAGGCGGTGAAAACCACGCTGCTGGCAGCGAAAAATATCTCTTACGTCGATCCTGCATCCGGCGGCATTACCGGCGTGTTTTTCCTGTCGCAGGCCGAAAAGCTGGGCATCGGCGATGCGGTGCGCGCCAAGGCGGTGCTGGCCAAGAACGGCACCGGCGTGGCGGCCGCCGTCGCCGACGGATCTGCGCAATATGGCGTCACGCTGGTCAGCGAAATGCTGCCCAATCCGGGCGTGGCGGTCTGGCCCCTGCCGGACGCTCTGCAGATGACCACCATCTATGCCGCCGCTGTCGCGACCGATGCGCAAAACGCAATGGACGCGGCGGCGATGCTGACCGACCTTCGTGGCCCAAAGGGGCGCGATGCAAACCTGAAAGCCGGCCTGCAGCCGGTTTCACAACAATAATAGAGGGAGACGTTTCCATGGATCGCAGAAAGTTCTTTTCCGTCACGGGCGCTGGTGCCGCAGCGGCAGCGGCCGGCAGCATTCCGGGCGCCGAGGCGCAACAGTGGCGCAAGGGCGCGGGCGCCTGCGCCAGCGGCAAGCTGCCGCCGCTAAAGGCCAAGCTGGGCCATCAGTTCGGCACGCTGACCGAGCGCAGCGCCTCCTGGGTGGCGCGCTATGGCGTGGATGCGATCTGCACCAGCCCGGTGATCACCGATCCCACCCGCCTGTATCCGACGCCCGCCGAGATGCGCACGATGCTGGACCTGGCGGCCAAGTGGAAGCTGAACGTCGAGATGGTGGACAGCGTGCTGCTGCAGTCCTCCCATATCGACCGCGAAAAGAACCCGTCGATCATGCTGGGCCAGAGCCCGCAGCGCGACCGCGATATCGAAGCCTTCCAGAACCATATCCGCACCTGCGCCGCCACCGGCATCAAGACCATCAAGTACAATATGAGCCTGCTCGGCGTAGTGCGCACGAACCGCGTTCCGGGCCGCGGCGACACGCTGCATGACCGCTGGAACGCCAAGGAATCGCTGGCCAAGAACCCGCCGCTGACCCGCGCCGGCGTGGTGAGCCCCGACGCCTTCTGGGAACGCATCGATTACTTCCTGCAGCGCGTGGTGCCGGTCGCCAACGAGAACAAAGTGCGCATCGCCTGCCATCCGCAGGATCCGGGCACGCCGCCGGAAGGCTATCAGGGCATTCACAACGTGCTGGGCACCATCGACGGCATGAAGCGCTTCATCACCATGTATGAAAGCCCGTATCACGGCTTCAATTTCTGCCAGGGCACGGTGTCGGAGAACCTCGCCAACCCCCGCGCCGAACTGTTCGACGTGATCCGCTATTTCGGCAGCCGCAAGAAGATCTTCAATGTCCATTTCCGCAACATTCGGGGCGTGCGCGACGACTTCACCGCCGAAATGTTCCCGGACGAAGGTGATATCGATTTCGTGCAGGCGCTGAAAGTCTATCGCGAGATCGGCTATGAAGACATGCTGATGCCCGACCATGTGCCGGTGGTGGTGCCGAGCGATCCTAACGCGCAGCGGGAGAACTTCCCCTTCGCCTTCGGCTATATCCGCGGGCTGATGCAGGCGGAACGTTCGATCACCTGATCATTCGCGGCTTACAAGGAAAAAGGCGCGGGGATATCCCGCGCCTTTTTTATCTGTACCGGCATTACGGTTCCACGCGTTCGACCTTGCCGATCAGCAGGATGTAGGACAGCGCGCCCAGGATCGCGACCACCGCCACATAGGTCAGGCCAGGCGCGAAATTGCCGCCCTGCGCCAGGTAACCGATCACCAGCGGCGTGGCGATGCCCGACAGGTTGGAGATGAAGTTGAAGGTGCCACCCGTCAGCCCGATCAGGTTGCGCGGCGCGATCGACGAGATCAGCGACCAGCCGATGCTGGCCAGCCCGTTGCCGAAAAAGGCCAGCGACATGAAGGCGATCACCAGTTCCGGCGAGTCGACGTAATTGGCGCCGATGATGCTGCTGGACAGCAGCAACCCGCAGATGATGGGCGTCTTGCGCGCCACGCCCAGGCTGGCGCCGCTGCGCAGGATGCGGTCGGACACGATGCCCGACAGCAGCACGCCCACGAAGGCCGCCAAGAACGGGATCGAGGCGTACAGCCCGGTCTTCACAAAGCTGAGACCGCGGAACTCCACCAGATAGGTGGGAAACCAGGTGAGGAAGAACCACTGGCATGAGGTCACCGCGAACTGGCCCAGATAGACGCCCCACAGCTTGCGGTACTTCAGCACGGTGCTGAATTCGGTCCAGGTGACCTTTGTCTTTTCCTTGCGCGATTGCGCGCTGCCCAGGTCAACCAGCGCCCCGCCGGCTTCGATCTCGGCGAGTTCGGCGGCGTTGGCGCGGGTGGATTCGCGCGGGGAGCGATAGGCCCAGAGCCAGATAAAGCCCCAGACGATGCCGCCAATGCCGGTGGTGTAGAACACCGCCCGCCAGCCGTAATGCGATTGCAGCAACAGCAGCAGCGGGGTCAGGAAGGCCAGGCCGACAAACTGGCCGGAGGTATAAAAGCCGATGGCGCCCGCGCGCTCGCGGTCGGGAAACCAACTGCTGACCACCATATTGTTGATCATGTAGGACGGGGCTTCCAGCACACCGATCAGCAGGCGCAGGGCAATCAGCATCACGATGCCGCTGACCACGCCCAGCATCACCGTGGCGATCGACCACAGGATCAGGATGATGGGATAGAGGTAGCGCGGCGCGATGCGGTCGACCAGCCAGCCGCCGGGTATCTGGCAGAAGGCATAGGTCCAGCCGAAGGCCGACAACAGCCAGCCCATGTGAATGGTGTCGATGCCCAGCTCGCTGCGCATGGCGGGCGCGGTGATGGACAGGTTGCTGCGGTCCAGAAAGGTGATGACCACGCTGACGAAGATCATCAGCATTATGACATACCGCGCGCGCGTCGGCTTTTCCGTCATCGTCATCTTACCACTCCGCGAATGATCCATCTTCGTGACGCCAGACCGGCTGGCGCCAGCGATGGCCCTGGGCCGCGCCACGCGCAACCGCATCTTCGTTGATTTCGATGCCCAGGCCCGGCCCGCCGGGAATGGTGACAAAGCCATCGGCATAGGCGAACACGGCGGGATTGGTCACATAATCCAGCAAGTCGTTGGTCTTGTTGTAATGGATGCCCAGGCTTTGTTCCTGGATCACCGCATTGACGCAGACCGCGTCCAGTTGCAGGCACGCCGCCAGGGCGATCGGCCCCAGCGGGCAATGCAGCGCCAGCGCCACATCGTAAGCCTCCGCCATGGCGGCGATCTTCTTGGTCTCGGTGATGCCGCCGGCGTGGGAGGGATCGGGCTGGATGATGTCGACCAGCCCGTCGGTCAGCACAGTCTTGAAATCCCAGCGCGAGAACAGCCGCTCGCCCAGCGCAATGGGCGTGGCGGTGTGGTTGGCGATTTCGCGCAGGGCTTCGACATGCTCGCTCAGCACCGGCTCCTCGATGAACATCAGCGCATAGGGATCAAGCTCCTTGGCCAGTACCTTGGCCATGGGCCGGTGCAGGCGGCCATGAAAGTCCACCGCGATGCCGAATTCCGGCCCCATCGCCTCGCGCAGCGCGCCGACCCGTTCCAGCACCGCATCGATCTTGGCGTTGCTGTCGATCCAGGCCATTTCCTCGGTCGCCAGCATCTTGATGGCGGTGAAGCCCCGCGCGGCCACCTCTTTGGCACCGGCCACGATATCGTCCGGCCGGTCGCCGCCGATCCAGGAATAGACGCGCATCTTGCTGCGCACCGGACCACCCAGCAGCGCATGCACCGGCTGGCCCAGTACCTTGCCCTTGATGTCCCACAGCGCCTGGTCGATGCCCGCCAGCGCGCTCATGTGAAGGGCGCCGCCACGGTAGAAGCCGCCGCGATACAGCACGGTCCAGTGATCTTCGATGGCGGACGGGTCTTTGCCGACCAGGTAGTCGGCCAGCTCGGCGACGCAGGCGGCAACGGTCTGCGCACGCCCTTCCACCACCGGCTCGCCCCAGCCAGTTACCCCGGCATCTGTTTCCACTTTCAGGAACAGCCAGCGCGGCGGCACCACATAGGTGGTGAGTTTGGTAATCTTCATAAAGCCGCCCCGAAACCCCAGGCTTTTCGCGCCTTTTGCGTGAGAGTGACGGCGTTTTGGGACATGCGCAAGCTTGTCGCAGGACAATCTGCGCGGATGAAACACCCCTGTGCGGCACTATACTGGGCGCATGAGCGAGCATACGGACGTTGATCTGAAAACCGCCAGCCTTCGCGCCCTGAAGGGCTGCTGCCCCGCCTGCGGGGAAGGCAAACTGTTCCGCACCTATCTCAAGCAGGTCGACAATTGCGCGTCCTGCGGCGAGGCCTTCGGCCAGATCCGCGCCGATGACGCGGCCCCCTGGGCGACCATCATCTTGGTGGGCCATGTCTTCCTGCCCTTCGCCTTCATGGTCGATGTCGACTTCCTGCCCATGTGGGTGGTGGTGACCATGTGGTCGGCGTTGTTCGCCGCCCTGTCGCTGGCAGTGCTGCCGCGCGCCAAGGCGCTGTTCATCGCCATCCTGTGGCAGACACGCGCCCCCGGCTACCAGCCGGTCGAACTGGTCTGAAACGCGGGTGGCCTGTCGGCTGCCCGTTGTGACGGTTCTGTTACATTTCGATGTCAGGCTGCCGCCGAATAAGAGGCGAGCCATGCGCAAACACATTCTTCTGGCGGCTTTGACCGTGAGCGCCGTGAGCCCTGCCATGGCGGGGCCGCGCGAGGACAGCGATGCGGGCATTGCGCGATGCGCAAGCCTTGGCGATGACCGCGCCTATCTGAATTGCATCTATGGCGCGGTGCAGCCCTTGCGCGCCCGGTTGGGCCTGCCGCCTGCGCCCGAAGCGCAGATTCGCGCCGTGCCGCCTGTCGCGGCAGCGTCAGCGCCCATATCTCCTCGCCCGGCTGCTGCACCCAGCGCTGCGTCATCACGCGTGCCCAGCGAAGCCGCCTTTGCCGGCGGGATGCGCGAGCGCATGGACAATTTCACGTTTGGCCGGGGCGGGTTGTTCCGCCTCATGCTGGAGAATGGCGAAATGTATCGCCAGGATCCCAATGATGCGCCGCGCGCAAAGTGGTCCGGCCGGGGTTCGGATTACCAGGTGTTCGTGATCAAGCAGGGGCCGCGAAACGCCGTGATGAAAGTGGCGGGCGATCCCAATGTCTACCGGATGCAGAAGATCAACTAGAGCGCAGACGGCTTTTCGTATTCCGCCGCCAGGATGCGGTAGGCGCGCGAATACATCGCCGCGATGGTCACCACCAGGCCGATAAAGGCGGCGATGATGAAGGTCAGCGCCATGCCGCGGCCATCGCCGGTGCCGAACCAGCCGCCGATCAGCTCCACGCCCGCGCCGGTGGTCATGAAGGGGATCAGCACGAACTGGGTCAGCGGCCCGATCAGGAAAGCGGTGATGGGCGAGGCCGCATTTTCGATGCTTTGCGCAAAGCCGATCACCCGGCCTTGGCGTTCCAGCGGAACCACCTTCTGCACGATGGTGTGCTCGGTGGCCTCGGCGAAAGGCACCGACAGCGTCCACACCAGAATGCCCGCCGCCATGAGCAGGATGGACGGCTGCAGCGGAAAGATCAGCGTCGCCGCCCACATGATGATGTTCACCTGGAACAGCGTCTTCAGCGGCCTGGAGCCCAAGCCATAGCGCGTAATGTAAAGCCCGGCGGCGATGAAGCCCAGGCTCAGCACACCCCACAGCGCGCCCCAGGCCTGCACCGACATCAGCGACAGGCCATACGGGTCCATCAGCGCCATGAAGATGCCGCCCAGGAAATTGTTGAAGGTGGTGAAGAAGATCAGCCCGAACAGGCCCGGAATGCCCGCCACTATCCGCATGGTGCCGCGCACGTCGAGCTTTTTGGGATTCTCGTGGCTATGCGCGATTTCCGGCTCCGGCACTTTCACAAAGGCCAGATGGATCAGCGCCGCGATGGTGATGACCGCGCTCGCCACCACGATGGCAAAGATGCCCAGATAGGCCAGCGCGAAGCCCGAGGCGATGCCCGCACCCGACGACGACAGCCCCATGATCATGCCGCTGACGCCGTTGGCCCGGTCGCGCATCCCTTCGGGCACCAGGATGGTCACGGTGATGGGCAACGCGATGGTGCGGATATTGCTCATTATCACCCCGACCAGGATGATGCTGACGAAACTCCACAGCCACAGGCTGGACGCGGCCTTGAACGCGCCCGCCGGCGCGGCGAGATAGATCAGGGCGGCGGCGGTGAAGAACACCAGCGTGACGCTGCTGGAAAACAGCATCGCGTGTTTCTTCTTGTGGTGATCGACAATGCCGCCGAACAGGAAGCTGGAGATCGTCGCGATCACCATATAGGCGCCGGCGATGATCGAGCTGGCCAGCAGCGAGCGGGTTTCCAGATAGACCCAGAACACCAGCGCAAACCACAAAAAGAAGTTCGCCAGCGTGGTCAGCAGCGCATTGGCGGCAATGTGGTAGAAGGTACGCATCGGGTTTCTGTGGAGCTCGCATTAAAAAGCCCGCGGCTACCCGCGGGCTTTTTAATGGTGCCGCCTGCCAGACTCGAACTGGCGACCCCCGCATTACGAATGCGATGCTCTACCGACTGAGCTAAGGCGGCTTCCGGGTTGACCGGAGGAGCGGGAAACTACTGATCCCGCCCCCCCGGCGCAACGCCTAAAGCTACCCCAAAAGCCCTTAATCAGGGCTTGCCGGTGTAAGAAATGCGCCAGATCCGGCCCTTTTTGGAATCGGCGACGAACAGCGCGCCGTCCGGGGCCACCGCCACGCCCACCGGGCGGTAGGTGGCCTGCTTGATATGCTTGTGCTCGGGCGTGGGTCCGGCAAAGCCTTCGGCGAAGGCCACCGGGGTTCCCGGCCTGCCATTCACGAACGGCACGAACATCACGTTATAGCCCTTGCGCCCGCCGGGGATCGCCACCGGATCGTTGCCGCCATGCATCGCCAGGAAGGCACCACCGCGATAGGAACGCGGAAACTGGGCGCCGTTATAGAAGGTCATGTCCAGCGTGGCGGGGCGAAGCTGGTGGAACGCCACCACCGGCTTGGCATACTTGGCATCGGTGACCGGCGTCTTGCCGTCGCCGCCATATTCCGGCGCCGACAGGCGAACCTTCTTCACGCCGTCCCAATAGGTGTAGGGCCAGCCCATGTCGGTGCCCTTGGTCACCTTGAACATTTCGTCCGGGATCGCATCGTCATCGGCCTGGGTCAGAAGCTCGGGCCAACCCTTGAACGTGCCGTCGCGGCCGTGATTGGTCAGATACAAGCCATCGCCCTGGCGCCAGTCCATCGCGCTGGAGTTGCGGATGCCGGTGGCGAAATGTTCGCCGTCGGCCAGCTTCTGCCCCGGTTTGGCTTCGTCGAAGCGCCAGATGCCGCCGCGATAGTCCAGCAGCGGACAGGGCTTCAGGCCCACCGGCTTTGCTTCCTTGGGATTCTTCGGGTCGGGGCAGTTGTTGGCGCCGCCGCCACCGTCGAATGAGACATACAGGTTGCCCTTGCCGTCGAACGCCAGCGGATGGTTGCTCTGGGTGATGCCGTCCACGATCACTTCGGACTTGGTGGGGACCAGCATGTCGTCCAGCGCGAAACGCTGCACCTGCGTGCCCGACGCGGCATAGAGATGGCCCTTCCAGATCTTGATGCCGGTGCCCTGGTCGGCCGTGTTCACGCCGAAGTTCGCCTTTTGCAGCACCGTATGATCGGGCGCCAGGCGCAGCGCGATGATGCCGACCGACGGGTCCTTGGCGCCATGGCGGGTCGAGACATAGATATCGTTGCCGCGCAGCGCCATGTGGCGGATTGGGCCAAGATTGTCGGCCACCACCTGGGCATGGAAGCCCTTGGGCAGGATCAGTCCGTCAGGCTGCTGCGCGAACGCAGGAACAGCGCCGCACAACAGCGCGGCGGCAAGCATGGTCTTTTTCATGAAGTCTCCCCAGCGGGCGAAGCGCCCATTTTAACGGGCGGAAGCCTATCGCGCGCCCCGCAGAGCCGCAACATGACCGGGAAGCAATATCAGCCCTTAGCCAGCCGGGCGCGCGGATGCGCATTTTCATAGGTTTTAAGCAACTGGCTGGTTTCAATGGCGGTGTAAATCTGCGTGGTGGACAGCGAGGCGTGGCCCAGCAGTTCCTGCACGCTGCGCAGATCGGCGCCGCCCTGCAGAATGTGGGTGGCGAAGGAATGGCGCAGTGCATGGGGCGTGGCTTTTTCGGGCAGGCCCAGCCGCCCGCGCAGCTTTTGCATCAGGCTCTGCGCCTCGCGCGGGCTCATCGGCAGGCCGCGCCTTGACAGGAACAGCGGCGAAGACGGCGCGCCGGTGAAGGGAATCTTGTCGGCATAGTTCTGCAACGCTTCGCGCAGCAAGGGCAGCATCGGCACGCTGCGCTCCTTGCGGCCCTTGCCCACCACGGTCAGGGTTTCACCCAAAGGCACGTCGCCGCGCTTCAGGCTGAGCGCTTCGGAAATGCGCAGGCCCGCGCCGTAGAGCAACGTCAGCAGCGCGGCATCGCGCGCGCCCAGCCATTCGACGTCATGCTCGCCCGCTTCCTCGATGGCGCGCGCCGCATCCACCGCCGTCAGCGGGCGCGGCAGCGGCCGGCGCACGCTCGGAGTGCGGATGGACCGGGCGGCGGCATTTTCCAGAATGCCTTCGCGGGCGAGGAATTTGTAGAAGCTGCGCACCGCGGCCATCGCCCGCTGCACGCCACCCGCGCCCAGCCCTTCGCTGCGGCGGCTGGATATGAAAGCGCGGATATCGGCAGGCTTGAGTTTTGCCAGCGCCTTGGCCGTCACCGCACCGCCGACATGCGCGGCCTGAAACCCGAGGAACCGCGCCAGGTCGTCGCCATAGGCGCGCAGCGTGTTGGGCGAGGCGCGGCGCTCATGCGCCAGCATCGAAAGCCAGCGTTTGCGAAGAGCGTCCGCGCCTTCGCTCACTTGATGACGACGTTGGCCTTCTTGGCATCGGCCACGAAGGCGGCCAGGCCCTTGTCGGTCAGCGGATGGGTGATCAGCTTCTTGAAGATGTCGCTGGGCATGGTGCCCACATCGGCGCCGGCCAGAAGCGACTCGCGCACATGGCTGATGCTGCGGATCGACGCCGCCAGGATTTCGGTCTTGAAGCCGTAATTGTCATAGACGGTACGGATATCGCGGATCAGGCCCATGCCGTCTTCGCCGGCATCATCGACGCGGCCGATGAAGGGCGAGATGAAGGTCGCGCCGGCTTTCGCCGCCATCCAGGCCTGCACCGGCGAGAAGCACAGCGTGACATTGACCATGGTGCCGTCCTTGGACAGCGCGGCGCAGGCCTTCAGGCCGTCCCAGGTCAGCGGCACTTTCACGGCGATGTTCTTGGCGATCTTGGTCAGGATCGCGGCTTCCTTCATCATCCCGTCGTAATCGGTGGCCAGCACTTCACCGCTCACCGCGCCCGGCACGATGGAGCAGATTTCCTTCAGCGATTCGACATAGTCGCGGCCCGTCTTGGCGGCCAGGCTGGGGTTGGTGGTGACGCCATCGACCAGGCCACTGGCGGCATATTCGCGAATTTCGGCCACATCGGCGGTGTCGAGGAAGATTTTCATGAGACGAAGACCTTATTTATTGACGTGAGATTGGGGCGGGGCGTACCCCATTCTAACCCATGATACGCGCCCGCTTAAACCCCGCTTCGCATGCGGAAATCCAGCCCAAAAAGGTGGTCGGCGTGCTGCTGCCGCTGCCGCTGGCGGGGGCGTATGACTATAAACTCCCGGCAGGCACGGATGTGCCACGCGGCACGCTGGTGTCAGCGCCCCTGGGGAACCGCGAAGTGCTGGGCGTCGTGTGGTGCGATGCCGAGGGCACGGTGGGCGACAACCGGCTGAAAGAGGCGGTGCCGCTGGATGGCGGGCCGCGGTTGCCGGAAAAACTTTGCGACTTCATCGACTGGGTGGCCGATTACACCCTGAACCCGCCGGGCGCGATTTTGGCGATGGCGCTGCGCAGCCGCGGCGCGTTCGATCCGGAAACCAGGCGCATCGCTTATGTGCGCGGGAGCGTGACGCCGCCACGCATGTCGGCGGCGCGAGTGCGTGCGTTGGAAATCGCGGGCGACGGGCTGGCCCGTAGCGTCTCGGGTTTGGCGGAAGACGCCAATGTGTCGGCCGCCGTGGTGCGCGGGCTTGTCACTGCCGGCGCATTGATCCCCACCGAGCTGCCGGAGTTCGCGCCGTTCCGACAACCCGATCCGTCTTTCGCCGGGCCGAAGCTTGGCGACGACCAAGCCACCGCCGCCGATGCGCTGCGCCAGGCCGTGACGGATACGAAATTCTCGGCCCATCTGCTGGACGGCGTCACAGGGTCTGGCAAGACCGAAGTTTACTTCGAAGCCATCGCGGCGGCGCTGGAGACCGGCAAACAGGTGATGATCCTGCTGCCGGAAATCGCGCTGACGATTCAATTCCTAGAGCGCTTCGCCGCCCGCTTCGGCGTGCGGCCCGCCGAATGGCACAGCGACCTGTCGCAGAAGGAACGCCGCCGCACGTATCGTGCCGTGATGAACGGGGAAGCGCGGGTGATCGTGGGCGCGCGGTCGTCGCTGTTCCTGCCTTTCCCCGAATTGGGACTGATCATCGTCGATGAAGAGCACGAGCAGGCCTTCAAACAGCAGGAAGGCGCGATCTATCACGCCCGCGACATGGCGGTGGTGCGGGCGCGGATCGAGCATTGCCCGGTGGTGCTGGCCAGCGCCACGCCGTCACTGGAAAGCTTTGTCAATGCGAGCCAGGGGCGTTACAGCCATCTGAAGCTGACGTCGCGGCACGGCGTCGCCGAAATGCCGCGCGTCGAACTGATCGACCTGCGGCATGCCCGCGATCCGGTGGATGCCGAGAAAAAAGCGCAATGGCTGTCGCCGCCGCTGCGCGCCGCGCTGGAAAAGACGCTGGCGGCGGGGGAGCAGGCGATGCTGTTCCTCAACCGCCGCGGCTATGCCCCGCTGACCTTGTGCGAAGCCTGCGGCCACAAATTCACCTGCCCGCATTGTTCAGCCTGGCTGGTGGAGCACAAATACAAGCGGCGCATGGCCTGTCACCAGTGCGGCTATGAATTGCCCATGCCGTCCAGTTGTCCGCAATGCAACGAAAGCGGCACACTGATTGCCTGCGGACCGGGCGTGGAGCGGGTGGCGGAAGAGTTCGCCGTCTTCTTCCCGCAGGCGCGTTTCGCCATCGCCTCGTCTGATATCCTGCACGGCCCGGCAGAAACCCAAGCCGCGATCCGCGCCATGGCGCGGCGCGAAATCGATGTGCTGATCGGCACACAGATCGTCGCCAAGGGCCATCATTTTCCGCAATTGACGCTGGTGGGCGTGGTCGATGCCGACCTGGGCGGCAGCGACGGCGATGTGCGCGCGCGCGAGCGCACGTTTCAATTGCTGCATCAGGTGTCGGGCCGCGCCGGCCGCGCCGAAAAGCCAGGCCTGGTGCTGCTGCAGACCCGCAACCCCGAAGACGCGGTGATGCAGGCGCTGGCCAGGGGTGACCGCGACGGCTTCTATGAGCAGGAGCGTGGCTACCGCGAAGCCTATGCCGCGCCGCCCTACGGCCGTCTCGCCGCGTTGGTGGTCAGCGGCTATGACGGCGAAGCGGTGCGCGAAATCGCCCGCCAGCTGGGCAAGTGCGCACCCAATGCCCGGGACGTGAAAGTGTGGGGGCCGTCGCCGGCCTTTTATGCGCTGCTCCGCGGCCAGACCCGTGAGAGGCTGTTGGTGCAGACGGCCAAAAGCGTGGACGTGCAGGCCTATCTGAAAACCTGGCTGGCCGGTATAAAAGTGCCGGCCTCCGTGCGCGTCGCGGTGGACGTCGATCCGGTCAGTTTCTTCTAGGGCCCATGGCGAAGAACACGATCTATTACGTCTTCACCCTACCGCCGGTCAGCGGCGGTCATTTCGTATCGCTGGAGCATATCGCCGCCCTGAACGCGATGGGCTTCAATGCCAAAGTCTATTATGTCGGCGCGCCCGACGGCTTTGCCAAATTCACCGTTCCCGCTGTGCGCGCCGGCGCGCCGTTGCTCAGCGACGATATCGTGGTGGTGGGCGAGGATCACAAGGCGCTGCTGAAAGAACTCAGGAACCTTTCCTGCATCAAGATTCTGCACCATCAGGCGTTCTTATACACCTTCGCGGGCTTTGACAGCATCGCAGAGCTGGCCACCTATCCCCTGACGCGCCTCATCGTGCCCAGCGATTTCAGCGCCCAGCGTTTGAAGGCCATCGGTGTGCCGCAGCCCATCAAGCGGGTGCGCCCCTCGGTGCCGGACTATTTCGCGACGGGTGAAAAGCGCCTGCAAATCGCCTTCGCACCGCACAAGCGCATGATCGAAGCGCTGTTCCTCAAAGGCTATTTCCAGGCGCGGGTGCCGGAATATGCCCATGTGCCCTGGGTGCCGCTGATCAATATGAGCCGCGCCGATTGCGCGCGCGCGATGGGCGAAAGCGCGGTGTATGCCGCGCTGCCGCTGCTGGAAAGCCTGGGGCTGATGAACCTGGAAGCCATGGCGTCAGGCTGTCATGTGGTGGGCTATACCGGCCAGGGCGGCACCGAGTATGCGACCCCTGAGAATGGCGACTGGATCGCCGAGGGCGATCATGATGCCTTTGTCGAAAAGCTGCGCGACGCCTGCCGGCTCTACGAGGCCGCACAGCCCAATCCGAAAATCACAGCCGGCCGCGCTACGGCGGCGCAATTCTCCCGCGCGGTCTTTGAAAATGAACTCCGCGAGACCTGGCAGGCAATCATGGGCGACCGCGCAGAGCTGTATCGCAATTGAATTAGAGCGTACGCCAATCCGTCAAATGACCGGTCACGGCGGCTGCCGCTGCCATCGCGGGCGACACCAGATGGGTGCGGCCGCCGCGACCCTGACGGCCTTCGAAATTGCGGTTGGAGGTGGAGGCGCAGCGTTCGCCTTCCTTCAGCTTGTCGGCATTCATCGCCAGACACATCGAACAGCCCGGATCGCGCCATTCAAAACCGGCCTCCAGGAACACCTTGTCCAGGCCTTCTTCCTCGGCCTGTTCCTTCACCAGGCCGGAGCCCGGCACCACGATGGCATTCACGCCGGCCGAAACCTTGCGGCCCTTGGCCACCGCGGCGGCGGCGCGCAGGTCTTCGATGCGGCCATTGGTGCACGAGCCGATGAAGACATGATCCACCGGGATGTCGGTGAGCTTCATGTTGGCGGTCAGGCCCATATAGGCCAACGCGCGTTCGGCGGCGTCGCGCTTGTGCGCGTCGGTCATCTGGGCCGGGTCGGGCACGTTGGCGGTGATCGGCAGCGCCTGTTCCGGCGACGTGCCCCAGGTCACCATCGGCACGATGTCGCGCGCGTCCAGCGTCACTTCAGCGTCGAACTTGGCGTCCGGGTCGGAGTGCAGCGTGTTCCAGTACATGGCGGCGGCTTCGAACGCGGCGCCCTTGGGCGCGCGCGGCTTGCCCTTGACGTAATCCAAAGTGACATCATCGACAGCAATGAGCCCGGCGCGGGCGCCGCCTTCGATGGTCAGGTTGCACAGGGTCATGCGGCCTTCCATCGTCAGGTCGCGCACGGCGTCGCCGGCATATTCGATGACATAGCCGGTGCCGCCGGCGGTGCCGATCTTGGCGATCACGGCCAGGGCGATGTCTTTCGCGGTCACGCCTTCGGGCAGCTTGCCATTGACGGTGACGCGCATGTTCTTGGACGGCTGGGCGCGCAGGGTCTGGGTCGCCAGCACATGTTCGACTTCGGAGGTGCCGATGCCGAAGGCCAGCGCGCCGAAGGCGCCATGGGTCGAGGTGTGGCTGTCGCCGCACACGATGGTGGTGCCCGGCAGGGTCCAACCCTGTTCCGGCCCGATGATGTGCACGATGCCGGCGCGGATATCGTCCATGGCGAAATATTCGACGCCGAATTCGGACGTGTTCTTCTTCAGGGCTTCGACCTGGGCGCGGCTTTCGGGATCGGTGATGCCCTTGTCGCGGTCCTTGGTCGGCACATTGTGGTCGGCCACCGCCAGCGTCAGTTCCGGGCGGCGCACCTTGCGGCCCGCCAGGCGCAGGCCTTCAAAGGCCTGGGGGCTGGTGACCTCATGGACCAAGTGACGGTCGATATAGATGACCGGGGTCTCGCCGGGGGTGGAGTCCACCAGATGGGCGTCCCAGATCTTGTCGTACAGCGTCTTGGCCATGGTCTTCTTCGAAAAATGAGGGGTTAGAAGGCGGCTTACATATAAGCCGGGGCCCAAATCTTCAACGCTGGGCCATGTAAAGCACCACCATGATGATCACGATGGCGACGAATTGAGCTAACACCCTGATTCGCATGAGTTTATTTGACCAGGTGCGTCCGGTCTCGCCCCCCTTCATCAGGGTGAAAAGCCCCAGGCACAGGACCACAAAGACAATCGCGATGGCGATGGCGACCAGAAAGCTTCCCATGGGCGGGTTTATCGGGCGCCCCCGGCCTGACCGCAAGCACCTAGACGAGGGATTTTGGCCGATGGGCAGGAGCAAGGAGCGATGTGGGCGAAAGCCCATGAGCGACGCGCGACGAACCCAGCGGGCAAAAGACCCGTCTAGGCCAGGGCGTCAATCTGTTCCGGCGTGAAATTGCCGGGAACAATGGTGACCGGAATCGCCTGCACGGCTGTGCCGAACATCCCGACCAGGGGGCCGGGGCCTTCCTTGCCGGTGGCCGAGGCCAGCACCAGGATCGAGATGTCTTTGTCTTCCTTCAGAAGCTGGGCCAGGCAGTCTGTCACCAGCCCATACGGGATCACCAGTTCAGGCAGGATGCCGCCCAGCTCGTTCACGATCTTGGCGGCGTCGTGCAGCAGGCCTTCCGCCTCCGCATGGGCCTCGTCGCGCATAATCTCTTCCACGCCGCGCCATTGCTGAAAATCGGGAAGGGTCGCGGCGCACATTAAAGTGACCCGGCCGCCGGTATGCTGGGCGCGGCGGGCGGCAAAGCGCAACGCCACGGCGCATTCGGGCGTCTTGTCGATCACCACCAGGAATTTTCGCGGTGCGCGTGAGGCAGGGCTGCTCATGGTGCGCCGATGCTGGCACTATGGCCTTTTCCCGGCAAGAGGCTCACCGGATGCATATAGAGAAGTGCGGCCCGGACCAGATTCCGCAATGGGTGGCGCTGCGCTGTGCGCTTTGGCCGGGCGAAGATCACGGGGCCATGGCGCGGGAAGCGCCCGGCATGCTGGCCCAGCGGGACCAGCTGGTGCTGCTGGCGCGCGAGGGCGATGCCGTCACCGCTTTTGCCGAAGCCGCACTGCGACGCGATTACGTCAATGGCTGCGAAACCTCGCCGGTGGCGTTCGTCGAAGGCATTTATGTGACGCCGGACGCACGCGGGCGCGGCGTGGCACGGGCGCTGATCGCAGGCGTGACGCAATGGGCCAAAGATCAGGGCGTTACCGAACTGGCGTCGGACGCATTGCTGGACAACGAAGCGTCGCACGCCATGCACAAGGCGCTGGGCTTTTGCGAAACCGAACGCGTGGTCTATTTCCGCAAAGGCCTGGATTAAGACGGAAGCTTGCGCTTGAGATCGTACAGCACCTCCAGCGCCTGCTTGGGCGTCAGGGCGTCCGGTTCGATGGTTTTCAAGGCATCCTCCACCGCGCTGCCCTTGGCCACCGGGGCTGATGCGCCAAACAGTGGCAGGTCGTCGATCTTGGCCAGCGGCTTGTGTCCCTCGCGGCCCTCTTCCAGCGCGCGCAGCACTTCCTCGGCGCGGGCGACCACCGCATCGGGCAGGCCTGCCAGCTTGGCGACATGGATGCCGTAGGATCTGTCAGCGGTGCCGGACACCACTTCGTGCAGGAAGACGATGCTGTCATTCCATTCCCGCACTTTCATCGTAAATGGCGCCATGGACTTCAGCCTTTCGCACAGCGCCACCATCTCGTGATAATGCGTGGCGAACAGCGCGCGGCTCTTGTTGGTTTCGTGCAGATGCTCTGCGGCGGCCCAGGCAATCGCCAGACCGTCATATGTAGCGGTGCCGCGCCCGATCTCATCCAATATCACCAGCGAACGCGATGTCGCCTGATTGAGGATCGCGGCGGTCTCGACCATCTCGACCATGAAGGTGGAGCGGCCTGCCGCCAGATCGTCGCCCGCGCCCACGCGGGAAAACAAGCGGTCGACCACGCCGATATGCGCGCTTTCCGCCGGCACAAACGAACCCATCTGGGCGAGAATGGCGATCAGCGCATTCTGGCGCAGGAAGGTCGACTTGCCCGCCATGTTGGGGCCAGTGACCAGCCACAGGCGGCCTTTCGATTTGGGGCCCAGATTGCAATCGTTGGGCACGAAAGGCCCGGCATTCATCGATTGCAGCGCCGCTTCCACCACCGGATGACGGCCGCGCTGGATGTCGAACGCCAGCCCGCCGTCTATTTCAGGCCGCACGTAACGCGCCGCAATTGCCAGTTCGCCCAGTGACGCATCGACATCCAGCGTGCTGAGCGCGTCGGAAATCGCCGACAGCGCCTCGCCATGTTCGATGGCCAGCATCACCATTTCGTCGAACAGGGTGGTTTCCAGCGCCAGCGCCGCTTCACCGGCTTCGGAAATGCGCGACGCCAATGAGGCCAGTTCGTCGGTGGAAAACCGCACCGCGCCCGCCATGGTCTGGCGATGGCGAAAGGTTTCCTTGTCCGCCAGCAGCTTGTCGGCATGCTGCTGGCTGACTTCGATGAAGTAGCCCAGCACGCCATTATGCTTGATCTTGAGCTGCGACACGGTGCTGGACTGGCGATAGGTGCTTTCCAGTCCTGCGATCACGCGGCGGGATTCATCGCGCAGCGCCCGGTGCTCATCCAGCGGCGCATGCGCCCCGCCTTTGATGAAGCCGCCGTCGCGCGGCAGATAGGGTGGCTCATCCACCAGCAGGAATTCCAGCCGGTCGGACAGGCGCGACACCGCTGCGATATTCTGCGCCAGGCTTTCAATGGCGCTGGCCGCTTCGCCGCCCAGTTTCACTTTGGAAAGCGTGTCGCGCAGCGCCCGCGCCGCTTTCACGCCATCGCGCAAGTTGGCCAGGTCGCGCGGACCGCCCCGCGCCACACTTAATCGTCCCAGCGCGCGGGCGATATCCGGCGCGGCGCGCAGGGCTTCGCGCGACTTGCGGCGCAGTTCGGAATCCCCCGCAAAGCTTTCCACCGCGTCATGCCGCGCGGTGATCGTCGCCACATCGGTGAGCGGCGCGGCCAGCCGCGAGGCCAACAACCGCGCGCCGCAGGCCGTGACCGTGCGGTCGATTTCCGCCAGCAGCGAGCCAGAGCGCTGGCCCGCCAGGGTCTGCGTCAATTCCAGATTGCGCCGCGTCGCCGCATCGATGCCCATGAAGTGCGCCGGCGAGACCCGCGCAATTCTTTGGAGCCCGACCTTCTTTCCTTTTTGCGTCAGTTCCAGATAGGCGATCAGCGCACCCGCCGCCGACAGTTCGGCGCGGCCGAACGCGCCCAGCCCGTCCAGCGACAGCATGTTGTAATGCGCCTTCAGAGCGCGCTCGCCATTGGCGGAATCAAACCGGCTGCCCGGCAGCGGCGACAACGCCGCGCCCAGGGATTTGAACAGCGCCGAAAATTCTTCCTGCGCCAGCAGCGCATCGGGGACCAGCAGCTCGCGCGGCGACAATCGCGCCAGTTCGGTGGCGATCTCGTTCAGGCTGACTGCCGCCACGGAAAATTCGCCGGTCGACATGTCGGCGGATGCGATGGCGAAATCCGCGCCGCTGCGGCCCAGCGCCACCAGCAGGTTGGCGGCCCGCGCTTCCAGCAGGGAATCCTCGGTCAGCGTGCCGGGGGTGACCAGCCGCACCACCTCGCGCTTCACCACCGACTTGGAGCCGCGCTTCTTGGCTTCGGCCGGATCTTCGACCTGCTCGCACACCGCGACGCGGTGGCCCTTGCGGATCAGCTTTTCCAGATAGGGCTCGGCGGCATGCACCGGCACGCCGCACATGGGGATGTCTTCGCCCTGATGCTTGCCGCGCTTGGTCAGCGCGATGTCGAGCGCTTCGGCGGCTTTTGCTGCGTCCGCGAAGAAGAGTTCGTAGAAGTCGCCCATGCGGTAGAACAGCAAATAGTCCGCATGCGCCGCTTTGAGCGCGAGATATTGCGCCATCATGGGGGTGGCGTCGCCCGCCCCACTGACATCTGCCTGTATACCGAGGTCCATCTCGCTCATGCGGCAACCCTAACAGAAGGCGCGTCATCGAAGCTTCGTGCAAAGCGCGGGCGAGTTGTTATTCTGTGGAAAATCCACCCAAAACGAACGCACCAGGCAGGGAAACATATGTCACGCCCGACTTTCACCGACGAAGAAGCCCTTGCCTTTCACGCCGGCGCCAAGCCCGGCAAGCTGGAGGTCAATCCCACCAAGCCGATGGCGACCCAGCGTGACCTCAGCCTCGCCTATTCGCCGGGCGTGGCGGTGCCGGTGCTGCGCATCGCCGAGAATCCGGACCTGGGCTGGGAATACACCACGCGCGGCAATCTGGTGGCGGTGATCTCCAACGGCACTGCGATTTTGGGCCTGGGCGATCTGGGCGCGCTGGCCTCCAAGCCGGTGATGGAAGGCAAGTCGGTGCTGTTCAAGCGCTTTGCCGACGTCAACTCCATCGACCTGGAAGTCGACACCAAGGATGTCGAGCAGTTCATCAATGCCGTGCGCTATCTGGGCCCCAGCTTCGGCGGCATCAACCTGGAAGACATCAAGGCGCCCGACTGTTTCATCATCGAGGAACGCCTGCGCGAGCTGATGGACATTCCGGTGTTCCATGACGATCAGCACGGCACCGCCATCATCAGCGCCGCCGGCGTGATCAACGCCGCCCACCTGACGGGCCGCAAGCTGGAAGACCTGAAGGTGGTGTGCAACGGCGCGGGCGCCGCCGGCATCGCCTGTATCGAATTGCTCAAATCGATGGGCGTGAAAAGCGACAATGTCATCCTGTGCGACACCAAGGGCGTGGTCTATCGCGGCCGCACCGACGGCATGAACCAGTGGAAGTCGGCGCACGCGGTGGAAACAAAAGCGCGCACGCTGACCGATGCGATGGTCGGCTGCGACGTGTTCCTGGGCCTGTCGGCCAAGGGCGCGCTGACGCCCGACATGGTGCGATCCATGGCGGCCTCGCCCATCATTTTCGCCATGGCCATTCCCGATCCGGAAATCACCCCCGAAGACGCCAAGGCCGTGCGCGGCGACGTGATCGTCGCCACCGGGCGCAGCGACTATCCCAACCAGGTCAACAACGTCCTGGGCTTCCCCTACATCTTCCGCGGCGCGCTGGACGTGCGGGCCACCACCATCAATGAAGAGATGAAAATTGCCGCCGCCGAAGCCATCGCGGCGCTGGCGCGCGAGGATGTGCCGGACGAAGTCGCCGCCGCCTATCGCGGCGCCCGCCCGGTCTATGGCCCCGAATACATCATTCCCTCGCCCTTCGATCCGCGCCTGATCTCCAAGGTTTCGGCGGCGGTGGCGGAAGCGGCGATGAAGAGCGGCGTGGCGCAAAAGCAGATCGCCGACCTGAATGCCTATCAGTATGAATTGTCCGCGCGCCTGGACCCCAGCGCCGGCCTGTTCCAGATGGTCAACAATGCGGTGCGCGCCAATCCCAAGCGCGTCGTGTTCGCCGAAGGCGAAGAGAATTCGGTGATCCGCGCCGCCGCCGCCTTCCAGAATTCCGGCATGGGCAAGGCCATTCTGGTTGGCCGCACCGACATCGTGAAGCAGGGCCTCAAGCGAGCCGGGCTGGACGAAAATCTGCTGGAAATCCGCGTGCCGCACTCGGCGCAGGATGCCGCCAGCTATATCGACGCGCTGTACAAGCGCATCCAGCGGCGCGGCGGGCTGCACCGTGACGCGGTGCGCATGGTCACCAATGACCGCAACATCTATGCCGCCTCCATGCTCAAGGCGGGCGATGCCGATGCGATGGTAACGGGCGTGACCCGCAATTACGCCACCGCGCTGACCGATGTGCGCACCGTGCTGGACCCGCCGGCGAGCCAGCGCCCCATCGGCATCCAGGCGATTTTCGCCAAGGGCCGCGTGGTCCTGATCGCCGACACGGCGGTGACAGAAATGCCCACCGCCGAACAGTTGGCCGACATTGCGATCCAGGCCGCTGCCGCCGCACGGCGCTTCGGCCTGACGCCGCGCGTCGCGCTGCTGGCCTCGTCCACCTTCGGCTTCCCGCGCAGCGAACGCAGCGAACGCATCATCGAAGCGGTGCAGGTGCTGGAAAATCGCGGCGTCGATTTCGAGTATGACGGCGAAATGGCGATCGACGTTGCCTTGGACAAGGACAAGCTGGCGCTCTATCCCTTCGCCCGCATCACCGACACAGCCAATGTGCTGATCATGCCGGCGATCCATTCCGCTTCAATCTCGACCAAGCTGCTGCAGCAGATGGGCGGGGCAAGCGTGATGGGTCCGATGCTGGTGGGCCTGGAAAAGTCGGTGCAGATCGCCCCGCTGGGCGCCAAGATGAGCGAGATTTATAACGCCGCTGTCATCGCGGCCTATGATATCAACCGCTGATGCAGTTCGAAAAAGTAACCGCGTTCATGGAGCGGATCTGGGAAGACGAGATCATCCCGGCGCTGACCGACTATATCAGGATTCCCAACAAGAGCCCCGCCTTCGACGCGGATTGGGAAAAGCACGGCTACATGGAACAGGCCGTGACCATGTTCGCGGACTGGGCCAAGGGCAAGCTAGCGCAGCCTCCCGGCAGCAAGCTGGAAGTCGTGCGGCTGAAGGGCCGCACGCCGCTGATCTTCATCGAGATTCCCGGCGAGGCGCCTGGCACCGTCTTGATGTACGGCCATCTCGACAAGCAGCCGGAAATGCTGGGCTGGGCCGAAGGCACTGGCCCGTGGGTGCCGCTGCGCAAGGGCGACAAGCTGTATGGCCGTGGCGGCGCTGATGACGGTTACGCCATGTTCGCGTCCATCGCCGCGCTGCTGGCGCTGAAAGAGCAAGGCATCCAGCACGGTCGCGTCGTCATCATCATCGAGGCCAGTGAAGAATCCGGTTCGCCCGACCTGCCCTTTTATATCGACCATCTGGCAGCGCGGATCGGCACGCCCGATCTGGTCGTCTGCCTGGATTCCGGCAGCGGCAATTTCGACCAGCTGTGGCTCACCACGTCACTGCGCGGCATGGTGATCGGCAACCTCACCGTGCGCGTCTTGACCGAAGGCGTGCATTCAGGCGCCGCCAGCGGCATCGTGCCATCATCCTTCCGCATCCTGCGCAGCCTGATCGCGCGCATCGAGGATGTCGAAACGGGCCGCATGCTGCTGCCCGAACTGTCGGTCGAAATCCCGCAGGAGCGCCAGACCCAGGCCAAGCAGGCTGCGGAAATCCTTGGCGATGAGGTCTGGAAGCAGTTGCCTTTCCACGGCAACACCCGGCCCGTGATGGCCGATGGCGCTGAGCTGATCCTGCAAAAGACCTGGCGGCCGCAGCTTTCCGTCACCGGCATGGAAGGCTATCCGCTGCCCGCCGATGGCGGCAACGTGCTGCTGCCCTACACGACCGCCAAGTTCAGCCTGCGCGTGCCGCCGACCGGCGATGCGGAAAAAGCGCGCGTCGCGATGAAGAAGGTGCTGGAAGACAATCCGCCCTACGACGCCGAAGTGACCTTCGATGCGCCGCGCGGCGAGAATGGCTGGAACGCGCCGGCGCTGGCGCCCTGGCTGGAAGCGTCACTCAACAAGGCCAGCAACGCCGCGTTCGGCAAACCGGTTGCCTATCAGGGCGAAGGCGGCTCGATCCCCTTCATGGCGATGCTGGGTGAGAAATTCCCCGGCACCCAGTTCGTGGTGACGGGATTGCTGGGGCCGCATGCCAACGCCCACGGCCCCAACGAATTCCTGCACATCGCCTTCGCCAAGAAATTGTCGGCGGCGATGGCGCAGGTACTGGCCGATCACGCAGCCCGCCAGCCCGGTTGATCAGTCCGTCCGCATCACCTTGGTGACGACAGTGCCCTTGCCCTGCGTCGTCGTCATGGCGTCCTCGATGCCGAACACCGGGTCGATCAGCCGCCACACGGCGCGGGTGCGGGCATTGTCGACCATCGAAACGATGATGCGTCCGCCCGGATTCAGCAGCGCGCGATACTTCTTCAGGATGCCCGCCGGATCGGTGAGATAATAAAGGCTCTGGTTGAAGACGATGACGTCGAACCGTTCCGGCGTATCGAACAGCCAGGCATCGGCCACCACGAACTGGCTGCGCGCGTCGCCCAGATTCTGGGTCGCCAGCGCGATGGCTTCCCTGGACACATCCATGCCCAGATAGGATTTGTAGGGCAGGAGCTTGAGCTTCTCGGCCAGCAGGCCTTCGCCGCAGCCCGCATCCAGGATCGAGGCAGGCTTCAGAAAATCGCAATAGCCCAGGATCGAGACCAGCCCGGCAATGCTGTCCATCTTGCGCAGATATTCCCACTGGCCGTCGCGATACTCCCGGTCCCACATTTCGGGGGTGACGTGCTGGGGGCGATACCCGACAAGAGCGAAAACAATGGCACGCGCCAGCTCCTTGATGCGTTCCATGTCCAGCGTCCCCCCGGTATTCTTGTTCTCTGGCGGCAAATCACCGCCCGCCATAGACTGACGATAGTTAGGCAATTGTGTGGAGAGCCCATGATCACCGGTCCGATGGACGCAAAGACCCGCCGCCCGTTGTTGTTCTTCGTGCTGGCGACGCTGGTGATCGGGGCTTTGGGCAGCTTTTTCACCCAGCCCAACATTCCCACCTGGTATGCCCAGCTCAACCAGCCCTCCATAACCCCGCCCAACTGGGTGTTCGGCCCGGTCTGGACCACGCTGTATGTGATGATGGCGGTGGCGGCCTGGCGGGTGTGGCGCATCACCGGCATGCGCTCCACCGAGATGCTGGCCTGGTGTCTGCAACTGGCGCTGAACTTCGCCTGGAGCATCATCTTCTTCGGCATGCACCGCATCGGGGCCGCCTTTGTCGAAATCGTGCTGCTGGACCTAGCCATCCTCTACACGCTGCTGCTGTTCTGGCGGCGGGACCAGGTCGCCGGCTGGCTGCTGGTGCCATACTTGGCCTGGACGTCCTTTGCGACCCTGCTGAACTGGCGGTTCTGGGAGCTCAATCCTTAAGCCCCAAATCGCTGAATCCGGCCAAAGGCTTGGCAATCGTCAGGGGGCTCCCTATATACCCCCATAGGTCAGCATGGGCTTTCGCCAGAACCTGATTTTGTCAAAGAATTCAATGGGATGGGGCCAAGACGCCTTCGGGGTCTCGCAGCCCATGCCCGATAAGAGGAACTGTCATGGCTAAAGTAATCGGCATCGACCTTGGCACCACCAACTCCTGCGTGGCGGTCATGGAAGGCTCAGCCCCCAAGGTCATCGAGAATGCGGAAGGCGCCCGCACCACCCCGTCCATTGTGGCTTTCGCGCCGGATGGCGAGCGCCTGATCGGCCAGCCCGCCAAGCGCCAGGCGGTTACCAATCCCGAACACACCTTCTTCGCCATCAAGCGCCTGATCGGGCGCCGCTTCGACGATCCGATGACCCAGAAGGACATCGGCATGGTGCCCTACAAGATCGTCAAGGCCGACAATGGCGACGCCTGGGTCGCGGGCCGCGAAGGCAAGAAATATTCGCCCTCGGAAGTCTCCGGCTTCATCCTGCAGAAGATGAAGGAAACGGCCGAGGCGCATCTGGGTGAAAAGGTCACCCAGGCCGTCATCACCGTTCCGGCCTATTTCAACGACGCCCAGCGCCAGGCCACCAAGGACGCCGGCAAGATCGCCGGCCTGGACGTGCTGCGCATCATCAACGAACCCACCGCCGCGGCGCTGGCTTACGGCCTCGACAAGAAGTCCAGCGGCACCATCGCCGTGTACGACCTTGGCGGCGGCACCTTCGACGTGTCCGTGCTGGAAATCGGCGACGGCGTGTTTGAAGTGAAGTCGACCAATGGCGACACCTTCCTGGGCGGCGAAGACTTTGACCATCGCCTGGTTGGCTTCCTGGCCGACGAGTTCAAGAAGGAAAACGGCATCGACCTGCGCAACGACCGCCTGGCGTTGCAGCGCCTGAAGGACGCCGCCGAAAAGGCCAAGATCGAACTGTCGAGCGCCCAGCAGACCGAAGTGAACCTGCCCTTCATCACGGCGGACGCGTCCGGTCCCAAGCATCTCACCATCAAGATCACCCGCGCCACGCTGGAAAAGCTGGTCGACGACCTGATCCAGAAGACCGTCGGCCCGGTGAAGCAGGCGCTGAAGGATGCCGGCGTCACCGCGGGCCAGATCGACGAAGTCATTCTGGTCGGCGGCATGACCCGCATGCCCAAGGTGCAGGAAGCCGTGAAGCAGATCTTTGGCGGCAAGGAGCCGCACAAGGGCGTCAATCCCGATGAAGTGGTCGCCATCGGCGCCGCCATCCAGGGCGGCGTGCTGAAGGGCGAAGTCAAGGACGTGCTGCTGCTCGACGTCACCCCGCTTTCGCTGGGCATCGAGACCCTGGGCGGCGTCTTCACCCGCCTGATCGACCGCAACACCACCATCCCGACCAAGAAGAGCAACATCTTCTCGACCGCCGAAGACAATCAGGGCGCCGTCACTATCAACGTGTTCCAGGGCGAACGCGAAATGGCGGCGGACAACAAGAGCCTCGGCCGGTTCGACCTGCAGGGCATTCCGCCCGCGCCGCGCGGCGTGCCGCAGATCGAAGTCACGTTTGACATCGATGCCAACGGCATTGTCAGCGTCACCGCCAAGGACAAGGCCACCGGCAAGGAGCAGCAGATCCGCATCCAGGCGTCGGGCGGCCTGTCGGACGCCGACATCCAGAAGATGGTCAAGGAAGCCGAAAGCCACGCTGCCGAGGACAAGAAGCGCCGCGAAGTGGTCGAAGCCAAGAACCAGGGCGACGCGCTGATCCATTCGACCGAAAAGGCGATGAGCGAGCATGGCGACAAGGTCGGTCCGGAAGAAAAGACCGCCATCGAAGCCGGCATCCTGGCGCTGAAGAGCGCGCTGTCGGGCGATGACGCCGAAGACATCAAGGAAAAGACCAACACGCTGGCCCAGGCTTCGATGAAGCTGGGCGAGGCGATGTACAAGGCGCAGCAGTCCGAAGGCGCCGCTGCCGATGCCGCCGCCGATGGCGCGGGCAACAAGCCGGACGACAATGTGGTTGATGCCGACTTCGAGGAAGTCGACGACAACAACAATAACAAGGGCGCTGCCTAACCAGCTCCGGCCCTCCGCGCCAAAGCGCGGAGGGCCGCTTTGTTTGCGTAGGACGTGTTGAGTGAGTCCGGGGGCGGATGTGTCGATGAAGCGCTGCTATTACGAGTGTCTGGAAGTCGAGAAGGGTGCCAACGGCGATGCCCTGAAATCGGCTTACCGCAAGCTGGCGATGAAGTTTCATCCCGACCGCAATCCCGACGACCACACCGCCGAAGTCAAATTCAAGGAAATCAACGAGGCCTATGACGTCCTGAAGGACGATCAGAAGCGCGCCGCCTATGACCGTTTCGGCCACGCCGCTTTCGAAAACGGCATGGGCGCGGCCGGCGGGCGCGGCGGCAATCCGTTCGGCGATTTCGCCGGCGGCTTTGGCGACGTGTTCGAGGATTTCTTCGGCCAGATGATGGGGGGGCGCGGCAAGCGCCAGAATCGCGGCGAGGACCTTCGCTACAATCTCGACATCACGCTGGAAGAGGCCTTTACCGGGCGCAGCGCCGAAATCCGCGTGCCGACGCAGGTGGCGTGCGAGCCCTGTTCGGGCAGCGGCGCCGAACCCGGCCACAGCCCGGAAACCTGTCCGACCTGCGCCGGTCACGGCAAGGTGCGCGCGACGCAGGGCTTCTTCACCATCGAACGCACCTGTTCGTCCTGCCGCGGCAGCGGCAAGATCGTGCGCCATCCCTGCAAGGCCTGCCGTGGCGCGGGCCTTGTGCAGAAGGAGCGCACATTGAATGTCGATGTGCCGCCGGGCGTGGAAGAAGGCACCCGCATCCGCCTGTCGGGCGAAGGCGCCGCCGGGGTCAATGGCGGCCCGCCGGGCGATCTGTATATTTTCCTCGGCGTCGCCGAGCATCCCATTTTCCAGCGCGATGCCCATGACCTGCATTGCCGCGCGCCGGTGTCCTTCGTGACCGCCGCGCTGGGCGGCAGCATCGAAGTGCCGACGCTGGACGGCGGCCGCGCCAAGGTGGTGATCCCCGAAGGCACCCAGCCAGGGCGTCAGTTCCGTCTCAAGGGCAAGGGCATGCCGGTGCTGCGCAGCGCCCAGCGGGGCGACTTGTATGTCGAACTGGCGGTGGAAACCCCGGTCAAGCTGAGCAAGCGCCAGAAGGAATTGCTGCGGGAGTTCGACACCGAAAGCCAGACCGGGACACAGCCGGAATGCGAAGGCTTCCTGTCGCGCCTCAAGGAGTTCTGGAGCGGCGGTCCGGCGGCCTAAACCCCGAAAACAAGGGCGTTTTTCGCCAAGTCAAGAGTTTCGCCCCAACGCCTTTTCAGCTTAAAGTCCGCCCCTCCCTCACGGTGTGTGCCTTGACCGACCAGACCTTCGCCCTTGCCGACAACCTGCGTTTTCTCAAGGCGCTGATCACCCGTCCCAAAAATGTCGGCGCCATCGTGCCGTCCAGCCCGGCGCTGACCCGCGCCATCGCGGCCGGCATCGACCTGCATCGCACCGGCCCAATCCTGGAGCTCGGCCCCGGCACCGGCGTCATCACCCAGGCCATTCTGGAGCGCGGCATCGCGCCCGAGCGGCTGACGCTGATCGAATATGACGCCGAGATGGCATCGCATCTGGCGCACAAATTCCCGCGCACCCATGTGGTGCAGGGCGATGCCTTCGACCTGGAACGCACCCTGGGCAACCGGCATGGCGAACCCTATGCCGCCATCGTGTCCGGCCTGCCCCTGCTGAATTTCCCGGTAACCTTGCGCAACAGCTACATGGCCGGCCTGATTGACCGGCTGGAACATGGCGCGCCCGTGATCCAGTTTTCCTATGGCACCCAGGCGCCGGTCGAAGCCCCGCCGGGCTGCAGCGTCAATCGCGCCGCGCTGATCTGGGCCAACATCCCGCCCGCGCGGGTGTGGATCTACCGCAAAAACTAATCAGGCACGCTGCTTGAGCGTGTCGTCGCGCAGTTTGCGGATGTCCGCGTCCTGCGGCGACAATTCCAGCGCGCGATCAAAGCTCGCCACCGCCTCGTCAAACCGTTTCGCCGCCGCCAGCGCCATGCCCCGATTTTTCAACGCCGGGACGTAATCGGGGCGCAAGCCTAGGCTGCGGTCATAGCTTTCCAGCGCCGGATCAAAGCGCTTGAGGCCATGCAGCGCCGCGCCGCGATTGTTCCAGGCCTGGTGATCATCAGGCGCGCGGGTCAGAAGCTGGTCGAAGGCCGCAACCGCATCCGCATAGCGCTGCAATTCCAGCAGCGCGGTGCCGCGGTTGAACAGGGCGGCGGGGAACGAGACATCCAGCGCCAGGGCCTGGTCGCTGCTGTCCAAGGCTTCGGCAAAGCGTTTGAGGTCGGTCAGCACCGCGCCGCGGTTGGCCCAGATGGCGGCGGACGGTTTCAGCGCCAGGGCCCGGTCATAGGCGGCGACCGCCTCTTCGCCCCGGCTCAGCCCGGCGAGCGCCACGCCCTGATTGTACCAGGCCTCGACCATGCCGGGCGCTGCTGTGGCGGCGTCGGTGAAATCCGCCAGCGCGTCATCCGCCCGGCCCATGGCCTGCCGGATCACCCCGCGCAGCATCAGCGACTCCACCGCCCCCGGATTGAGGACCAGCGCCGCTTCCACAGCGGCCAGCGCCTCGTCGCCGCGCTGCTGCTGGTAGAGCAGCACGCCCAAAAGATACTGGGCCCGGTAATCAGCCCCCGCCGCCAGCACCTGGCGGTAGAGGGTTTCGGCCTCGGCCAGCTTGCCCTGCTGGTGCAGCGCCATGGCCTGATTCTGAAGGTCTTGTGTGGTCATGCGCGCAACCTAGACGAGGCTCCTAGCGGCCCAAAGCGGCGTTTTGCTGCGCCTTATGCTGCAGCAAAAAGGGTGCAGCATCAGAAAATTGCTGCACCCCATGTTGCGCGGTAAGTCGTTGATTATTCAGCAGCTTCAGCGAGCTGGGGCGCAGCCTGCAGCACATCGGCCCCGACATGGGCTTCGAACTTCTTGAAGTTGTCGCGGAACATGCCAACCAGCTTGCGGGCCTGGGCATCATAGGCGGCCTTGTCAGCCCAGGTGTCGCGCGGATTGAGGATCGCCGCGTCTACACCCGGCACGGCGACCGGCACCCGGAACTTGAAGTTGGGGTCGATGCGCATTTCGACATTGGCCAGGGTGCCGTTCAGAGCCGCATTCAGCAGGGCGCGGGTGGCCGCAATCGGCATGCGGCTGCCGGTGCCGAAGGCGCCGCCGGTCCAGCCGGTATTGACCAGCCAGCAGTCGGACTGGTGCTCGGCGATCAGGGCGCGCAGCAGGTTGCCGTATTCCGAGGGATGACGCGGCATGAAGGGAGCGCCAAAGCAGGTCGAGAAGGTCGGCTGCGGTTCCTTGCCCAGACCCTTCTCGGTCCCGGCCACCTTGGCGGTGAAGCCGGACAGGAAGTGGTACATGGCCTGTGACGGGGTCAGCCGGGCGATGGGCGGCAACACGCCAAAGGCATCGGCCGTCAGCATGATCACATTCTTGGGGTGCCCGGCGCGGCCGGTGGCGCTGGCATTGGGGATGTAATCGATCGGATAAGCGGCGCGGGTATTTTCCGCGTGCGTCGCGTCGTCCAGATCCAGCTCGCGAGTGCCTTCGTCCATCACCACATTTTCCAGCACCGTGCCGAAACGTTCGGTGGTCGAGAAGATTTCCGGTTCGGCTTCGCGGCTGAGGCGGATCACCTTGGCATAGCAGCCGCCTTCGATATTGAAGATGCCGTTCTCGCTCCAGCCATGTTCGTCATCGCCGATCAGGGTGCGCGACGCATCGGCCGACAGCGTGGTCTTGCCGGTGCCGGAAAGCCCGAAAAATATGGCCGATTCGCCGTTCGCGCCGACATTGGCCGAGCAATGCATCGACATGACCCGCTTGGACGGCAGCAGGTAATTCATGATGGTGAAGACCGACTTCTTCATTTCACCAGCGTAAGAGGTGCCGCCGATCAGGATCACTTTTTTTGGCGAAGTTCACCGCGATCACGGTCTGGCTGACGCAGCCATGCCGGGCCGGATCGGCATTGAAGCTGGGCAGGTCGATGATGGTGAATTCCGGGTCGAAGCCCTTCAGCTCTTCCGCCGTCGGGCGGATCAGCAACTGGTGCACGAACAGCGAGTGCCAGGCATATTCGGTGACCACACGCACACTAATCCGATGAGTCAGGTCGGCGCCGCCGAACAGGTCCTTGGCGAACAGCTCGCGCCCTTCGGCATGGGCCATCATGTCGGCATACAGCGCATCGAACTGCGCCGGGCTCATCGCCTTGTTGTTGTCCCACCACACCTGGCTTTCGGTGCTGTCGTCACGCACCACGAACTTGTCGCCCGCCGAACGCCCGGTATGGATGCCGGTGCGCACCACCAGCGGGCCGTTCTTGGCGACGTGGCCTTCGCCCCGGCGCACCGCTTCTTCGTAGAGCGCGGCCGCGCCCAGATTCCAGTTCACGGATTTCAGATTGCGAAAGCCATGACGGCCAAGGCCGTGCGCGGTGTCGGACATGACAAATGCTCCAGCGAAAATCTGCCCCTGTCTTAGCGGGCGGGCGGCGGTGTCACAAATGTATACAAGATGGAACTCAGGACAAATTTCTGTTTAAAATCAGATTATTGGCGGTACTTGCCCTGCATACATGGGTGACCTGTTGTCACGGTGTGGCGCGGCCGGCGGTTTGGCCGTAAGCAAATCGCCATGCTGAGCGACGACGACCTCGACCGCTATGCCCGCCACCTGGTGTTGCGGGAAGTGGGCGGCGTGGGCCAGGCGAAGATCAGAAGCGCGCGCGTGCTGATGGTGGGCGCAGGCGGGCTGGGAAGCCCGGCAGCGCTGTACCTGGCCGCCGCGGGCGTCGGCACGCTGGGGCTGGTGGATGACGATGCGGTCAGCCTGTCCAATTTGCAGCGCCAGATCCTGTTTCGCACTTCCGATGTTGGTCGCCCGAAAGTCGAAGCCGGCGGCGAAGCGCTGAAAGCCTTGAATCCCGGGGTTCAGATCAACATCCATCAGACCCGGCTGGATGCGTCCAACGTGATGGCGCTGATCGACGGCTACGACATCGTGGCGGACGGGTCGGACAATTTCGCCACCCGATTCCTGCTCAACGATGCCTGCTTCTTTGCGAAGAAGACCTTGGTGTCGGCGGCGGTGACCGAGTTCGAAGGCCAGCTTTCCACCTACAAGGCGTTCGACAAGGGCTGCCCCTGCTATCGCTGCCTGTTCCCCGCGCCCCCGCCGCCCGGCACCGTGCCCTCCTGCTCGCAAACCGGGGTGCTGGGGGCCGCCGCCGGGGTGATGGGGTCGCTGCAGGCGCTGGAAGTGCTGAAGGAAGTCGCCGGACTGGGCACCGGGATGGCGGGAAAAATCCTGAGTTACAAAGCACTTAGCGCGGAATTTCGCACCGCCCGGCTGGCTCCCGACCCGGCCTGCCCCTTGTGCGGGTCCGCCCCCACAATCCGCCAGATCGGCGATCAGGCTTAACCGCCATTTAAAAGGCTTTGCGGCACCATGGCCTCATCAAGGGGCACCATGGCACGCGAAATTCATTACGAGGTTTTCCGCCGGGTCGGCGCCAAGGGCGGCTGGACGCTGCACGAGGTCGTCTCGACCCGCGACGGCGCCATCACCATGGCGCAGGAGCTGATGGCCGCCGAGAAGGCCACCGGCGTCAAGGTGGTCAAGGAAACCTACAACGACGACACCGGCGACTATCTGACCCTCAAGATTTTCGAAGAGGGCCACAACCAGGTGAAGGTTGAGCCGGCGCAGGAAGACGCGCCGCATGCCCTGCCCTGCTTCAAGCCGGACGATCTGTATTCCTATCACGCCCGCGCCACCATGAGCCGGCTGCTGGCCGATTATCTTTCGCGCAACAAGATCACCATCACCGAGCTGATCCACCGCGCCGACATGCTGGAAAAGCTGGAAGCCACCGGCACGGTCTATCAGCACGCCATCCAGAAAGTGGCGGTGGCGCAGGCCGCCTCGACCACCACGCCGGTGCAGCAGATCGTCAAAAGCCTGAACGAGCTGACCACCCAGGCTTTCAATCGCGTGTATCGCGATCAGCGCAAGGGTCTGTTCCCGAACCCGCACCCCGAACAGTTCGCCGAACTGGCCACTAAGATGGCGGGACAGGGCGATGCCTCTTACATCTTCAACGGCGCGCTGGCGCAGCATCTGAAGGACGCGCGCGGCTGGGATGAGAAAGTCCTGCTGCTGATCACGGTGATGGAAAAAGCGCCATCCGAAGATGCGCCGCGCAAGCTCGTGCTGTCGTCGATCGATGCCATCCTGGCCGAAATTCTCAATGGCTCTGCGGCGCTGCACGAACTGATGGGAAAGAGCGAGAATCTCGCCGGCGCCCTGAGCAATCTGGTGTCGCTGTTCCTGGGAAAAGCGCCGGACGACGCCAAGAGCGGTCTTGCCGCCCTGACCCAGAATTTCGCCGCCGACAGCCTGCCCGAAGCGCGCACCGCCGTGGCCAACCGCATCGTGGCGGAGTTCAAGAGCAACAAGCGCCTGTGCCCCGACAACATGGTCGACGAGCTGAAGGCGCTACGCAGCATCGCCAACCGGCTGGTGATGGGCGTGGGCAAGTATCTGAGTCACGAAGACCTGGTCGCGGCCTTTACCCTGCGCTCCAAGCGCCTGGTGACGCAGGAAGCGCTGGGCGGGCATATCGCCGAGGCCGCGCCGGACGACAAGCTGGACCGCATCCTGTTCGTCGAGGACAACATCATCGGCGTGGAAAACAAGCGGCAACTGGCCAGCTTTGTGCTGCCGGTTCTGACTTCGGCGGCGTTCGAGAATCATTTCCAGAACCCCAAGCTGCCTTTGCTGCAGCGGTTGCAGCGCCTGGCGCAGTTGCAGTCGCGCGTGCGCCGCAGCGGTTTTGTCGATGTCACCCGCGAGGAAATCGCCGGCAAGATGGATGCGCTGGCCGTGGCGATGGAAGCACGCGGCAAGCTGTTCGAATCCATCTCCGGCCGCACCACCAACCCGGTGGAAAAGGCCCAGACCCTGCTGCGACTGGCGACCGGCGGGGTGCTGACCGAAGGCGCGCTGTCGGCCAAGGCGCGGGAGATGATCCTGGGCTATCTGTCTCAGCCCGGCTTCCTGACCGGCTATATCGCCGCCCAGACCAAGGACGGGGCGGCGCCCAACAGCGAAAAGCTGATGGCCGAACTTATCGAAACGCTGGGCAAGGCGGGTATCACCGCCGAGACAGGCTTGAAAAGTATCGCGGCCTAACTGCTCACCATGGGCGGGCCTGACCCGCCCATCTATCGCGACATCTGCACGGAAAGAAAGTTGGATGGCCGGCTTCTTCAATTTGAGGATGGGCCCGGCCATGGAGAATTGATTAGTGCGCGGCGTCCCAATTGTCGGCAGCGCGGGCGTCGACCACCAGCGGCACTGAGATTTCGACGGCGGGCAGCGCTGCCTTTTCCATGATCAACTTGATCAGGCTCGACGCCTTGTCGACATCCTTGTCGGGCGCTTCAAAGATCAGTTCGTCATGCACCTGCAGCAGCATGGTGGCTTTCAGCTTTGCCTTTTCCAGCGCGCCCGGCAGGCGCACCATGGCGCGGCGGATGATGTCGGCGGCGGCGCCCTGGATCGGCGCGTTGATGGCGGCGCGTTCGGCGCCCGCGCGGAAGCCCTGAACCTTGGAATTGATCTCGCGGATATGGATGCGCCGCCCGAACAGGGTTTCGACGAAGCCATGGGTGCGGGCGAACTGCTTGGTGTCTTCCATATAGTCGCGGATGCCCGGGAAGCGCGTGAAGTATTTCTTGATGTAATCGCTGGCTTCGCCCTGGGGAATGCCGAGCTGGTTGGCCAGGCCAAAGCCTGAGATGCCGTAGACGATGCCGAAATTGATCGCCTTGGCGCGGCGGCGGATTTCCGGCGTCATCTCCTTCAGCGGCACGCCAAAGATTTCCGACGCCGTCATGGCGTGAATGTCCTGATTGTCGGCAAAGGCCTTTTTCAGCTCGGGAATGTCGGCGATATGGGCCAACAACCGCAGCTCGATCTGGCTGTAGTCGGCGCTGATAAGCTTGGCGCCCTTGGCCGCAATGAAGGCCTGGCGGATGCGGCGGCCTTCCTCGGTGCGCACCGGAATATTCTGCAGGTTGGGATCGCTGGAGGCCAGGCGCCCGGTCGTGGTCGAGGCCATGGCGTAGGAGGTGTGCACCCGGCCCGTCTTGGCGTTGATGTAGGTCGGCAGCGCATCGGTATAGGTGCCGCGCAGTTTGGACAGACCGCGCCATTCCAGCACCTTGGTGGCGATGGGATGGCCCTGCGCCGCCACGTCTTCCAGCACATCGCTGTCGGTGGACCACGCCCCGGTCTTGGTCTTGCGCCCGCCTTCGATCTTCATCTTGTCGAACAGGATTTCGCCAAGCTGCTTGGGCGAGCCGATGTTGAAATCGCTTTCCGCCAGCTTGTGGATTTCGCTTTCCAGAATTGCCTGCTGCTTGGCAAAATCGTTGGAAAGCTTGCGCAGCATATCCGGGTCGATGGTGACGCCGGCGCGCTCCATGTCGGCCAGCACCATCACCAGCGGCCGTTCCAGGGTTTCATAAACGGTACGTTTGGCTTTTGATGCCAGCATCGGCTTGAACAGCATGTGCAGGCGCAAGGTGACGTCGGCGTCCTCGGCGGAATATTTGGTGGCGTCCGCCACCGGCACGCAGTCGAATGTCAGCTTGCCTTTGCCCTTGCCCGTCACTTCGGCGAACGTGATGGGCGTGTGCGACAAGTGCAGCGCACTGAGTTCGTCCATGCCATGGCCATGCAGCCCGCCTTCCAGCACGTAAGACATCAGCATGGTGTCATCGACGGGAGCGATGCGGATGCCGCGCTGCAGGAATATCAGCGCATCGTATTTGAGATTCTGGCCGACCTTCAGGATGCTGTCGTCTTCCAGGAGCGGCTTCAGCCGGGCCAGCACATCGGCTTCGGTCATCTGCACGATGGCGTCCTTGCCATCCTGTTCCTGCGACAGGTCCAGCGACAGGCCGTCGCCCTTGCGATGACCGCAAGGGATGTAACAGGCTTCACCCGGAGCCACCGCGAGGCTTATGCCGCACAGACTGGCGGTCATCGCATCCAGCGAGGTGGTTTCGGTATCAACGCAGACGGTGCCGGCCTCAACAGCGCGGGCGATCCACTTGTCCAAGTCGCTGGCCGCGGTCACCGTGACATAGGCATCGTGGTTGATCGGCGCGCGCAGGGCCGAAGTGTCGGCAGGCGCGGCCGCTTCGAGGTCTGGCAATTGCGGCTTGGGCGGCAGCACATTGGCCACCGTCGGCGCCGCGGCGATACCGTCCAGATCAGAAACGTCAAAATGCGCCGCCACCCGCTTGGTGATGGTGCCAAATTCCATCGCCTTCAGGAACGCGATCAGGTCCTTGCAGTCGGGCTCATGCACCGCGAATTCGTCGGGCTGCTCCTTCAGCGGCACCTTGTCGTCCAGCGTCACCAGCTTGAGCGAGATGCGGGCATTTTCCGCATTCTCGATCAGGGTTTCGCGGCGCTTGGGCTGCTTGATCTCGCCCGCCCTGGCCAGCAGGCTTTCGATATCGCCGTAAGCGTTGATCAGTTCGGCCGCCGTCTTGATGCCGATGCCGCGCACGCCCGGCACATTGTCGGTGGAATCGCCGGCCAGCGCCTGCACCTGCACCACCTTGTCGGGGGTGACGCCGAACTTCTCCAACACCTCCGCAGAGGCCAGGCGCCTGTTTTTCATGGTGTCGAGCAATTCGACCTTGCCGTCCACCACCAGCTGCATCAGATCCTTGTCGGACGAGATGATGGTACAGCGGGCGCCCGCCTCGCGCGCCAGTCGCGCATAGGTGGCGATCAGGTCGTCGGCCTCATAGCCCTTCATCTCGACACAGGAGACGCCGAAGGCGCGGGTCGCATCGCGCACCAGCGGGAACTGCGGGATCAGGTCTTCGGGCGCGGGCGGGCGGTGCGCCTTGTATTCCTTGTAGATTTCGTTGCGGAAGGTCTTTTCGCTGGCGTCGAAAATCACCGCCAGATGGGTCGGCTGCTCCGGACCTTTCATGTCCTCCAGCAGCTTCCACAGCATGTTGCAGTAGCCGGACACCGCGCCGGTCGGCAGGCCGTCGGACTTGCGGGTCAGCGGCGGAAGCGCGTGATAGGCCCGGAACAGGTAACCGGAACCATCAACCAGATAGAGGTGGTCGCCCTTTTTCAGAGCGGTCAATGATGCGTTGCCCCGGCCTTGAGCACGAAGCGCTTGTCGCAATAGGGGCATTCGACGCTGTGTTCGTCGCCCATCTCCAGATAGACGCGCGGATGGCCCAGGGCGCCGCCGCCGCCATCACAGGCGACGCGGGTATTGTCGGTTTCAACGATTTCGGGGGCATCGACAGGCATGAAAAGGACCTAAAAACGCGCGACGGGCGGGATCATACAAGTTAGGATTTGCGCGGCAAGGGTGGATTTCCCAGTGGTAAAACTAGACAGAATCTACACCAAAGGCGGCGATTCCGGGCAAACCGGGCTCACTGACGGCAGCCGTGTTTCCAAGACCCATCCGCGCATCACCGCCATCGGCGCGGTGGACGAAGCCAACAGCGCCATCGGCGTGGCGCGGCTTGCGGCGCAGGGCGATTTGGGCGCCGCGCTGGCCCGCATCCAGAACGACCTGTTCGACCTGGGCGCTGACCTGTCCGCGCCCGACGAGGGCCGCAAGGGCGAAGGCGCGTTGCGCATTGCCGAGGCGCAGGTGGAACGGCTGGAGCACGAGATCGACGCCATCATCGAGAAACTGTCGCCGCTGACCTCTTTCATTCTGCCCGGCGGCACGGCGCTGGCGGCGCACCTGCATCTGGCCCGCGCCATCGCGCGGCGCGCCGAAGCGGCGATGGTGGCGCTGGCGGCGGAAGCGGCGATCAACCCGGCGGCGCTGCGTTATGCCAACCGGCTGTCGGACTTATTGTTCGTGATGGCGCGCGCGGCCAATGACGGCGGCAAAAGCGATGTGCTGTGGGTTCCGGGAAAGAATAGATAACTTCCTCTCACCATGGGCGGCCTTGAGCCGCCCATCCAGTAGCGCGCGATAGCGCGCCGCTGGAAAGATGGATGGCCGGGTCACGCCCGGCCATGGTGAGTTACCTATTCCGGCCCCGTTTTTCTGCCAAAAACAAACGCCAGAATGACACCCAGCACGCCGGTCGGCGCCCAGCCAGGCAGCGCGAGGAATGAATAGACCGCCTGCGCCATCCCGGGCTGATGGTTCTGCACCCAGCTTTTGAAAGCTTCCAGACGCGCGCCGTCGAACAGACCCCAGATGGTGCCCAGGCTGCGCACCGTCAGTTCCCCACCGCGTTCCAGGCTGCTGATCGCGTCCGCGCCCAAAAGCATGAGCGCGGTGACGATCAGGACCAGGCTGACAAGACGCATGAAGATGGCCATGGCGCAGGAATAACGCGATGAGCCACGCGCGCACAAGAAATCCGCCGTTCTAGGTTAAGACCCTCTCGCAATTGCGCTATTCGCCATGTTGACGGGCCACGCCGCCCGGTGGCACGGTCGGGATCGGACACGGATGGGGGAAAATGTGTCCGATTGGGCGCGGCCCAACGCTGTCTGGCCCGTGGGAGCGCAGGCCAAGATCGCGGCAAACCCCCAAGGATTGATGCCGGCGCACGACCGGCGATGCCGGGGACATGCATGGCCGACCAGCTGACATCGCTTTATCCAACCACGCTCATGCGCCGGCACCTGCCGAACATGGAAGAGGTGAACCGCCAGCTTGCCGGCATCATCGCCGAACTGGCCGCCACCGGTCCCAACATGGTCGCCGGCACCTCGAATGTCGGGGGCTTTCAGACCCGCGAAGACCTGCTGGCGGAGAACAACCGCTTTGCCCAGCATTCGGCGATGGTGACGCTGCGCAGCCATTTCATCCGCACAATCCAGGATTACGCCAAGCTATTGTTCGAGCAGGAATGCATGCGCAATCCCACCAATGTCGATTTCATGCTGTGGGGCTGGGGCGTTTCGTTGAAGGCCGGACACAGCCAGGAATTGCACGTCCATCCCACCGCCCATATCAGCGGCGTCTATTACGTCGCCGTGCCGCCGGGCGCGAAGGGCGAAACCAGCACCAACGGCAAGATCCGGTTTTACGATCCGCGACCGCGCGCCAACATGAACCAGCTTTTCACGCAGATCACCCGCCATTCCGAAATACCGGCGGAAGGTGATCTGCTGATGTTCCCAAGCTGGCTGGAACATTCGGTGGCGGCATTCGAAGGCGAAGGCGACCGCATCTGCATCGCCTTCAATGTGCGCCTGAACATGTCATGAAAAAGCCGCCCAGTTTCCCGGGCGGCTGATTCATTTCGCAAAGACCGCGGGCTTTAGGCCTGCGGCGCGTCGCCGGCCGGCTTCTTGCCGATGTCTTCGCCGGTGGTCTGGTCCACCTGCTTCATCGACAGGCGCACCTTGCCACGATCGTCAAAGCCCAAGAGCTTGACCTTCACGGCCTGACCTTCCTTGACCACGTCCTTGGGGTTGGCGACGCGGCTGGACGCCAGTTCGCTGACATGCACCAGACCGTCCTTGGGTCCGAAGAAGTTCACGAAGGCACCGAAGTCCATGACCTTGACGATCTTGCCGTCATAGATCTGGCCGATTTCCGGTTCGGCGGTCAGGCCGCGGATCCACTTGATCGCCGCCTTGATCGCTTCATGATCGCTGGACGCGACCTTCACGGTGCCGTCGTCCTCGACGTTGATCTTGGCGCCGGTCTTTTCCACGATCTCGCGGATCACCTTGCCGCCGGTGCCGATCACGTCGCGGATCTTGTCGGTCGGGATCTTGATCTGCTCGATGCGCGGGGCGTGTTCGCCCAGCTCTGCGCGGGCGCCGGTCAGGGCCTTGTTCATCTCGCCCAGGATGTGCAGACGGCCGCCCTTGGCCTGTTCCAGCGCGGTCTTCATGATCCCCTCGTTGATGCCGGAGATCTTGATGTCCATCTGAAGGCTGGTGATGCCTTCTTCGGTGCCGGCCACCTTGAAGTCCATGTCCCCGAGGTGATCCTCGTCACCCAGGATGTCCGACAGGACGACATGACGATCACCCTCAAGAATAAGTCCCATGGCGATACCGGCCGTGGGGCGCTTCAGGGGAACGCCGGCATCCATCAGCGCGAGGCTGGTGCCGCACACCGACGCCATCGAGGACGAACCATTGGATTCGGTGATCTCCGACACCACGCGGATGGTGTAGGGGAACTCGTCCTTCTTGGGCAGCATCGGGTGGATGGCGCGCCAGGCGAGCTTGCCATGGCCGATTTCGCGGCGGCCGGGGGCGCCCATGCGGCCCGTCTCACCGACCGAGTAGGGAGGGAAGTTGTAGTGCAGCATGAAGGTCTGCTTGCCGGTGCCTTCCAGGCTGTCGACAAACTGTTCGTCTTCGGCGGTGCCGAGCGTGCAAACCACCAGCGCTTGGGTTTCGCCGCGCGTGAACAGCGCCGAACCATGGGTGCGCGGCAGGATGCCGACTTCCGCCACGATCGGGCGAACGGTCGTCAGGTCGCGGCCGTCAACGCGCTTCTTGGTGTCCAGCACCGCGTTGCGCATCACATCGGCTTCGACATCGTGCAGCAGGCCGCCATAGACCGTGGCCGGCACCTTGCCTTCGCCTTCGCCGACGAATTCGGCGGCGAACTTCTTCTTCACGGCGCTGAGCGCATCGCGGCGCTCGAACTTGATCGGAAGCTGGAACGCCTTGGCCAGGTCGGCGCTGGCGGCCGCCTTCAGCTTGGCGCGCATCGGCGCATGGACGTCTTCGGGCACGGTGCGGGGCGCCTTCGCCGCCTTTTCCGCCAGGCGGATAATAGCGTCGATCGCGGTCTGCATCTGCTGATGGCCGAACATCACGGCGCCCAGCATCACGTCTTCGCTGAGTTCCTGGGCTTCGGATTCCACCATCATCACCGCGTCGCGGGTGCCGGCGACAACCAGTTCCAGCTTGGAATTGGGCATGTCTTCGATCGGCGGATTCAACTTGTATTCGCCATCGATATAACCGACGCGGGCGGCGCCGATCGGGCCCTTGAAGGGCAGGCCCGAAATGGTCAGCGCGGCGCTGACCGCGATCATCGCCACCACATCGGGATCATTTTCCAGGTCGTGGCTCAGCACCTGCGCCACAACCAGCGTCTCGTTGCGATAGCCGTCGGCGAACAGGGGGCGGATGGGACGGTCGATCAGGCGCGAGATCAGGGTCTCGCGTTCCGTCGCGCCGCGCTCGCGCTTGAAATAGCCGCCCGGAATCTTGCCGGCGGCGTAATAGCGTTCCTGGTAATTCACGGTGAGCGGGAAAAAGTCCACGCCCTCTTTCGGGTTCGCTGCGCCGACCACGGTGGCCAGGACAACGGTTTCGCCATAGGTGGCCAGAACCGAACCATCGGCCTGGCGCGCAATCTTGCCGGTTTCGAGGGTCAGCTCGCGGCCGCCCCATTCAAACGTTTCTTTGTGGATGGTGAACATCGTTTCTTCTTCTCTCGTGTGCCCGCCGCCATATTGCGCCCGGGCCTTCCTCTTTTGGTCGCGCCACATTGGTGGTCGCTCCCGGTGACTCCCCTATGGAGCCCGCCTTTGCGGAAGCTCATCCCCCGCAAAAGCAAAACACGGCCCCACGCTTTTGCGCGAGGCCGTGTCTTATTCTGGTTGCCGCGAACTCAGCGGCGCAGGCCCAGCTTGGCGATGATGCTTTCGTAGCGCTTCACATCGCGGGACTTCACATAGTCCAGCAGATTGCGGCGCAGCGACACCATCTTGATCATGCCGCGACGGGAATGATTGTCCTTGGCGTGGGTCTTGAAATGTTCGGTGAGGTTGGTGATGCGTTCCGACAGGATCGCGATCTGCACTTCCGGCGAGCCGGTGTCGTTCTTGCCCGTCGCGTTTTCGGCGACGACTTCTTTTTTGCGTTCAGGCGTAATCATGGTTTCTTTTTCCGGACATCAGGTCGTTGAAAAATTGAAGACGCGAAACGGACGAAGCTCACCTTCGGCGATTTCGGCCAGTGCTACGGGCGAACCGTCTTCTTCCTTGAGAAAGACCGTCAGACCGGAGAGCTCGCCGTCACCAAAACCGTCCTTCATTTTTGCGAACAGCGCCGCGCGGATGAGGATGGGGTTGCCGGATCGGATGCGAACCGTATCGGGACCACTGACAGCCAGCGCCGGGATGCCGTCCAGCGCGGTTGAAAGGGGCCTCAAATACCCAAAAGCGGCGGGACTATGCATAAAAGGGGTCAGGGTATCCAGCCCGACCGCGTCTTTTTCGTCCCACCCCCCTGACCGGGTCCGGCGCAGGGTCGAAACATGCCCCAAAGTACCCAGCGCCAGGGCAATGTCGCGCACCCAGGACCGGACGTAAGTGCCTTTGCTACAACGGATTTCGAACACCGCTGTGTCGATTTGGGCTTCCACCAGCCGGGCCTCGAACACCTGCACCGGGCGGGGTTCCAGGACCACCTCTTCCCCGTCCCGGGCCAGGTCATAGGCGCGCTCGCCCTGGACCTTGATGGCCGAATAGACCGGGGGGGTCTGGCTGAGGGCGCCCGTGAAGCGGGGCAGCATGGCCTCGATTTGCGCTGCTGTCGGGCGCTGGTCGCAGGTGCCGGTGACCTTGCCCTCGGCATCGTCGCTGTCGCGGCTTTCGCCCCAGGTGGCGGTGAAGCGGTAGGTCTTCTGCGCGTCCATGGCGAAGGGAACGGTCTTGGTCGCCTCGCCCAGCGCAATCGCTAGGATGCCGGTGGCCATGGGATCGAGAGTTCCGGCATGACCGGCCTTCTGGGCGTCGAAGATGCGGCGCACCGCGCCGACGGCCTGCGTCGAAGTCATGCCCAGCGGCTTGTCCAGGATGACCCATCCATGGACCGGGTTGCCCTTCTTCCTGCGACCCATCAGCCTTCTTCTTCGTCGTCTTGTTTGCCCGCGAGATCGCGGGAGACGCGGTCGGACCGCAGGATCGTCTCGATCTTCAGCGCCTCTGCAAAGCTTTCGTCTTCGACAAAGCGCAGCTCGGGCGTGAACTTCATGGTGATGCGGTGGCCCATCTCGCCGCGCAGGAAGCCTTTGTGGCGATTGAGCGCCGCCACGATCTCCTTGGCGTTCTGTCCGCCCAGGGGTTCGCAATAGACCGTGGCATAGCGCATGTCGGGAGACGGCTTGACCTGGGTCACCGTCACCGACACGCCGTCCAAATCGGGATCGCGGATTTCGTTGCGGTTGAGGATTTCGGCCAGGGCGTGGCGCAACGCCTCGCCCACGCGCAACTGGCGCTGCGACGGGCCAAGCGGTCCGTCAGCACGCCCGGTGCGGTGGCCGGAAGAACGGTCCGGGCGGCCAGGGGGACGGCGAGACGACATTTACACGATCCTCAAGGAACGAGGATTACAGTGCGCGCTGAATGGTTTCGACATCGAAACATTCAATGACGTCGCCCTTCTGCATGTCCTCATAATTGGTGAAGGCCATGCCGCACTCCTGCCCGCTCTGCACCTCTTTCACTTCGTCCTTGAAGCGCTTGAGGGTGGAGAGTTCGCCTTCGTGGATCACGACATTGTCGCGGATCAGGCGAACCTTGGAGCCGCGGCGCATGACGCCTTCGGTGACCTTGCAGCCGGCGACCTTGCCGACCTTGGAAATGTTGAAAACATCCAGGATTTCGGCATTGCCCAAGAACTTCTCGCGGGTCTCGGGCGTCAGCATGCCCGACAGCGCCGCCTTCACGTCATCCACCAGGTTGTAGATGATGTTGTAGTAGCGGATTTCCACGCCGTCGCGCTTGGCGCGGTCGCGCGCCTGGTTGTTGGCGCGGACATTGAAGCCCAGCACGGCCGCACCCGAAGCATGCGCCAGGATGACGTCGCTTTCGGTGATGCCGCCCACGCCCGACTGCAGAATCTGCGCGCCGACTTCGTCGGTGCCCAGCTTGGCCAGTGCGCCCTGAATGGCTTCGCTAGAACCCTGCACGTCGGTCTTCATCACCAGCGGCAGCAGGCGCTTTTCGCCGGCTTCGCGGGTCTTGAGCAACTGATCGAGAGTCTGGCGTGAATTGGAGGCCTGACGCGACTCGCGGCGCTTGCGGCCACGATATTCCGCGACTTCGCGGGCACGGGCTTCGTTTTCGACCACCACCATTTCGTCACCGGCTTCCGGCGCCGCCGAAAGACCCAGCACTTCGATGGGCGTGGAGGGACCCGCAGTGCGGACCGTCTCACCGCGTTCGTTGACCAGCAGGCGCACGCGGCCCCATTCGGAGCCGGCCACGACGATATCGCCAACCTTGAGCGTGCCGCGCTGAACCAAGACGGTCGCGACCGGGCCGCGGCCCTTGTCCAGCTTGGCTTCGACCACGGCGCCTTCGGCGGCGCGGTCAGGGTTGGCCTTGAGGTCGAGAAGTTCGGCCTGCAGCAGGATGGCTTCTTCGAGTTTGTCGAGATTGGTGCCCTTGGTGGCGGAAACTTCTACCACCTGCACTTCGCCGCCCATGTCCTCGACCTGGATTTCATGCTGCAGCAGTTCGGTCTTCACGCGGTTGGGGTTGGAGTCGCCCTTGTCGATCTTGTTGACCGCCACGATCATCGGAACGCCCGCCGCCTTGGCATGGGCAATAGCTTCGACCGTCTGGGGCATGACGCCGTCATCGGCCGCCACCACCAGTATGATCAGGTCGGTGACCTTCGCGCCGCGGGCGCGCATCTGGGTAAAGGCGGCATGGCCCGGCGTGTCCAGGAAGGTGATCTTGGCGCCGGATTTCAGATGCACCTGATAGGCGCCGATATGCTGGGTGATGCCGCCGGCTTCGCCGGCAACCACGTCGGTCTTGCGCAGCGCGTCGAGCAGCGAGGTCTTGCCATGGTCGACATGGCCCATGACCGTGACCACCGGCGGGCGCGCCACCAGATGCTCATCCGCATCCTGTTCGCCGGTCAGGCCGTCCAGCACGTCCGATTCGGCAACACGCTTCACGACATGCCCGTATTCGGCAGCGACCAGTTCGGCGGTGTCGGCATCGATCACGTCGCTGGGCGTGGCCATCATGCCGTTCTTCATCAGCACCTTGATGACGTCGACCGTGCGGCGCGCCATGCGGTTGGCCAGATCGGCCACCGTGATGGTTTCGGGCACGATGATGTCGCGCGGACCGGCGGGGCCGGCGGGCTGCTGCTGGTGACCCTTGTTCACGCGCTGCAGGTGGCGCTTGTAGGACGCGACCGAACGCACGCGTTCGTCATCGTCGGACAAAGCGCGGGTAACCGTCAGCTTGCCGCGGCGGCGTTCGCCTTCGACCTTCTTGGGCGAAGCAGGAACCTTGGCCGCGCCGGGCTTGCCGGGGCCGCCCTTCTTGCTGCTCTCTTCTTCTTCTTCGTTTTCCAGGCGGCGGCGCGGCGCTTCACCCGGCACGACATCGCCGGGCTTGGCGGCTTCGCGGCGCGCGACTTCCTGCTCGGCGCGCTTCTTGGCCAGATCCTCCGCGACCTTGCGGGCGTCTTCTTCCTGCTTGCGGCGTTCGGCGGCGGCGCGCTCGATCTTGAGCTGTTCTTCTTCCTGGGCGCGGCGCTGGGCTTCCAGTTCGGCGATGCGGCGCGCTTCGGAATCGGAAACGCGGGCATCGACCAGCGCGGCTGAGCGGCGGGCTTTTTCTTCGTCCGACAACTGGCGCAGCACCACGCCGCGCGGCGCGGCGGCGGGCTTCTCGGCGGCGGGCGCCTTTGCGGCGGGCGCGGGCGCAGCAACGACCGGCTTTTCGACGGCCTTGGCGGCCGGCTTGGCGGCTGCGGCGGCTGCCGGCGGCGCAGCGGAGCGCTTCTTCTCCACCACCACGGCCTTGGTGCGGCCATGGCTGAAGCTCTGCTTGACGGTCGAGGTTTCCGTCTTCTTCAGCGAGAGCGTCTTGCCCGGTCGTTTTGTTTCGTCGGTATCGCTCATTGATCTCTTTCAGTCCGCAGGCGGAAGCCGGAAAGGCGTTCCGCATCAAAGGTCAAACGTTCGGCAAGACCGCCCGGCTGGACGGCGGCATGTATCACATTCTCGCGTCCCAGCGCCAAGCCCAATTCGGCGCTGGTCAGGCTCTCGATCACCACGCAATTCAGTTCCAGGCGATGCGCGGCGGCGTACAATTTGCGCTTGCCGTCGCGGGCGCCATCAAAGGCCTCGATCAAGGCCCTGGGCGGCTTGGGCCCTTCCAGACCGCGCAGCACATTGTCAAAGCCCAGCAGCAACTGGCCGCTGCGCCGCGCGATTCCCAGATCGCCCAGCATGCGGGTGACCAGCGCTTTCTCGGCGCGATCGGCAAGATCGGCGGTTGCCGTCACCTGCGCCTTGGCGGCGCGGGAGAACAGCTTCTTTTCCACCGCCGCCAGCACCGCCTTGCGCGAGGATTCAACCCAAAGGCCCCGGCCCGGCAGCTTGGCGGATGCATCGGGCACCACCACGCCGTCAGGTCCGGCGACAAAACGCATGAGGCGGCTGTCGGGCATGACGGTGCCCGACACGATATCGCGACGCTCGCGCGCATCCGCGCGCGAGCCTTTGCGCTTATCGTTCGTCTCATCCATATCGTGGGCCAAAGCGGTCATCAGGCTTCCGGCTTCTCCTCGCCTTCGCCTTCTTCGGCGACTTCTTCTTCAACCGTTTCCTCGATCCAGCCGATCTTGACGCGCGCCTTCATGATGATGGCGTTGGCGTCGTCGCTGGTCAGGTTGAAACCATCCAGGGCGCCGGCGATGCGGACGCGTTCCTTGTCCTTGCCGGTTTCGTAATAGCCGATCAGGTCGTCGGTGGCGCAGCCCGCCAGGTCTTCGAGGCTCTTGACGTCATTCTCGCCCAGCGCGACCGCCATGGCCGGGGTGACGCCATCGACTTCCAGAAGATCGTCGGTGACGCCCAGCGCCAGGCGCTTGTCGTCCATTTCCTTGTTGCAGGCTTCGATGAATTCGACGGCGCGGCTCTGCAGTTCCTGCGCGGTTTCCTCGTCGAACGCCTCGATCTGCACCAGTTCGCCCAGATCGACATAGGCCACATCCTCGATGGTGGCGAAACCTTCCGACGCCAGAAGCTGGGCGACGGTTTCGTCCACGTCCAGCGATTCCATGAACAGCGCGGTGCGGGTGGTGAATTCCTTCTGGCGGCGTTCCGATTCCTCGGCTTCCGTCAGGATGTCGATCTGCCAGCCGGTGAGCTGCGAAGCCAGGCGCACATTCTGGCCGCGGCGTCCGATGCCCAGGCTGAGTTGTTCGTCCGGCACCACCACTTCGACGCGGTGGGTGTCTTCGTCCAGCACCACCTTGGTGACTTCGGCGGGCGCCAGCGCGTTGACGATGAAGGTCGCCGCTTCGCCGTTCCACGGAATGATGTCGATGCGCTCGCCCTGCAGCTCCTGCACCACCGCCTGCACGCGCACGCCGCGCATGCCGACGCAGGCGCCGACGGGATCGATCGAGGAGTCCTTGCTGATCACCGCGATCTTGGCGCGGCTGCCCGGATCGCGGGCCACGGCGCGGATTTCGATCACGCCGTCGTAGATTTCCGGCACTTCCTGCGCGAACAGGCGCACCATGAACTGCGGGTGCGAGCGCGACAGGAAAATCTGCGGGCCGCGGGCTTCGCGGCGCACGTCGTAGATATAGGCGCGGATGCGGTCGCCGGCGCGGAAGGATTCGCGCGGGATCATCTCGTCGCGGCGCACAACACCTTCGGCCTTGCCCAGGTCGACAACCACCGAGCCGAATTCCGAGCGCTTGACCACGCCATGCACCACTTCGCCGATGCGGTCCTTGTATTCGTCATACTGCCGCTCGCGTTCGGCGTCGCGCACCTTCTGCACGATCACCTGCTTGGCGTTCTGCGCATTGATGCGGTTGAAATCCACCGGCGGCAGGGTTTCCGCGATGATGTCGCCGATCTGGGCGTCGGGATTGCGCTTGCGCGCATCGACCAGCGAAATCTCGGTCTTGTCGTTCTCGACCATCTCCACGACATGCAGATAGCGCGAGACATGGGTTTCGCCTGTCTTGGGATCGATATCGACCTTGATGTCGTTCTCGGTGCCGTAATGCGCCTTGGCGGCGCGCTGCATGGCTTCTTCCATCGCAGCCAGCACGACCTGCTTGTCGATCGACTTGTCGCGCGCGACGGCGTCGGCGATCTGCAGCAGTTCAAGCCGGTTGGCAGAAATTGCGGTGGCCATTTTACTTCTCCTGAGTGTCAGACGCTTTGCGCGCCTTCAAATCTTCGTTGATGAGCTTGTCGGTGAGCACGAGTTTCGCGTTGGCAAGGTTGCGAAACGCAAATCGGTAATCCAGCTTGTCGGCGCGGATCAGTATGTCATTGCCGTCCAGGCCGAGCAGCGTCGCCTTGAACCGCTTGCGGCCTTCGCCGGAATGGTCGCGCGGGTCTTCGCCCGAAATGCTGCGCACCGCCGCACGAAGTTCGATCTTGGCCTCATGGCCGGACCAGCGGGCGAAATCCATCAGGCGGGTCAGCGGTCGGTCGATGCCGGGCGAGGAGACTTCGATCTCATACTCGCCTTCGACCGGGTCTTCCGCCTCGATGAAATCCAGCAGCGCGTGGGAAAGGGCGGTGCAGCCTTCGACATCCATGCTGCCGTCGGGACGCTCGGCCATCACCTGCAGCGTGCGGCTGGCGCCGCCCATCATGCGCAGGCGCACCAGCTTGAACCCCGCCTTTTCAATGACGGGTTCAAAGATCGGTTCGAGATGGACTGCTGCTGTTACGACCAATTTTCCAAAGCCTTTTGCCCGCGGCGATCTTGCGACCGCCACACAACACGTCTTGTTGTTTGGGAATGGGCGCTATTTACGCCCGGGTGCGCGTTAATTCAAGCCGCTACTTCTTCTTGGCGTCGTAGAGCTGCATCGTGGTGATGCCCGGCGTGCCGCGGTCTTCCTGGATTTTCGGCTTGGGCGGCGCCGGTGCCATGGCGCGCTCCAACGCGTCAAAATCCTTTGGAGTCAAAAGCATAACGAAAAAGACGATGGTGATGAGTATCGCCACCGCCACGATGCCCAGATCGCCCGGATGCATGCCGAAAATCACCCGTTCGTCGGGATCGCGGGGCTTTTTGCGAAAAATCATGGGTCTTTTTACAGCCTTACAGCGCCAGAAGCGAAGGCTCCGCGCGACGACGCCGCGCAAAGCGTAGAAATGTCGGCGGGCCCTTGATGGCCTTGGCTTCATAACGGGTCGGCGGCCAGTCGGCCGGACGGCTTTTCCAGTCGGCCGGACACCGGGCCAGCCATTCAAAGGCCGGATGGGCCATCAGCCGTTCCAGCGCATACGGCAGATAGGACTTGTCATCGGTGGCGAAGCGAAGTTCCGCCCCGTCCCTCAGCACCCGGGCGAGCTGGTCCAGCATCTCCATCTGGAGGAAACGCCGTTTGTGATGGCGGGTCTTGGGCCAAGGATCGGGGAACAGCAGGAAGAAGCGGCCCAAGCTGGAATCCGGGAGGGCTTCGATGATGTCGCGGCCATCGCCTTCATGGATGCGAACAGTGTTCAGTGGCGTTTCTTCCAGCTTGGTCAACAGCTTGGCGACACCCATCTCATACGGCTCGGCCCCGATCATACCAACTTGCGGATGATGGCTCGCCTGCCAGACCAGATGCTCGCCGGCGCCAAAACCAACCTCCAGCCAGACGTCCTGAACAGTGTTTGGAAACTGGCCTTTGGGGGCCGGCCCGACCTGCCAGGCCAGCTCGCCCAGCAAGGTGCCACGCAGGCTGACCTGGCGCGGCGACAGCTTGGGTCCCTTGCGCCGGCCATAAAGCTTGCGGCGGTTGCGGTCGGGGTGATCGGCAGGGTCGGACATCGGGTGCCTTAAACAGCATTCCGCCCGCATGCGCGAGCGCATGCGGGCGGAATGTCGTCAGATACGGGTCGCTTAGAACGCGGCCTTGATCTTGTCGGCCAGGTCGGTCTTCTCCCAGGAGAAGCCACCTTCCGCATCGGGCTCGCGGCCAAAGTGACCATAGGCGGCGGTGCGGGCGAAAATGGGCTTGTTCAGGTCCAGATGCTCGCGGATGCCGCGCGGCTTCAGGTTCATGATCTGCGGCAGAAGGATTTCCAGCTTGGCCTCGTCCACCTTGCCGGTGCCGTGGAGGTCAACATAGACCGACAGCGGTTCGGCAACGCCGATGGCGTAGGCGAGCTGGATGGTGCAGCGGTCGGCAACGCCCGACGCCACGACGTTCTTGGCCAGATAGCGCGCGGCGTAAGCTGCCGAACGATCGACCTTGGTGGAGTCCTTGCCGCTGAACGCGCCGCCGCCATGCGGGGCCGCGCCGCCATAGGTGTCAACGATGATCTTGCGGCCCGTAAGGCCGCAGTCGCCGTCCGGACCGCCGATGACGAACGAACCGGTGGGATTGATGTGCCACACGGTCTTTTCGTTGATCCATTCGGCAGGCAGCGCTTCGCGGATATAGGGCTCGACGATCTTGCGGATGTCGGCGCTGGTCTGGGATTCATGGGCGTGCTGGGTGGAAAGCACGATCTGGGTCGCTTCCACGGGCTTGCCACCGACATAACGCAGCGTAACCTGCGACTTGGCGTCGGGCAGCAGGGTCGGTTCCTTGCCGGAATGGCGAACCTTGGCCAGCAGCTCCAGGATCTTGTGGCTGTAGAAAAGCGGCGCCGGCATCAGGGCCGGGGTTTCGCGACAGGCATAACCGAACATGATGCCCTGGTCGCCCGCGCCTTCATCCTTGTTGCCGGACGCGTCAACGCCCTGGGCGATGTGGGCCGACTGGGCGTGCAGCAGCACTTCGACCTGGGCGTTCTTCCAGTGGAAGCCGTCCTGCTCGTAGCCGATGTCCTTGATCGCGGCGCGCGCGACGTCTTCGACTTCCTTGGCGCCGACCGACTTGGGACCGCGGGTTTCGCCGGCGATCACAACGCGGTTGGTGGTGCACAGGGTTTCGCAGGCGGCGCGGATGTCCCAGGGGCTCATGCCTTCCTTGGGGCCTTCGCGGAAGAACAGGTCCACCACCTCGTCGGAGATGCGGTCGCTGACCTTGTCGGGATGACCTTCCGAAACGCTTTCGGAGGTGAACAGATAGTCGGAACGCGCCATGGAAGACTTACCTTTTGGAAGCGGCGCTTTCTTTACAGGGTTTGCCGGGGGGGTCAACAGGATATGTCAAAAATGACATATCCTAGGCGGTGTAAGGGGATTCCCCACTACAAAAGCCGTGCTATACAGCCGCGAACACTGGGAATTGGCCATGCGCACCGCAACCGTCGAACGCAAAACCCGCGAGACCGAGATTGCCGTCTCCCTCGACCTGGACGGCGCCGGCGATGCCGACATCGATACCGGCATCGGCTTTCTGGACCACATGCTGGAAAGCTTTGCCCGCCATTCCATGATCGACCTGAAAGTGCGCGCCACGGGCGACCTGCATGTCGACTATCACCACACCACCGAAGACACCGCCATCGTGATCGGCCAGGCCGTGAAGCAGGCGCTGGGCGATTTTTCCGGCATCACGCGTTTCGGTTCGGCCCTGATTCCGATGGACGAGGCGCTGACCCGCGTGGCGCTGGACATGTCCAACCGCCCTTACCTGATCTGGAAGGTGAACATCCCCAAGCCCAAGCTGGGCGAGATGGACACCGAGCTATTCAAGGAATGGTTCCAGGCCTTTGCCCAGAACTCCGGCGCCTGCCTGCACATTGAAAACCTGTACGCCGAGAACAGCCATCACATCGTCGAGACCTGCTTCAAGGGTCTGGCGCGGGCGCTTCGTCAGGCGATCACGCCGGATGAACGCCTGGACGGCGCATCGCCGTCTTCCAAAGGCAGTCTCTAAGTCTTTAGACTGATCGCATGATCAGCTCTTCCACCGCACTCGATGTGGCGCGTGGGGTGAGCCGTCTTCTGCTGGAAGACGGCTATTCCCCGATCCTGGAATTCACTCTTCCCAACGGCAGACGGCTCGACGTAGCGGCGATAGGTCCGGGCGGCGAGATGCTGGGCGTGGAAATAAAAGTCGCGCTGGCCGACCTGCGCTGCGACACCAAATGGCCGGACTATCTGGATTATTGCGACCTGTTCTATTTCGCCATTCCGCCGGATTTTCCCGGTGAACATGTGCCGCAAAAGACCGGGCTGATCGTGGCCGACCGGTATGGCGGATCGATCGTGAAGCAAGCTGAGGCCCAGACGTTGCACGCCAGCCGGCGCAAGGCGGTGACCATCGGCTTCGCGCGCTGCGCGGCGGAACGGCTGTCGCGCAATCTGGAAACCATCGCGCAGGGAAAAATCCCCAACCTGGTCGTGCCCGATGCCGATTAGCCGTGCGGAGGGCTGGAAGATCGCGCTGTCGCTGCCCGGCAGCACCGAAACCCTGTGGTTTCACAAGCCCGCGGTTTTCATCCATGACCGCTTCCTGACCAAGGTGCATGACAAGGAAGAGGCCATGGTGCTGCAGGTCGGCTCGATGGAAATGCGCGACATGATGCTGGAAGCTGAGCCGAACCTTTTCTACATCACCGACCACTACAGGAACTTCCCCTTTGTGCTGGCGCGCTTGCGCGCGCTGGACCGCAAAAGTGTGAAGGACATGCTGGTAGGCCGCGCCACGCAACTGGCGCAGATGCCAAAGCGCAAAGCGAAAAAGGCGGCGCCCAAGAAAAAGTCGCCAGGAAGGTTAAGCACTGAGTTTCTGGTGACGGGCTTGCAATGCCCCGCCCATGCAGGGGCCGAAACTCAGATTCTCAAGCGAATTTGTGCCAGAATGGTGCGCCGTCAGCGCGCTCATTGTGCTGGATGCCGCCTGGGCTGTTCGCATACCGCTGGAATTTACCGTCACCCGTGACGATTTCCTGCTGCCGGCGCTGATCTTCGTCATCGCGCTGGGCCTGCAGCTTGCGCGGCTTACCAAGGGCGCGGTGATGGCCGAGTATTTCGGGCTGACGCTGATCTCCTCGACCGCCATCTGCGCCTTGTCTTATCTATGCCTGGCATCGTCAGCCCCGTTGGTGGACGGGCGCCTGATGGCAATGGACCGCGTGCTGGGATTTGACTGGCTGGCGGGCTACCACTTTGTTGAAGCCCACCCCATGCTCAAAATCGTACTGGGCTTTGCCTATCACAGCCTGATTTTCCAGGGCCTGTATTTTGGCGTGCTGCTGGGCGTGATGGGGCGCACGGATCGTCTGCGCGAAATGTTCTGGATGTTCGGGCTTTGCGGGTTGATGGCCTGCGCCGGCACGATGCTGCTGCCCACGCTGGGGCCGTCGAAACTCTACAATATCGCAACCGATACCGGCTTCGTGCCGGTGATGGAACATATCCTGAGCGGCGAAAATCTGCGCTTCACCTTGTCGGGCATGACCGGCGTGGTGAGCTTTCCGTCTTTCCACACCGCCATGGCGCTGGCTTACATCTGGGCCTTCCGCGGCACCGGCATAATCGGCTGGGGCATCGCGGCGCTCAATCTGGTGATGCTGGCGTCGGTGCCGTTCTTCGGCGGCCACTATCTGATGGACATGATCGCGGGCGCCGCCACCATGCTGATCGCGCTGGGACTGATCCGGGGCGCGCCCGCTTTGTGGAAAAAGCCGCAAGCCGTTCCGGCAACGGCGAACGCCTAGCGCGGCGAGCGCTTGGCCAGAATGCGCTGCAAGGTGCGACGATGCATGTTCAGCCGGCGCGCGGTTTCCGAAACATTATGGCCGCACAGTTCATAGACGCGCTGGATATGTTCCCAGCGCACGCGGTCGGCCGACATGGGATTTTCCGGCGGCTTGGGCTTGGAGCCCGGCACCGCCATCAGCGCCGCCAGGATATCGTCGGCATCGGCGGGCTTGGGCAGGTAATCAATGGCGCCATACTTCACGGCGGCGACAGCGGTGGCGATGTTGCCGAAGCCCGTCAGCACGACGACGCGGCAGTCCGGGCGGGTGGTGTGCAACGCCTCCACCACATCCAGGCCGTTGCCGTCATCTAGCTTGAGATCGACCACGGCATAGGCAGGCGGGGCTTCCTTGACGCGGGCTTTGCCCTCCGCCACCGATTCAGCCTGGAACACGGTGAAACCACGCGTTTCCAACGCACGCGCCAGGCGCTCACGCAGGGGACGGTCGTCCTCGACCAGAAGCAGTGTCTTTTCTTCGCCGGTCATTGTCGGGGCCTTTAGTACCCTTTTTGTGACCCGTCAAACCTTTCAGCCCGGCTCGCTCTGGGCGGGGGGCTGCTGGCCGTCGATCACGCCCCGAGGCCAGCGCACCGAGACCTGGGCGCCGCCGCCCGGCGGGTTTTCCGCCTTAACCACGCCGCCGGTCTGTTCCAGCAGGATTTTGGCGATGAAAAAGCCCAGCCCCATGCCTTCATGCTCATCCAGCGACCCTTGCGGGCCGATCTCGGTTTCGGCCAGGGCGCGGTGGCCTGGGCGCGAGGTGATGTAAGGCTCGCCCAGCGCCTCAAAAATTTCGGGCGAGAAGCCGGGGCCGTCATCGGTTACGCAAATGCGCAGCTCCTGCTCGTTCCATTCGGCCTTCACCGCCACCAGCGTTTTGGCGAAGTCGGCAGCATTCTCGATGATGTTACCCAGCCCGTGCAGCAATTCGGGCGCGCGCCAGACCTGCGGCGGCTGCGCGTCAGCCATTGTTCTGGAAGGGGGCGGCGGCGTGACGGTGACGCGGATTTCCAGATCCTCGCCCCGGTGGGGCGCGGCGATATCATCGAGGAACGCGCCCAGCGGCAGGCGCGCGGTCACGCCCAGCAGCGCTTCTTCGGGATTGGCAAGCCGCGCGATGATGGCGCGGCAGCGTTCGGCCTGGGCGCGGAGCAGGCGCACATCTTCAACTTCGGTGGAATTTTCGGGCAGCGCCCGTTCCAGCTCGCGCGCCACCACCGCGATGGTGCCGAGCGGCGTGCCCAGTTCATGGGCCGCCGCCGTGGCGAGCGCACCCAGCGCGGCGAGGCGATGTTCGCGCGACAGCGCAAGCTGGGTGGCGGCAAGACCCGCCGACATGCGCGCCGATTCCGATGCGATGCGCCAGGCATAAACCGAGGTGAAGCCGATGCCGATCACCAGCGCCGTCCAGATGCCCGCTTGATAAAGCTGCGGCAGCATCAACACATCGCCTTCAGGCCAGGGCAGCGGCTGATGCTCGATGGCGATCACCGACACGGACGCAAACGCGATGAAAGCCAGGATCAGCACATTGCCCAGATTGAGCGTGGTGGCCGCGATCACCACCGGCCCCAGGAACATCAGGGCAAAGGGATTGGCGAGGCCCCCGGTCAGATACAGCAGCGCCGCAAGCTGCAGCACGTCGAACGCCAGATAGAAGGTCGCCTCGCGGTTGATCAGGCGGTGGGTGGCGGGATAACGCAGCGCCAGCAGCACGTTCAGCGCGGCGCTGACCGCGATGGCCAGCGCGCAATAGAAAATCGGCAGCGGATAGCCCAGCGCGAAATAGACCAGGAACAGCGCGACCGACTGGCCCACGATCGCCAGCCAGCGCAGGTTCGACAGCGTGCGCAGGCGCACCCGGCCCCCGCCGCCCGCGCCCTGGGCAAAGCCCCGGGTCATTTCCTTGCGCGCCACTGGATGCTTCCCTAGAAACGGTTACGATTAGAGCACGACCCGCGGAACGGAAAAAGCATGCTGCGCAACAGCCGAGTTCTGATGCCCTATCTGCTGGTGATCGCCGCGCTGGTGGGCGGCTTCCTCTGGTATCAGAGCGAGCAGGTGCCGCGGATGGGCCGCGTCGTATCCACCGGCAGCATCGATGTCGGCGGCGCGTTCAAGCTCACCGATCATCTGGGCCAGCCGCGCAGCGACGCCGATTTCCGTGGTCGCTACATGCTGATCTATTTCGGCTTCACCTTCTGCCCGGACATCTGCCCCACCACGCTGGCGGTGGTGGCCGAAGCGCTGGACAAGCTCGGCCCGGACGCCAAGAAAATCGTGCCGGTGCTGATCACCATTGATCCGGAACGCGACACACCGGCTGTGCTGGCGGACTATGTCAAAGCCTTTGGCCCCACATTCGTGGGCCTGACGGGCACCACCGAACAGATAAAAGACGTTGAGAAGAAATTCCGCGTCTATGCCGTCAAGCGGCCCACCGGCGAATCAGGCGGCAAGGACGGCACGTATGGCGTGGACCATTCCAACGTTCTGTATCTGGTTGGGCCGGACGGCAAGATGATCCACTTCTATACCGAAACCCTCTCGCCCGACGATCTGGCGAAGGACTTGCGCACCAAGGTTTAAAGCGACTGCGGCAGCGGTAATTTGTTCTGCGCACAGGCCGCGATCAGCGTATTGTGCATCAGGCAGATGATGGTCATGGCGCCGACACCGCCCGGCACCGGGGTGATCGCGCCCGCGACCTGCCTGGCGGATTCATAATCGACATCGCCCACCAGCTTGTACTTTCCGTCACCGGCTTCGACACGGTTGATGCCGACATCGATCACGGTTGCGCCCGGCTTGACCCAGTCGCCCTTGACGAATTCCGGCTTGCCGATGGCGGCCACCAGAATGTCGGCGCGGCGCGCAAGGCCCGGCAAATCCTTCGAGCGCGAATGCGCCATCGTCACGGTCGCGTTGGCGGCCAGCAAGAGTTGCGCCGCCGGCTTGCCGAACAGCAGCGAGCGGCCGATCACCAGCGCTTCTTTTCCGGCGATGTCGCCGACATATTCCTTCAAGAGCAGCATCACGCCGGCCGGCGTGCAGGAAACCAGATGGGCGCGGCCCGACAGCAGCAGGCCCGCATTGGTCGGCGTCAGCGCATCGACATCCTTGGCCGGATCGAGCGCATCCAGCACCGCGGCTTCGTCCAGATGCTTGGGCAGCGGCAGTTGCACCAGAATGCCGTGCACGCTGGCGTCGGCGGACAGTTTCTTGACCTGCGCCACCAGTTCGGCCTGCGCCACATCGGCGGGCAGTTCGACATGCACCGACTTGAAGCCCAGCGCCTCGGCGGTCTTGCGCTTGTTGCGGACATAGACTTCCGAGGCCGGGTCCTTGCCGACCAGCACGGTGGCGAGCCCCGGCTGCAAGCCGTGCTGGGATTTCAGGTCGGCGGTGTAGTCGGCGATCTTGTCGCGCAGCCTGGCGGCACTGGCTTTGCCGTCGATCACGGTAGCGGTCATGGCCTAGAAACCGTAGGTGATGGCGGCCCAGCGGATCGTGTATTGCAGGAACCAGATCAGCACGAAGACGACGATCGGCGACAGGTCCAGCCCGCCCATCGAGGGCAGCATGCGGCGGATCGGCGCCAGCACCGGTTCAGTCAGCGCCAGCAGGACGCGCAGCAGGCTGCGGACGAAATTGTTATGGACATTGATGACGTTGAAAGCCGTCAGCCAGCTCACGATCACGGCGGCGATCAGGATCCACTTGTAGATTTCCAGGATCTGGATCAGCAGGGCGGCGATAGGGTTCATCATGATGGTCACCTTGTAGCGGCAGGAACTGGGTCCGAAAAGCCTGAAAATCCGCGTCTGGCTTGACGGCCCATGCCCCCATCCCTAAAAACCGCGCTCGGTTCGGGGCTGTAGCTCAGTTGGGAGAGCGCCTCGTTCGCAATGAGGAGGTCAGCGGTTCGATTCCGCTCAGCTCCACCATCCTTTCAGGATGGCACTCCGAACCGATTTTCCCCGACCCAGACCGCCCGCCTGACAGGCCTGATCCGGCGATTTTCGCCCCCGTTAAAATTCGATTTACCAATCGGGCGCTTACTGGCGGCCATGCTGCGCGCCCCGCTCCTCGCCTCGACCATTGCTGCCCTGGCCTTCATCGCCCTGGCCGGCCTGCCGGCGCATGCCGCCGACGAAAAAGCCAAGAAGGCGCCCGAACACAAGACCACCCAGTCCAAGAGCTACATCATGGTGGACCCGATCTACACCACCATCGTGGCGGACAATCAGGCCAAGGGCATGCTGATGGTGGGCGCAGGGCTCGACATTCCCGACGACAAACTGCGCGAGATGGCCACCCGGTCCATGCCGGTGCTGCGCGACGCCTATATCCGCAACCTGATGGCCTTCACCGCCAATGCGCCCGGCGATGCGCCCACCACGCTATATGCGATCATGGGCACGCCGGTGTATCGCGCCTCGCCCAAATTCCGCGCGCTGGCGGTGTTCCACGATCATATCTTCCAGGCCATCCGCAAGCAACAGTGGCAGATGGCGCGCGAACTGATTGGCCAGTGCCGCCGCCTGTCGGGCGCCAGCCAGAAGCTTTATGACCTGCACCTGACGCGTATCGCATACTTCGAGCAGCATCCGCCGGGCGCGGATTGGGATGGCGCGTTCCGGCCTATCCCCGAATAATTATTCGGGAATGAATGCCAATCCGTAATGCGCGGACGGCGCGCCTGTCAGCGCCGCCCAGAGCTGGTCACCCCAGGAAAAATGCCACCATTCATCGGGGTGACCAGCAAAACCTTCTTCGATCATCAGTCCGTGCAGCAGGCGGCGGTTGGCGCGCGCTTCCTGGTCGGAAAAGGAAAAGTCGTTTGCATCGAGCGCTTCAAAGCGGTCGCGATGCGCCAGCGCGGTGACGTCGTCGAACAGCGAGCCCATCCACAGTTGCTCGCCATTCTTCCATCGTAAAGTGAGATCGACCGCCGCCGCCGTGGCGTGGGGCGCAGGTGAAGTCGGATCGTCGGTGGGCGCGGACCAATAGCGTTCGACTTCTTCGGTGAGCGCCGCGCCGGCCAGCGTGCTGCCGCGGCGCTGCAATTCCCGCGGCATCCAATAGTCATGGAAATACGCCTGCACGGCGCGCGGCCGCCAGGCGTCGAACACAAACAGCTCCAGCCCCGCCGCGCCCGCCCGCGCATTCACCCGCGCCAGCCTGTCCGCCACCGTGCGGCGCAGCCATAATTTGTCTGTCGCGCCATCGATTGCGTGCCAATAAGGCGGATTGCGGCTGATGGCGTAGAAATTCTCGCCCGCCAGACCGGCGTCGCGGGCATCCACCACCGGCTCGCCGAACAGGGCGTGACCCTTGTCCAGCGCGATGCGCTGGCGAAAGCCCTTGCGGGACGCGCGCGCGCCCGACAGATCGCCGATGGGGCGGTTTCGCAATTCTTCCAATGCGCCGAAAGCGGACATTCGGTTAGAGTAGGACGATGGACGCACCCCCGGAAAGCTATTTTCCGCAAGATTATCGCGGCGCGCGCAAGGCCTTCATCGCCGCCTGCGAGGCGCGCGGTATCGATGTCGTCACCCGCGTTCACCCATCGGCGAAAGGCCCAGACGGCAAGCCGCTGTTCCTGGATGTCTGCGCGCTGGGTCCGCGCACCGCGCAAAAAGCGCTGCTGCTGATCTGCGGCACCCATGGGGTGGAGGGCTATTTCGGCTCCGGCGTGATGACAGGTCTGCTGCGCAGCGGCGTGACGGCGCCGCCGGATGCGCGGCTGGTGATGGTGCATGCGCTGAACCCGTTCGGCTTTGCCTGGAACCGGCGGGTCAACGAAGACAATGTCGATCTGAACCGCAGCTTCGTCGATCACGCGGACGTTCCGTCCAATCCCGGCTATGATGAACTGTCCGAAGCCATCGCGCTGCGCGATGTCAGCGATGCGGGCTTCGCGCAGGCCGATGCCGTGCTGCACGCTTACGCCAGGGCGCATGGCCGCGCCGCCTGGCAACAGGCGATCAGCGCCGGGCAATACAACCATCCGGACGGCCTGTTCTATGGCGGTGACCGGGAGCCCTGGTCGTTGCAGATGCTGCGCGCCGTGCTGCGCGAAGACCTGACCCGCGCCCAGCGCGTCATCGCCATCGATTTTCACACCGGGCTGGGCGAATCTGGCGCGGGTGAGATGATCATCGAGGCCGCATCCGGCACGCCGGCCTATGCGCGCGCCCACGCCGTCTGGGGCGACCTGATCGCCTCGGCCAGTACGGGCGAGTCTCTCTCGGCGCCGCTGATCGGCACCATCGACGATGGGCTTGCCCGCTTCCTGCCCGGGGTGCATGTGACCTTCGCGGCGCTGGAAGTGGGTACCGTCGCGCTGGAACCCATGCTGCGCGCCCTGCGGCTGGCCAACTGGCAGGACCAGTTTGCCCCGGGCGACGCCCGCGCGGCGGAGATTTCCGCAGTTATGCGCGACGCCTTTTACACCGACACCCCCGAATGGAAGCGGGCGGTCTGGGCCCTGGGCGAACGGACGGTCGGTCAGGCGCTTGATGCCCTTTAGGGCAGCGCTTTAGCTTTTGAACCCGTTGGGATATAGGGTCCGAACGGTCAGCACCCGTAGCTCAGCTGGATAGAGTGTCGCCCTCCGAAGGCGAAGGTCACAGGTTCGAATCCTGTCGGGTGCGCCATCATCACAAGCTCACTTCGTTCGCTTGTGATGATGAGCGCCAAAACCGTAATCCTCAAGCCGCCTGTTCGAAATCTTCCGGCCGCAAAGGCCAAGAAGACGCCCGCCCGCAAGGCGACGAAAAAGACCGCGAAGAAGGCAGCCAAGAAGGCCAGCACAAAGTCCCGCAAGAGCGTGAAAGCGGCCAAGAAGCCCGCCGCGCGCAAGCCGGCCCCGAAGGCGACAAAGAAAGCCGCAAAGAAGAAAAAGCAGATCGTGGGCGAAGGCGACTACCAGGCCTCGCGCACCTTTCTCAAGGACCAGTCGGACTTTGTGAAGAAGAACAAGTCCAAAATTCCCGAGCTGGCCAAGGACGCAGAGCGGGCGCTGGACGGTCCCGAGGGCGACACCCTGCGCCAGGCGGAAGCCGAGGCAGCCTCGCACGCCCGCGAAAACCTGACGTAAGACTGTGAAAGCCCGCGCCAAAAAGCGCGGGCTTATTTCTTGTCTTCGGGTTTGAAGTCCAACGCGCAGCCATTGGTGCAGTAGCGCAGTCCGGTCGGGGCGGGTCCGTCGTTAAAGACATGGCCCAGATGGCCGCCGCATTTGGCGCAGTGGAACTCGGTGCGCATCATGCCATGGCTGGTGTCGGTGGTGGTTTTCACTGCGCCCGGCAGCGTGTCATAGAAGCTGGGCCAGCCGGTGCCGCTTTCGAACTTGGTGCTGGCATCGAACAGTTGCGCGCCGCAACCGGCGCATTCGAATTCGCCGGGGCGCTTTTCATGATTCAGCGGACTGGAACCGGGGCGTTCGGTGCCGTGCTCGCGCAAGACGCGATGCTGTTCCGGGGTCAGGTTTCGTTCGGTCATGGGGCTTCCTGATAAATAGGAAATGGCGAAACGGTTTTTAAGGGCTGGTGGCGACGACCATGGCCAGCATGGAACTCAGCCGTCCGGTGTTGCCGAAGGCAAAGCCCGCGTCATAGATCACATCGTCCACTTTCCACGGGCCGGGACCGCCCGTCAGCACCAGCGTGTCACGCCAGTTGGCGGGTTTGGCCGGCGCGCGGCCCGCCGCAACCGGTGCGGCATGGCTGAGCTGCACCGGACAGTGTGCGGTGGTGCCGGTGATCTGGCAGGCGCCGACTTTCCAGGCCGTGGCGCCTTCGAACAGCGATGAGAAGACATCGCCTTCCAGCATCGGCGGCACCGCATTCTTCACCTTTGCCGTCAGGCGGCGCTGGGCCGCGGCGGCATCGGCGAACTGCTTGTTGAGGCGCGGGCTGAGCACCGGAGCAAACCGCAGCCGCGCGGCGGTATCGGGAATGCCGCCGCCCTTGCCCACCAGCGGGCCATAGATCGCATAGAAGGCGTTCGCCGCCGCCGCCGGATCGCCGGTAGCGGGCGCCTGCGCGGCGCAGGGCGCTGTCATGGCGAGCAGAAGGATGGCGACCGCGCGCTTCACTTTTTCAGCGAGTCGCGGATTTCGCGCAGCAGCAGCACATCTTCGGGCGTCGCCGCCACTTCGGCAGGCTTGGGCACGGCCAGCTTGTTGATCTGGCGGATCAGCATGAACAGCGCGAAGGCGACGATCATGAAGTTGATCACCGTATTGACGAACAGGCCGTAATTGATCGTCACCGCCTTGGCGGCCTTGGCAGCGGCCAGCGTATCGGCGTCGGGGCCTTTAAGCGTCCAGAAGACGTTGGAGAAATCCACGCCGCCCAGCGCCAGGCCGATCGGCGGCATGATGATGTCGTTGACCAGCGAATTGACGATGCCGGTGAAGGACGCGCCGATGATCACACCGATGGCCAGATCCAGCACGTTGCCGCGCATCGCAAATTTCTTGAATTCATCCAGCATGGACATGAACGACCCTTCCCCAAAATACCGATGTGAAAACTAGTCGCGCTTGGCGCCGCCAACAAGCCGCCTGGGAATGGCGAGATAGGCCAGCGCCAAGCCCATGCCGGTCAGCGCGCCAAGGCTGTTGGCCACCTCGTCCAGCCAGTCCGCGTCGCGCCCGACCATGCCCTGCAGCACTTCCATCACCGCGCCCATCGCGATGATGGCCAACAGTATCCAGATCAGGCCGCGCCGGCGGCCCCAAGCCAGCGTCGCCAGCAGCGACAGGCCGAAATAGGCGGTGAAATGCTGCGCCTTGTCCCAGTGGTTTTCCACCAGCGAGGGCGGCTGGGGCGTGAGCTGGCCCCACACCACGACGGCGACTGCGGGCCAGAACAGCCACAGCCCCGCGCGGCGCAGCCATGGCAGGAATTTACCCTGAAAGAACATGCATCAGCGCATAGCGCAAAAAGCTGCGGCGCTAAAGGATCAGAAGGGCTTGTCACCGCCCAGCGCGCCGGTCGGCAAGGCAATGCGGAAGGTCAGCCCCAGCGGAGTGGACTGAATGCGCAGTTCGCCGCCGATTTCAGCCGCTAGGCTGCGCATCACGCGAAAGCCCAGGCCGCCGCTCTTCTCCGTATCAAAGCCATCCGGCAATCCAACGCCGTCATCGCTGACGGTCAACGCCAGCTTTCCGTCCC
>CAILUV010000048.1 GCA_903837555.1 uncultured Alphaproteobacteria bacterium
CCGCACTCATCGTTGGGATACCGACCACCGGCACCGCAGGCCACAGTCTGGCCGCCAGATCAGCCGGCTAGCAACGGGATGGTGCAAATGATGCCCTTAAACTAACATACCAACTGGGCCACTCAGTGGGGGCCGGTCAAGTGGTGACTACGCAGATCGTGCAGTTTGGTATTGGCGACCGGATGCCTGAGGAAAGCGTTGAGAATGATCACCTCGTTTAGGTGTCCCCGATGGGTTACTGAAACTGAGTCTCGATAGCGTTCAATGAGGTTAGCGAGCGTCAGGGTCCGAAGAGGACGGAGATCGGACACAAGCCCTCGGCCATCTGCCTGAGCTTCGACCTGCGCTGTCCATCGTTCGGCGTCGGCCTTAAGCCGAAAGCTGCGCGATACAATGGGGCAGCCATAGCGCCTCACTCGAGCTTGCCACCTGTCGCCGCGCTTTCGAATGGTTGCCATGGCCAGCCTGTGTCCCAAATTTGGATACAAGCGCCGACACAGACTGAATTATTGATCAGCTATGCTTTCTTAACCTGTTGAACAGGCTATTGAAAATTGGTCGGAGAGAGAGGATTCGAACCTCCGGCCCCTACGTCCCGAACGTAGTGCTCTACCAGGCTGAGCTACTCTCCGAACCAGTGCAAAAGGGGATACCCCTTGCCTCGGGAGGCGCCCTTATAACGATGCCCCCCCGCCCCCGCAACGGGGGTCCGGGGGGCCCGCAAAGCCTTGGGCCAGCGGCATTTTGGGCGGTTTGCGGGGCGGCCCGGCTGGCCTTATACGGGTCCGCGCCGGTCAGCCGGCCACCACGCAGTTGGGGCGTCGCCAAGTGGTAAGGCACTGGATTTTGATTCCAGCATTCGAAGGTTCGATCCCTTCCGCCCCAGCCAATCAGTCCCTGCTCCACAGGGAATATCCAAACGCCAAAAATTTGTCCCGCAATTTCGGGGGTTAAGCGCCTCGCGATTCCGCAAGAGACTGAACTGGCCATTTTTGGCGCCGGAAAAAGGCGCCGTTCTCCGCCCAGTCTCTGGGCCTCAATTTTTAATTTCCTAAATTCGCGAGGCGCTTAGCTCGAGACCGGTTTGAATTTCACAGAGACCAACTGTTCGATCAGCGACCCCGACCACCCTCGGCTACACCGGCACGTCGCATTAAGTCACCAACCGATGTTCCGTTCACCGAACAGCGCGCAATGACGCGATCGTATGATTTTTTCCCAGCCTCGCATTGAACATGCTTTCCGAACGCAACACGTTCGAGTGCCGCCTTGGCTTGCCGACCGCCTGGCCCGTTCAGCTCAGGGGCGTAGAAGTCGCCAACCCGCACTTCGATCCAGGTGGCAGGATTGCCGTTGTTGCCAACACACATGCTATCACCGTCCCCTACATACCGGACTGTACCAGAGAACGATGTTCCTGCGCGAGGGAGTGGCGCTTCACACGGATCTGCGACGGCTGTTGCGGGAAACAGTACAATAGCACAGGCGAGCATGGCCGCTTTCATGACTTACTCCGGTTTACGGCTGCGCATCATCGCATCGCTGAACGCGGCCGCCAATATGCCCGCCGGCATGGCTATCAAACCGATACCGGCGACAGCGACCATGACCGCAATGACTTTGCCGACAACTGTAATAGGGTAAACGTCACCGTAACCAATCGTTGTCAGCGTTATCGCTGCCCACCACATAGCACGTGGGATGCTGCCGAACTTGTCGGGTTGAACGTCGCCCTCCGCCACCCACATCGCAGCAGCACCCAGTATGATCAGCGTTATGGCAATCAAGACCGTCAGCATCAACTCATAGCGCCGCTCAATCACTGCACCTGCCAAATGCTTCATTGCTGTTGAGAACCGCCCCAGCTTCGCGAACCGAACAATTGCGAACAGCCGCAATAACCGCAGCGGAAACAGGCTACCCGCGATCATCGGCGCTAGCGAAACCAGCACCACCCCCATGTCGAGCAGCGCCCCCGGCGTAAAAGCGTAGCGAACTCGGCCCCTGAAACCGCGATATCGATCATCCTCAACGCATGACCACAGCCGGCCGATGTATTCGGCGAGAAACAACAGCCCGAACAGCACATTGGCGGCATCGAACAGGTGGTGCCGGCCGGTTGCGATCGAAGGTTCGGTTTGAACAATGGCCAGCAGGGTTGCGCCAATGATGGCCGCTGCCAAGAGCCAGTTGGTAGGCGACAAGCCGCGCTTCGGCCAGACGCCGGGCTCCAGCTGCCGGTGCAGTTTTCGTCTGATCGCTCCAACGGTGATGGCGGTATTCCCCGAGCCCGGTCATGATTGTAGGGTGGCTTGGCGGTCATTGGTAAGGCCTAGGATGAGCGCGGCGACGGCGGTCGGCAAGGCTTCTATTCTGGGCGCAAATCGCAGCCTGTCCAAGGATCGCCCCATGACCGCGTTCGTCGCCCCAATCGCGCTTCTCTTTGCTTCCAACATCTTCATGACCTTCGCCTGGTACGGGCAGCTGCGCTTTCCCAACGCCATCCTGTGGCAGGTGGTGCTGATAAGCTGGGGCATCGCATTCTTCGAATACTGCCTGGCCGTGCCCGCCAACCGCATCGGCCATCAGGTCTATTCGGCGGCGCAGCTCAAGACCATGCAGGAGATCATCACCCTGCTGGTGTTCGCGGTCTTCTCGGTTCTGTATCTGGGCGAAACCTTGAAGTGGAATCACGCAGTGGCGTTCCTGTTCCTGTGCGGGGCCGCCTTTTTTTCATTCCACAAATGGAGCTAACGCAAAGACCTAGCGCTTGGGCGCCACCATCTTGGTGATACGGGCGATGTTGGTGTCGCCGGCATACAGATTGTTGTCGGCGTCGAACGACCAATAGCTGGCTTCCATGAACTCGCCCTCGCCGATGCCCATGCCGCGCCCGATGGCGCCCAGCACTTTGCCGTCCCGGTCGATCTTGAGGAACTGGCCATCCTGACCGCTGGCATACCAGGGCTCGCCCTGCGCATCGAACTGGATGGCGCAGACCAGGTTGGTGGTCTGGATCGTCTTCACGAACTTACCATCGGCGGTCAGCACGACGATCCGGTAATCTTCCCGGTCGCCGATCCAGAGATTTCCGGTCTTGGGGTCCACCGCAAAACCGTGCGCCGAATAGAATTTTCCGGGACCATGATTGTTGCCGAAATACTGGTTCTTGAAATTGCCGTTCTTGTCGAGATGCAGGATGCGCGAATTGCCCAGCCTGTTGGTGGGATCGCCGGAATCCACATCATTGGGACTCTCATGGCCATGGCCCTGCGCGATGTAGATGTCGCCATTGGCGCCGAAATCCACCATCACCGGCTCCCACAACAGCCGCTGGCCTTTCGCCTCGTCCCAGTCGCCGCGCCTGCCGGTGCCGATGGTCTGTAGCAGCTTTCCATCGGGGCTGATTTTTTTGGCCGTTGCCCAGCTGGTATCGAGAATCCAGACATTGCCGTCGGCATCGGCCTTCATCCCATGCGCCTTGAGCATGTCGCCGGTCACCGATTCCGGGACCGTCAGTATCAGCTTCGCATTGGCGTCGAACTTGAACAGCTTGGGCATGCCCGGCGCGGTGCGCTGAAGCACCCAGAGATTGTTCGCCTTGTCGAGCGCAACCGCGACAGCGCCGCCCGCGCTGGTCGGCATGTTGTAGGGATACTGATGGGTATAGCCGAGATTTTCCTCGTAGGTCACGCGCAGCACCGAGGTACGGGCAGGCCCCGCCGGGTTGGCGCAGATGATCGAGCGCTCGCAATAGGGCACGGGATTGGCGCGCGCCGGGCCGCGCGCGGGCCTGCGCTCCAGCACCGTCACCTTGCCGCCCGGCGCGACCGATGTCGGCCCGGTCAGCGTATAGGAGCCCCGTATGAACCAGGCCGGCATGCCATCCTTGGCCGGACTGCTGGTGACCGCATAGTCAACCGGCGGAGCGCCCTTGGCGGCCTGCGCGCCTGCATGGGCCACAGCCAGGACCGTGCCGATTGCGGCAAGGCCGGCGACAAGAACAGATTTGCCCACTTTGACTCTCCTGTGTTTTTGTTATGCAAGAGCGAGGTGTTGCGCCCAGCTTCGCGGACCCGATGGAAAAGTAAAGGGCCGTTTCGCATCTGGCGGTCCGGCATGGACAGCACGCCCAATGGGAGTAGGCTGGCGCCAGCTTGGAGGGGGATTTCATGCGGGCATTTGCGGGCGCAGCGCTGAGCGCAATTCTGGTTCTGCCGGCAGCCGCCCAGACCCGGCCCGACCAGGTGAAATTCCGCGAGATCTACAAAGAGCTGGTCGAAACCAACACCACCCTGTCGTCGGGAAGCTGCACCCTGGCGGCGCAACGCATGGGCGCGCGGCTGAAGGCGGCCGGTTTTCCCGACCGCGACCTGCATTACTTCGCCGTTCCCGAAAATCCCAAGGAAGGCGGCCTGGTCGCCATCTATCCCGGGAGCGATCCCCAGGCCAAGGCGGTGCTGATGCTGGCCCATGTCGATGTGGTCGAAGCCAGGCGCGAGGACTGGACCCGCGATCCCTTCACGCTGATCGAGCAAGGCGGGTTTTTCTACGGCCGGGGCACGGCCGACATGAAGGGCCAGGCCGCCATTTGGGTGGACATGCTGATCCGCTTCAAGCAGGAAAAGTATATCCCCCGCCGCACGCTCAAACTCGCCCTCACCTGCGGCGAGGAAACCTCCGATGCCTTCAATGGCGCGAAATGGCTGGCGCAAAACCGCCGTCCGTTGATCGATGCCGGTATCGCCCTGAACGAAGGCGGCGGCGGCCGGCTGGATCCGTCGGGTAAGCGGCTGCTTCTCACCATCCAGGCGGGCGAGAAGCACTTCCAGAACTACCGGCTGGAAGTGACCAATATCGGCGGCCATTCCTCCCGACCCACGCCCAACAATGCGATCTATCGCCTCGCCCAGGGACTGACCCGGATCAGCGCCTATCAATTTCCGGTGACGACGAACGAGGCAACGCGCGCCTTCTTCGCCGCCATGGGGCCGCAGGTGGGCGGCAAGATGGGCGCGGCCATGACGGCGTTTGCGAAAAACTCGACCGATGCGCAGGCCGCCGCGACGCTCGCCACCGATCCCAGCCATAACTCGATCCTGCGCACCACCTGCGTCGCCACCCTGCTGGAGGCGGGCCATGCCAACAATGCCCTGCCGCAGCGCGCGCGCGCCAACATCAACTGCCGCATCTTCCCCGGCACCAGCGTCGAGCAGGTGCGGTTGAAGCTGGCCCAGCTGGTAGCCGACCCCCAGGTCAAAGTGACGACACTGGAAAAGCGCAACGACGTGGCCAAGCCGCCGCCATTGACCCCCGAGGTGATGGGGCCGATCAAAGCCGCCGCCGCGAAGATCTGGCCGGGCGTGCCGGTCGCCCCTGTGATGCTGGCGGGCGCCACCGATGCCACCTTTCTCAATCCCGTGGGGATTCCCACCTATGGCATCACTGGCATATTCGGCGAACATGACGGCAATGGCGCGCATGGGCTGAACGAACGCATCCGGGTGCGCTCGCTTTATGAAGGCCGCGATTTCCTGACCGAGGTGGTCAAGACCTACGCCAACCAGCCGTGATGGATTCCATGCGTATCGTTATCGGCGCGGCGATGGCCGCAATGCTCGCCTTTCCGGCCCTCGCGCAAAACCCGCGGCCGGACCAAGCGCGATACCGCGATATCTTCAAGGAGCTGGTGGAAACCGACACGACCTTGTCGGCAGGCAGCTGCACCCTGGCCGCGGAAAAAATGGCGGCACGGCTACGCAGCGCCGGATACCCGGAGTCTGATCTGCACCTGATTGTGACGCCCGCCAACCCGAAGGAAGGTAGCCTGGTGGCGGTGCTGCCGGGCAGTGACACCAGGGCCAAGCCCGTGCTGCTGCTGGCGCACCTGGATGTGGTGGAAGCCAAACGCGAGGACTGGAGCCGCGATCCTTTCACCTTCATCGAAGAATACGGCTATTTCTACGGCCGCGGCACCGCCGACGACAAAGCCCAGACCGCGATCTGGGTCGATATGCTGATGCGCTTCAAGCGCGAAGGCTTCAAGCCGCGCCGCACCTTGAAAATGGCGCTGACCTGCGGCGAGGAAGGCGCGCCGTTCAATGGTGCCCGTCATTTGATGACCGAACACCGCGCCCTGATCGACGCCGAATTCGCCATCAACGAAGGCGGCTGGGGCCGCATCGACGAAAAAGGCCGCCGCATCTATCTGGGTATCAATGCCGGAGAAAAGACCCCCGTGAATTACCGACTGGAAGTCACCAATGCCGGTGGCCATTCGATGCGGCCGGTGAAGGACAACGCCATCTACCGCCTGTCGGCGGCGCTGCTGAAAATCGGGGCGCATGATTTTCCCGTGCAGACCACCGATGCCAGCCTGGGTTTCTTCGCCAAGATGGGGCCTGAGCTGGGCGGCGAGATCGGCGCGGCCATGACCGCCTTCGCCAAAAACCCCAAAGACATGCGGGCCGCTGCTGTCATCGCCACCGATCCGGCCTATAACGCCATGCTGCGCACCACCTGCGTCGTCACGCTGCTGGATGCCGGACATGCCAACAACGCCCTGCCCCAGCGCGCCGGCGCCAACGTCAATTGCCGCATCTTTCCCGGCGGCGGCATCGAACAAGTTGCTGCCACACTGTCGGAGCTGATCGGCGACGCCGACGTGAAAGTCACCGCTGCCAAAGGCCGCAATGCCGGGGGCGCGGCTCCACCGCTGACCGAAGCCGTCATGAAGCCGATTGTCGTCGCCGCCGCCAGGCGATGGCCGGAAGTGCCGGTGGTGCCGATGCTGGAAATCGGCGCCACCGATGCGTCGTATCTGACACCGGCGGGCATTCCCACCTACGGCTTTACCGGAATTTTCTTTGAACCCGACGGCAGCCGGTTGCACGGGCTGAACGAACGGGTGCGGGTCGATGCCGTCTATGACGGGCGCGACCTGATTACAGAAGTGGTGCGCGATTACATCAAGTAATCAGTGCAGCTTCAGGCGTGGCCGGATGATGTGGTTCACATGACCGACCGCGATCATGGCAACACCCTTGATCCAGCCATGAATGGCGATCAGGTGCATGCGGAATAGCGAGACATAGACGAACCGCGCCAGCCGGCCTTCGATCGCCATGCGCCCGCCCACCAGATTGCCCATCAGCGAACCGACGGTGGAGAAATGGCTCAGCGACACCAGCGAACCTTGATCCTTGTAGACGAACTGCTTGAGCGGCCGCCCCTTGATCAGCGCGCAGATGTTGCGGAACACGGTGGTCGCCATCTGGTGCGCCGACTGGGCGCGCGGCGGCACCGGCCGGGTGGCGCCTTCGGGCAAAAAGTAAGCGCAGTCGCCGATGGCGAAGATGCGCTCGTCGCGCGTGGTCTGCAGCGTCGGCGTCACCACGAGCTGGTTGGCGCGGGTGGTTTCCAGCCCCGCCACCTCTTTCAATATCTCCGGGCCCTTCACGCCCGCCGCCCACACCCGCAGGTCGGCAGCAATGAACTCGCCCGACTTGGTGATCATGCCCTCGCCCGTGGCTTCCACCACCGCCGTGTTGGTCAGCACCCGCACGCCCAGCGCTTCCAGCTCCTTGTGCGCGGCCGTCGCCAACTCCTCGGGCAGCGCCGGCAAAATGCGCGGCCCCGCCTCGATCAGCGTCACTTTCAAACGACTTTCGTCGAACACTTCCAGCCCGTAATGGCGCAGCTCGGACGCGGAATTGTACAGCTCTGCCGCCAGCTCGACGCCGGTGGCGCCGCCGCCCACAATGTCCACCCGCACATAGACTTCGGCGGACGGATCGGCCTGCAGGGTCCGCGATACGCGCAGACAGTGATCCAGCAGTTTGGAGCGGAAGCGGTCGGCCTGCAGCCGGCTGTCCAGGAAGATACAATGCTGCGCCACGCCCTTGGTGCCGAAATCGTTCGATACCGAGCCCACCGCCAGCACCAGATAATCGTAGCGGATGCGATGGCTGCCCATGATCTCGCGCCCGTCCTCGTCCTTGATCGGCGCGATCAGCAGATGCCGCGTATCACGGTCGATGCCGTCCATAGCGCCATAGAAGAAACGATAGCCCCAGGCATGGCCATGGCTGCGATAGCCCACCTCGTCCAGATTGGCATCCAGCGAACCGGCAGCCACCTCGTGCAGCAGCGGCTTCCAGATATGGGTCCGGTTCTTTTCGACCAGGATGATGTCGAATTTTTCGCGGCCCAGCCTGCCGCCCAGCCGGGTGGCCAGTTCCAGTCCGCCCGCGCCGCCGCCCACCACCACGATCTGGGTCTTGCGCGGCCTGGAATTGGCATTGGTCATGCGCCCACAGATAGCATATTCGCGCGCCGTTCGAACCGCTTTCCAGCGCGGAAAATTTGGGTCAGTTTGTCACCTGAAAGAAACCGACAGCGAGCCATTCCCATGTCCGATACCCGCATCAGCCTGGAAAAGGCCAACACCATCATCTCGGCCACCTTCGCCAAGGGCAAGGAAGCGGGCATGAAGCCCTTGTCCTGCGTGGTGACCGATGCGGGCGGCCATGTCATTGCCTTCCAGCGCCAGGACGGCACCAGCTCGCTGCGTCTGGACATTGCCCGGGCCAAGGCGGCAGGCGCCCTGTCGATCGGCGTGTCGTCGCGCAAGCTGGGTGAGATGGCGGCGGAGCGTCCGCATTTCGTCGGCGCGCTGGCGCATCTGGCGCCGGGCGGCCTGCTGCCGGTGGCGGGCGGCGTGATCGTCAAGGGCGCCGACGGCTATCCGATCGGCGCCGTGGGCGTGACCGGCTGCACGTCGGACAATGACGAGATCGCAGCGCTGGCCGGCATCACCGCCGCCGGGCTTACCCCCCAGTAACGGGCCGAGCAGTAGTCAGGTGGCGTTGCGCAGGATCACGCGCGAGAAACGCACTTCCCAGAAATGCCGGGGCTGGCCCTCGGCGGCGCTGCCAGGATAGCCCACCACCGCGAACATGAATATCTCGCCGGTGGGCACGCCCTGCGCGCTCACTTCGTTGCGGTACGACATCGCGCTGGCGATGCCGTCGCCCATCGGGCGTTCGGTCGATGCGCCGTCCACCAGCCTGTTGCCCTTGGCGGCGACGAACTTGTCGGCCAGCGCATTGAGGGTTTCGGTGGAAAACGGCTTCAGCACCACATGACGGATGGTGCAGGCCTGATACGGCGGCTTCTCCGCGGTCAGGACATAGCGCCCGCCGTCACCCTGGATGATCCAGCCCTCGCCGCCGCCCTTGCTGCGCACGAACAGGCTGGCTTCGTCGGGGTCGAGCTTGGTCAGGCGGTTGCCGGCGATGGCGGACGCCACGGCCGCATCGTCCGGGAATTTTTCGAGGCAGTAGGACGAGAAGAGGCGGGAGAATTCTTCCGGCGACGGCGTCGCACCGGGCCCCGGTGCCGCGTCCTGCGCGCGGGTGCCGCCACTTAACAGCAGCAGCAGCCCGCAGCAGAACGCGGCTGATCTCACGCGGTGACCTGTTCGGGCACCTGCAAGCGGCGATTGGGATTCACGAAGAACCAGGCGAACATGCAGACAAAGCACATGCCCGCCGCGACATAGAAGGCGGTCTCCCAGCCATACTTCACCGCGAACCAGGGGGTGGCCGAAGCGGTGACCGCGCCGGCGATCTGGCCGCCCATGTTGATCATCCCGGACACCACGCCGGTGAACGGCCCGCCATAATCGGCGGCCACCGCCCAATAGGTCGCCTGGCCCAGATAGAGCACGCCCGCGCCGCCCGCCAGCACCAGCACGGCCAAGGTGGTGTCCTGCGCCTGGCTGCCGATGACCAGAAACACGCCCGACGCGAACAGCGTGGCCGCGCCGAACAGGCTGCGGCCGACATACTGGCCATAATGCTTGACCAGCCAGTCGCTGATGACGCCACCCAAAAGGCAGCAGACCGTCATGGCGATGAAGGGCAAGGTGCCCAGCAGCGCGCTGCTCTTGAGGTCCAGCCCGCGCCCATCGCGCAGATAGATGAAGAACCAGGTGTGGAAGATGAAGGCGACGTAGCAAAAGGCGAGATAGGCGATCGACGTGCCAATCACATCGATGCTGGTAAAGATGCGCGCCCACGGCACCTTGCCGATAGGGCCCGCAATCTTGACAGGCTGGCCGGCGGCGATGTGCGCCTTTTCCTCTTCTGTGACCTTGGGATGTTCGGCCGGCGTGTCGCGGGCTACGTACCACCAGATCGCGGCCACGACCAGCCCAACAACGGCGGAGAAATAGAAGACTTCGTGCCAGCCCCAGAACGCGATGATGGCCGCCACGATCGGCGGCGCGGTGCCCGAACCGAAGCCGACGCCGCCGAACACCCAGCCATTGGCCTTGCCCCGCTCATGGCTGGGAAACCAGGCGGCGATAAACTGGTTGGTGGAGGGATAGGCGACCGCTTCGCCCAGGCCCAGCACGAAGCGCACCGCGATCAGCATCCACAGCGCGCCGCCAGCCTGCGGCGGAACCAGCGCGGTGATGACCGACAACACGCTCCACCAGATCAGGCCATAGGTCAGCGTCTTGCGCGGGCCCAGCTTGCCGACCACCCAGCCGGCGGGAATCTGGAAAGCGGCATAGCCCAGAAGGAAGGCCGAGAAGACCCAGCCGAGCTGGATCTTGTCGATGCCGTAATCCTGGGCGAGATAGGGACCGGCAATGGAGATGTTGCTGCGGTCCAGATAGACCACCGCGCTGACCAGGAAGATCAGCATGATCAGCAGGTAGCGAACTTTGTTGGTCATCATTCCCCCAGATGTTTGGGCCCGGACAGCATCCGCGCTTTGCGGGGTAGCAAAGCCTAGTTCGCGCCATTCGTCAAAGCCGCGCGCGCGCCCAGTGTGCGCCGCAACACCACAAGGGCGCATACTGGCATCGGTCAGGCCGATACTTCATGATGCCGGCCGCATTTGAGCATTTGTCACAGGAAGAAAATGTCCGGAAAACTTGCAGGGAAAACTGTCCTGATCACCGGCGCCGCCGCGGGCATTGGCCGCGCGACCGCCGAACTGTTCGCCGCCGAAGGCGCCAAGCTGATCGTCACCGACCGCGACGTCAAAGGGCTGGATGGCCTGACGGGCGAAAAGCTGCCGCTCGACGTTACGGATGCGGCCGCGATCAGGGCGCTGGCCGGAAAGGTCGGCCGCGTCGACGTCCTGTTCAACTGCGCCGGTTTCGTGGAGAACGGAACCATTCTGGATAACAACGACGCCCAGTGGCAGAAGTCGTTTGACATTAATGTTTTCGCCATGGCGCGGATGATCCAGGCCTTCCTGCCCGCCATGATCGAAGGCGGCGGCGGTTCCATCATCAACGTCGCGTCTGTGGCGGGCTCCATCAAGGGCGTGCCCAACCGCTGCATCTATGGCGCCAGCAAGGCCGCCGTGATCGGCCTGACAAAATCGGTCGCCATCGATTTCGTCACCAAGGGCATCCGCTGCAACAGCGTCTGCCCTGGCACGGTGGATTCCCCTTCGCTGCAGCAGCGGCTCAAAGACACGGGCGACTACGAAGCCGCGCGCAAGGCCTTCACCGCCCGCCAGCCGATGGGTCGGCTCGGCACCGCCGAAGAAATCGCCAGCATCGTGCTGTGGCTCGCCAGCGATGACTCGGTGTTCGCCACCGGCCAGAACTTCATCGTCGATGGCGGGATCACCATCTGATGCGCGACTTGCTGGCGATGTTCGTGACGGTGTTCCTGGCCGAGTTCGGGGACAAGACGCAGCTCGCCACCATGCTGTTTGCCTCGGAACGCAAGCTGTCGCCCTGGGCGGTGTTCGCCGCCTGCGGCGGGGCGCTGCTGCTCAGCGCGGGCATCGCCACCTTCTTCGGCACGATCGCCAGCCGTTATCTGGTGGCCGTACCGGTGAAGCTGATCGCAGGGATCGGCTTCATCCTGATCGGATGCTGGACGGTGGCGCAGTATTACCGGGGTGCTTAGCCGCGAAAGCGGCTGTCGAGGCGGGCAATCATCTCTTCCGGCGTGAAGCCCAGCGCATCCAGCCGCCCCGAGCGCGAGAACATCGCAAGACCCGAAAGTGCCGCCGCCAACAGCAACACATCGCACTGGCCCTGGCGGCCGGTGGCCGACACGCCGCTGGCGTCGGACAGCGCCTTCAACGCCGCGATCAGGCGTCCGTTGAAAAGTCGTTCGGCGTCACCGCCCTGCACGCCCGGCAAGGCGGCCGAAGCCGCCGCCATGGTTTCGGCGCCGCGCAGAATGTCGAGCGCCGCAGCGCCCGCGCCGGCCAGGCCGCCCGAGGGCGGCGCCTCGCGCATGGCGCGCGCCAGCGCGGAAAGATCGTCGGCGGCCAGCGCCAGCAGCAATTCGTCCTTGTTGCGGAAATAGCCGTAGAGCGCAGCCGGGGCGAAACCGGCTTCCGCCGCCACGCCGCGCAGGGAAAGATCGCGGGCACCGTCGCGAACCGCCACCCGGCGGGCGGCTTCCAGAATGGCAGCGCGGGACGCCGCCTTGGATGCATGACGCCGTCCCGTGGAAATGCGAACTGCCGCCTCAGCCATGGGGCGAATCATAGGCGATTCGCACGGAACCGCGCATGCCCCCGGCGCGGCAAAAGGAATCAGAGGCGACTTTAATTGGGGGGCAGCCGGGCGGCGGTGATGGCGCGGTTGACCGCCATGCTGACATCATCCTGCGCCTTCGCGCTGGCGGCGATCTTCAGCCGGGCGCTGGTCTCAATCATCGGCTCGAACGGCATGCCGCTGGTGGCGGCCTGCTGCTTGGCAGCCTCGACCTCCTTGAGCAGGCAGCTCTGATACAGGCTCGACTGGGCAATGAAGTTGCGGGCATCGGCCAGCGCTGCGCGCATGCGGTCGGGACTGAGCTGGCCATCCAGGGCTGCGGGCGTGGTCGGCTCAACGCAGGCTTCCTGCGCGGCGCCCGGCAAGGCACCGACGATCAGGATCGCAAAGGCAAGAACAAGACGCACGCGTGACACCCTCATCAACACGTGGATTGTCTCATATCAACGTGGACTGAACCAGCGGCTTGCGGTGACCGAATTGGTACAGAAATGCGCCGAAAAATGCCGCAAAAGCGTCACGTTTGATCAGGCGGCTTCGAGAGCCTGTTGCGATGGATGCTGGCGAAACCAGCGGTCGGCGAAGCGCACGAACAGGGCGACCAGCATCAGCGAGATGTTGATGTCGTAGAAGGCATCCGGGCGGTGGGGACCGGAGATGCGCGCCAGGGCCATCACCGAATAGCAGCACCAGAAATAGACGAAGGCTGTGCCCAGCATCGCGCGGCGCGTGCGCTCGCCGATCAGCATCGTGCCGCCCAATCGCTTGAGGGGCGCGGCAGTCAGCGCCATCACCGCCACCACGCTGGCGCCGAACAGCACCATCAGGGTGGCGCCGCCGGACAGGCGGATGACGCTGGGCAGGAAGACCGACAGCAGATAGACGCCATAGCTGGCGCAAAAGCCCCAGACCAGCTTGCGGCTCAGGCTTTCCGGCCAGTTGAAGCTGGTGAAGCGGGCAGCCAGCCGGCCTAGCGGCTCGGCCACCATGGCGGCGAAGAAGACGAAGAAAGTGTACCGCCAGGCCCATTGGCTGCCGAGCCTGAAGCCGTTTTCGGCGAAGCCGCGCATTACAATCGCGGCCAGCACCAGGGCGATGGCGCCCAGCGCAATGGCAGACACCAGCGGCGCCAGGCTGAGGCGCAGCCGGGAAACCCTGCCAGAACCGAACATTGCGTAATTGTCGAGCGCGACCATGAATCCCACCGGCTTATCGTGGGATGCAACGCACCATCTGGCGAAAAGATGCCTTATTCCGGCATCAAAGCGACGGCAAAGCCGTCCACCGGCTGGTTGGCTTCATGGCGTGGCGCGGCTGCCACAAGGCCGGCCACGGCAAGCCCGGCACTTTGCGCGGCGGCGCGCAGATAGGCATCGCTGTGCCGCCAGCGCCGCTTGGGCCCCAGCTCGAACCCCTCCGATGCCGCTTCGGTGGTGAACAGGAAATAACCCTCCGGCGCCAGCCTCTTTCGTACGCCTTCGAACACGCATGCCAGGTCGCCCAGATAGACCAGCGTGTCCGCGGCCAGGATCAGGTCATAGGCGGGACCGGGCGCGGCCAGCGCGCTTTCCAGGTCGCCCACCATCAGGTCGTTATATATGCCGCGTGCCCTGGCCTTCTCGATCATGGCCGGCGACAGGTCGACACCGTCCAGCCTGGCGGCCAGCGGCCTGAACGCCAATCCGGCCAGCCCGGTGCCGCACCCCAGATCGAGCACCGACAGATTTTCGCGTCCCGGCATCACCATTGATGCCAGGTCCAGCAATATCTGCGGCGCCGCATAGGAAAGCTGGCCGATCATGCGGGCGTCGTAATCGGCCGAGAACTGGTCGAACAGGTGCCGCACATAACCCGCATCGGAGCGCGAGGCGGTCTTGATGCGCCCGGCACTGGCGATCATCGCTTCGATGGCGGGCGTGGGTTCCAGGCTGCGCAAATTTTCCAGCGCCTTGTCGGCTTCGCCCGCTTTCAGCCACGCGATGGCTATCAGTTCGCGCGCGCGCGGCAGATTGGGATCCAGACGCAGCGCCCGCTGCAATTCGGCGATCGCCGTGGGCAGCGCTTCGGCCGCCAGCAGCGCCTCCCCCAGCGTCAGCACGGCGGGCGCGACGCCGGGATTGAGAGACACCGCTTCGCGCGCTTCTTCCAGCGCACCGCCTGTGTCACCGGCGGCAAGCAGCGCATGCACCAGCGTGATCCGCGCCAGCAGGCCGCCGCGCCCGGCCGCCAGCCGCGCGCGCAAATCGCGCGCCGCCTGATCGGCCCTGCCCGAAGCGATCAGGGCTTCGGCGGCTGCAATCGGATCCTCGTCAAGCAAGCAGGCACATCATGTGAGAAGGCAGAGGCCGTTGTTCAGCACCACCGTGCCCGGGCGCTCCTTGACCGAGGCACGGTAGGAAATTGTGCCGCCGTCCTGCCACAACTCCATCACCAGGGTCTCGCCGGGGAACACCGGCTTGGAGAAGCGCACATCGAACTGGCGGATGCGTTCGGGTTGATACTCCGCCAACGCCCCCAGCACAGCGCGGCAGGCCGTGCCGTAGGAACACAGCCCGTGCAGGATGGGGCGCGGGAAGCCCACCATCTTGGCGAAGGCCGGATCGCGGTGCAGCGGATTGCGGTCGCCCGACAGCGCATACAGGAAAGCCTGATCGGGGCGCGTGTCGCACTCCGTCACCAGATCGGGGGCGCGATCCGGAATCTCGTGCGGCTGCGGGCCGCCCTGCGGCTTGCCGCCAAACCCGCCATCGCCCCGCGCGAAGATCGACGTTACGATGGTGAAAAGCTTGTCGCCGGAAGCAGCGTCGCGGCTGACCCGCTCCTGGATCAGAACCGCACCCTTGCCCTCGCCCTTGTCAAGAATGTCGAGATAGCGTTCGTCCGACACCACCTCGCATCTGGGGGGCAGCGGCTTGTGAAAAGTGATGCGGCGCTCGCCGTCCACCACCATCATGAAATTGATGTTGGATTTTTGCGGCATGCGCTGCTGCTCCGGCGGCGCTTCGCCCCGGTTGATGACGCTGGCGAAGGTGGGAACCACTTTCAGCCCGTTATTCTCATAGACGAAAGGAAGTTCCTTCTCGTCCATCGGATCGCGGCCCATGCCCACGCCCAGGCCGTAGAGCATCACGTCCTTTTCGTCATAGCGCGACGCCAGGCCGGTCGCGCCGGACTGCATCATGTCATCATAATCAATCGGCATGAGTGTTCCTCGAACCTCTGGCGGCAATCTAGTCGCTGTGATCTGCTGGCGCCATGGTCATGCCCGCGCCCGCCACAGCGTCTTCGCACTACGCGCCGCCCGCGCGGCGCCGCAATGGCTGCCTGTGGGGGTGCCTGATCGCGATGCTGTTGCTGGCGACGCCGTTCCTTCTGGCGGGCGGTTATGGCGCCTGGTTCTTGTGGGACGGCTACAAGCGCGACCCAGTGCTGCGACTGGTGGGCGAACTGGTGCGCGAGGACGGCATGGCGCAGCAGGTATTGGGCGATGGCGCGGTGATCACCGGCGTGGACGGCAACTATTTTTCCTGGATGCCGGGCCGGGCGGACAATGCCTATGTGGTGACGCTCGAAGGACCCAAGGGCGAGGGACAATTGGTGGTCAGCGGCCATACCGCTCTTGGCGGCGCGAAAATCGACAGCGCCATCCTGACCGGGCCGGACGGACAGCGCTACGATCTGCTCAAAAGGCAGAGGCTGCCGGGCAACGACAGCCGCGTCATCGACAACTCGATCTGATATGCCCGGCGGTACGGCCTAAACGCTCACCAGCGTACTGCGCAAAGGCATGCCGGGGCCTTCCGACATGACATGCGTCAGGGGAATGCCGTTCTTGTCGATGCAGGCGCGCGCGGCGTCATAGCCTTCCTGGATCGCCTGATCGAACTTCTTCCATTCGCGCAGGCCGATGTCAGGCATCGGCGGCTCGATCAGATAGTCGCACTGTTCGCGCACCACGCGGCGCTGGGCTTCGGAACCCACCGTGCCCGACCGCATCAGGATGGAAATGATGCTGGGATTGCCGCGGAAATTCTGCGCCAGGAGCCACCACCAGGGCCGCTCGCCATACCGCGAATCCTGCGCCTGCAGATCGACTTCGCCGGTGACGTCGCAGGCGATGATCGGCCCGGCATTCATCGCCTGTTCGCGCATCACATCGACCGGCAGATTGTTCATCACCCCGCCATCGACCAGCAGATGGCCATGATGGGTCACGGGCGGCAGGATGCCCGGCAGCGCCACGCTAGCCCGCAGCGCTCGCCATAGCGCGCCTTCACGGTGAACGTGAATGCGTCCCGTGGTCAGATCCGACGACACCGCGAAGAACGGCAGCGGCAACTCCTCGATGCAGATTTCGCCGAAATGCTCGCGCAGCTTGGTGGAGACTTTCTTGCCGCGCACCAGCGCGATCAGCGGCAGGGTGAAGTCCGACAGCGGGTTGTCGCTGACGAACACCGCCCGCATGCGCTCGCGCAACTCTTCAATGCCCCATTCATGCGCCAGGCCGGCGGCGATGATCGCGCCCATCGAGGTGCCGCCCAACTGGTCGAACGGCACGCCCGCTTCGCGCAAGGCGCGGATGATGCCGATATGGGCAAAACCGCGCGCGCCGCCGCCCGCCAGCACCAGCCCCACCGCGCGGCCCGCAATGAAACGCGCGACGCGCGCGATGTCGGCGACATGGCCCGCCCGCAAATGGTGATGATTGGAAAAGAGTCCGCTGCGGGTGCTGAAATGCTCGGGCAACACGGCGGACGCGCCGTCGGGATGCAGCAGCAGCAGTTCGGGCGAACCCGAGGCGCGGGCCTTGAAGGCGGGAAGATCCAGCGGCGCCAGCGGCAGCGGCCGGTCAGCACGCGCCAGCAGGTAAATGCGGTCGGCCTGGCGCAGGCACTGGTTGGTCCAGGAGCTTTCCGGCGCGTCGCCACGATAGAAGACCACGTCATGGGTGGATTCAAACGTATTGAACCATTCCGCCGTCTGCTCGGACGCCGCAATGTCCAGCACCGCGGCGCGGGTGCCCATCTTGCCCAGCGCCTGGGCCAGGCGATGGGCGATAGGCGCTTCGGCCAGGCCCTCCTGCAACGGCACAATGGCGAATGTCTTGGGGCGGGGCTTGTCGCGGCCGCGATTGGCGTCCTTCAGGCGGCGCACCAGCATCTGCATCAGGTTCATCATCACGCGCGGATGACGGCCCACCAGCGCCTCGAACCCATCCGGGCTGATGCGCAGCAGTTCCGTATCGCGCAGCGCCACAAGCTGGGCGGAATGATTGCCGCTGGGCTGGATCAGCGACATCTCACCCACCGTCTCGCCTGCCGGCACATGCGCCACCAGATGACGCTGGCCCTGATCGTCGGACACGAACACGCCCAGACTGCCGGTGATGACCAGGAACAGCGCAGCGTTGTTTTCGCCGCCGCGCTCCAGCAGCGTGCCGCCGGGCAGCGCGAACCAGTTGGCCTCGGCCAGAAGATTGCGCAATGCGCCGTCGCCCACATCCGCAAGCAGCGAGAAGCTTTTCAGCCGCTCGAGAAGCTCTTCG
>CAILUV010000049.1 GCA_903837555.1 uncultured Alphaproteobacteria bacterium
ACCGCATTGATGGCGGTATAGCCGCCCTGCACGATCATGGCGCCAATCAGGATGAAGAAGATCATCAGCATCGACCCGCCCTGCGCCACCGTGGTCATCACCGGATAGGTGATCAGCGTGCCGCCGCCGAATGCCATCAGCAGCATGGGCTTGCGGCCCACCTTGTCCGAAATCCAGCCGATCAGGGGCTGGATCAGCATGAAGCAGAACAGCGTCGCCGCCGAAAGTTCGGTGGCCTGGTCGCGGGTGAATCCGGCCGTGTTGGCCAGGAATTTCTGCATATAGGTCGTGTAGATATAGAACGTCAGCGAACCGCCGGCGGTGAGGCCCAGCACGGTCAGGGTTTCGCGGGGGAAGCGCTTGAACAGCATCTTGGTGCTGCCCAGTTCCTCGCCCGACGCCTGGGCCTTTTCGAAGGATTCGGTTTCTTCCATCCAGCGCCGCAGCCAGAAGGCCACCACCGCCAGCACCGCGCCGATCACGAAGGGCACGCGCCAGCCCCAGTCCATCATCGCTTCTTCGCCGATGGTGTACCGCAGGCCGATCAGAACCGAGAGTGCGATCAACTGCCCCGCGATCAGCGTGACATAGTTGAAGCTGGACCAGAAGCCGCGATAGGCCTTGCCCGCCATTTCGCTCATATAGGTCGCGCTGGCGCCATATTCGCCGCCCAGCGCCAGGCCCTGCAGGATGCGCGCGATGAACAGGATGGCGGGCGCGAACACGCCGATCACCGCCGCGCCGGGCGTGAAGGCGATGATCAGCGAGCCCAGGCACATCAGCGCGACGGAAATCACCATCGCATTCTTGCGACCATAGCGGTCCGAATAGCGGCCCATCATCCATGCGCCAACGGGGCGAGCGAAGAAGCCCACCGCGAACACGCCGGCGGTCTGCAGAAGCTGGGCAGTCTGGTCGCCCTTGGGAAAGAAGACCGGCGCGAAATAGAGGGCGGCGGCCGAATAGGCATACCAGTCATACCATTCGACCAGATTGCCGATGGAACCGGTGGTAATGGCGCGCACGCGCTCCCGGACATTCTTTGGTGCTGGCACGCTATTCCCCCAAACGCTCTTGTGTTGGGCGCAACAGTGGTGGGGCGGGGAAGGGGGCACAACCCCTTTTTTTCGGGGGCGCGGCAGACGGGCGCACCCACATCCCAAACCCGTGCTACCCTATGCGCATGGATGCTGCTTCGCGGCCGCAAACGGGGCAAAAATTGCACGGAAACCGGCAGAAATCAGAGGATGCCGGCGTCCGAACCGCTGCGCCCGCGCCCTTGCTGGCGGTGCTGGACCTGGGAACCAACAATTGCCGGCTGCTGATCGCCAGCCCGTCCAAGGGCGGCTTTCGGGTCACGGATTCCTTTTCGCGCATCGTGCGGCTGGGCGAGGGGGTGGGACAGACAGGCCTTCTGTCCGAGGCCGCGTTGGACCGCACCATTGCCGCCCTGAAAATCTGCGCTGACCGCATCGCCAAGCATGACGTGCGCCATGTGCGGGTGATCGCCACCCAGGCCGCAAGGCTGGCCAGGAATGCCGATGTGCTGGTGTCGCGCGCCAAAAGCGAAGCGGGGCTCGATCTCAAGGTGATTTCAGCGGAAGAGGAAGCGGGCCTGGCGGCCAGCGGCTGCGCCCCCTTGATCGGCCGCAAGTATAAAGGCGCGCTGGTGTTCGATATCGGCGGCGGCTCCACCGAAATCATCTGGCTGGCCAAGTCGCCGGAAGGCCCCAAGGCGCGGCTGACCGCATCGGTGCCGGTGGGCGTGGTGAGCCTGGCGGAAGAATATGGCCCGGCATCCAGCACGCGCGAAGGGTATGAGCGCATGCGCGAAGACCTGATCCAGCGCTTTGCGCCCTATGCCAAGGAAATGGGTGGGGGCTTCGACAGCCCCAAGAACCACCTGCTGGGCACGTCCGGCACGGTCACCACCCTGGCCGCCATCGCGCTGAAACTGCCGCGCTACAACCGCACGCGGGTGGACGGAAGCTGGCACGAAACCCGACACATGCTGAATGTGGTGCAGCGGCTGGCCGACATGGATGTGACCGCGCTGGCGGGCATCGGCAGCATCGGCACTGAACGCGCCGACCTGATGCTGCCCGGCTGCGCGATTTTTTCCGCCATCTGTTCCCTGTGGCCCTCGCCGGTGCTACGCGTCGCCGACCGGGGCCTGCGCGAAGGCATGCTGCGACAGTTGAGCCAGGAATTGTCATGAATACGGGTGATGCATCGGGGCGCGGGCGCGTGCCGGTGAAAGTGAAGAAGGATCGCGGACGCACATCGTCCTCGCGCAAATGGCTTGAGCGACAGCTCAACGATCCCTATGTCGCCGCCGCCAAGTCCAAGGGTTATCGCAGCCGCGCGGCCTTCAAGCTGGTCGAGCTGGACGAGAAATTCCGTTTCCTGAAAAAAGGCGCCAAGGTGCTGGACCTGGGCGCGGCGCCCGGCGGCTGGAGCCAGGTGGCCATTGCCAAGGGCGCGTCCGTCGTCGCCGCCGACGTGCTCGCGATCGAGGAAATTCCCGGCGTCACATTCTTCCAGGCCGACCTGACCGATGCCGATGTGCCCGCGATGCTGAAAGACGCGCTGGGCGGACCCGCCGACGTGGTGCTGACCGATATGGCGGCGCCCACCACCGGCCACCGCGCCACCGATCATATCCGCACCATCGCGCTGGTGGAGATCGCGCTGGAGGTTGCCGAGGATGTGCTCAAACCCGGTGGCGCGTTCGTCGGCAAGGTGTTCCAGGGCGGCTCGTCGAACGAACTGCTGGCGCGGCTGAAGAAAAGCTTCCGCGAGGTGAAACATGTCAAGCCGCCTGCCTCACGCGCGGAGTCGGTCGAGCTCTATGTTGTGGCGCTTGGCTTCAAGGCAGCCAAAAGCTCCGGCGCGTAAACGCCGGAGCTTTCTGGTAACGATAGAGGTCGTCGATTAACGCGTGTGCTTCAGGCTGATAGAGCCGATGCCCGCTGCCACGTTCAGGCCGGTCGAACCCGACACGCTGAGCGGCTGCAGGGCGATGGACTTGTCCAGGCCGCCGACCAGCGCGTTGGCGCCCAGGCCGACAGCAACAGTGGCCTGCGCGCTGGCACCGACATATTCGCCTTCGATGGCGCCTGGGCGCACGTCAGAGGTCGGCGCGAACACCGCCCAGATCAGCTTGCCCTTGTTGGTGTAGCCGATATCGACGCCCCACTTGGAGATCGAACCGGAATAATGCTCCACATTGGCCTTGCTGGGCTGATAGGTGCAGCGCAGATCCTTGGTCGAACCGAACACAAAGCCGGCGCCGGCGGCGACGTCACAGGTCAGGGTGCCGATCTTGATGCCGGCGGGGGCGGCATTGGCGGCGTTGGCGATAGCCAGGCCGGTCACGGCAACAGCGGCACCGAGCATCAAACGAAAAGTCTTCATGATAATCTCCTGGGGAATGGGGCGGACTCGGCTTAATTGCCGGTCGTTGATGCGAGAACGTTCTGACCTGCCACCGGTTCCATCACCCCCCCCCGCCGGGGTGGGAAGGAAATGTTGATATTACAGGGATTTAAGCGCTCAGGTTCCGCGCCCCTTGCGCGGGCGGCACAGCGCTGATACAGGCTCGGCGCTCCAAAGGGAGCGCCTCTCATATGACCAGCTCGACCATCCGCGAAGCCCTCACCTTCGACGATGTCCTGCTGGTGCCCGGCGCCTCCGAAGTGCTTCCCGGCCAGGTCGATACCCGCACCCGTCTGACCAAGACGGTCGAGCTGGGTATTCCGCTGGTCAGCGCCGCGATGGACACCGTCACCGAAGCCGGCCTCGCGATTGCCATGGCCCAGGCCGGCGGCATGGGCGTGATTCACAAGAACCTGGGCATCGAAGAACAAGCCGAGCATGTGCGCCGCGTGAAGCGGTTCGAAAGCGGCATGGTGGTCAATCCCGTCACCATCACGCCCGACGCAACGCTGGCCGATGCGCTGGCGCTGATGGAGCGTCATCGCATTTCGGGCGTGCCGGTGATCGAAAGCGTCGACGCCAAGGGCGCCGGCAAGCTGGTGGGCATTCTCACCAACCGCGACGTGCGCTTCGCCGCCGATCCGCGCCAGCGCGTCGCCGAGCTGATGACGAAAGACAAGCTGATCACGGTGCGCGAAGGCGTGAAGCCGGACGAAGCCAAGCGATTGCTGCACCAGCATCGCATCGAAAAGATCATTGTGGTGGACGACGCCTATCGCTGCGTCGGGCTGATCACAGTCAAGGACATCGAGAAGGCGCAGAAGTATCCCAACTCCTGCAAGGACGAGCGCGGCCGGTTGCGCGTCGCCGCAGCCACCGGCGTGGGCGAAGACGGTTATGCGCGCGCCATGGCGCTGATCGAGGCGGAATGCGACGTGATCGTGGTCGATACCGCACATGGCCATTCCAAGGGCGTGATCGAAGCGATCCGCCGCATCAAGAAGCAGTCCAACCATATCCAGGTCGCGGGCGGCAACATCGCCACCGCCGACGCCGCCAAGGCGCTGATCGACGCGGGTGCCGATGCGGTGAAGGTCGGCATCGGTCCCGGCTCGATCTGCACCACCCGCATCGTGGCGGGCGTGGGCGTGCCCCAGCTCACCGCGATCATGGACGCGGTCAGCATCGCGCGCGATGCGGGCGTGCCGGTGATCGGCGATGGCGGCATCAAATATTCCGGCGACCTGGCCAAGGCTTTGGCGGCGGGCGCCAGCGTGGCCATGGTCGGATCGCTGCTGGCGGGCACCGAAGAATCGCCGGGCGAGGTGTTCCTCTATCAGGGCCGTTCCTACAAGGGCTATCGCGGTATGGGCAGCGTTGGCGCCATGGCGCGCGGAAGTGCCGACCGTTACTTCCAGGCTGAAGTCAGCGATGCGCTGAAGCTGGTGCCCGAAGGCGTAGAAGGCCAGGTGGCGTACAAGGGTCCGGTGGGCAACGTGGTACATCAGATCATCGGCGGCCTGCGCGCCGCGATGGGCTATACCGGCTGCCGCACCATCGAAGACTTCCACAAGAAGGCGCAGTTCGTGCGCATCACCGGCGCGGGCCTGCGCGAAAGCCATGTGCATGACGTGACGGTGACTCGCGAAGCCCCCAACTATCATCCCGGCGGGCAGTAGCCGCGCGATGACCGGAAAACTCTGGCTGATTGCGACGGTCGTCGTTCCGAGCCTGGTCGCCTGGTACAGTGGAACGACTTACATTTTTGCCTTCAGCCTGATCGCGTTGGGCGTGCTGCTTTACACCATCGGCAACATTCTCACCGTTTCGTATGGCAAGAAGCGGGGGGTGGACGGCGCGGTCGTCATTCCGCGCTGGGTTTCGGAAGTCACGCTGCTGGGCATGGGCTTCGTCCCGTCCGGGCTGACGATCCTTACTTTGTTGTGGCTGGGCCTGATCGCGCAGCATCCATAAAAGCTTCATGGACAAATCCGGGGGAAGCGCCGCACACTCTATAAGGAGCATTCCTAACGCGGTCTTTCCGGCTTAACGCATTGGTCTTTTTGAACAAATGACACCCGCCGCCCGCCTGCAGATGGCCATCGAGATTCTGGATGGGTTGGAAAAGACCACCCAGCCCGTCGACCGTTTCCTGAAAGGCTGGTTTCGCACCCGCCGCTTTGCCGGATCGAAAGACCGCCGCGCCATCGGCGAGACGGTGTTCGGCGTGCAGCGCCATCGCGCCTCCTTCGCGCACCGCATGGGGTCCGACGCGCCACGCGCGCTGGTGATCGCGGCGCTGATGGAACAGGGCGCCGACATTGCCGCCCTGTTCGTCGGCGGCGGTTACGGGCCCGCGCCGCTCAGCGATGCCGAGCAACAGGCCATCGCCACGCCGGCGCGTGCTGCGCCGCGCTGGGTGACGGGCGAATATCCCCAATGGCTGGATGCGGAACTGCGCCGCGCCTTCGGCGATCATGTGATCGCAGAGATGGCCGCCTTCATTCCGCGCGCCCCCACCGATATTCGCGTCAACACGCTGAACACCACGCGCGAGGTGGTGATCGCGGCGCTGAGCGCCGACGGCCTGACCACAGCCCCCACCCCCTATGCGCCGCACGGCATCCGCATTGCGGGCGAGGCGGGCAATCTTTCGCAATCCCCGCTGTTCGAATCCGGCGCGTTTGAATTCCAGGATGAAGCGGCGCAGATCGCCGCGCAGCTGTGCGGTGCCAGGCCGGGCATGCGCATTCTGGATCTGGCGGCAGGCGCGGGCGGCAAGTCGCTCGCGTTTGCTGCTGCGATGAACGACACCGGCGAGATCGTCGCATGCGATACGCGGGGCGAGGCGCTGTTCGAACTGGAAAAGCGCAGCAGCCGTGCGGGCGTCACCATCATCAAGACGCTGCCGCTGGAGCACCACCAGCCATCTGGCCTGTTCGATGCGGTGTTCGTGGATGCGCCCTGCAGCGGCACCGGCACCTGGCGGCGGCAGCCGGAACTGCGCTGGCGGCTGACGCCGGGGCGCCTTGCCGAACTGACCGCCATTCAGGACGCCATGCTGGATCAGGCGGCCAGCCTGGTGGCCCCGGGCGGGCGACTTTTCTATGCCACCTGTTCCATCCTGTCTGTTGAAAACCAGGACCGGGTTGCCGCCTTCCGGACCCGCCATCCCGGTTTTGCGCCCCTGGATCTGGCGCAGGACTGGGGTTCCGCCCCGCCGCCGGGGCTGGCCGGGGAATTTCGCGCCACGCCGCTCCAGACCGGAACAGATGGCTTCTTTTGCGCCGGATTTGCGCACAACTGAGGCGTTTTTGGCGCATGGCTCGTACGGCCAAAAATGGCTTATGTTGCCGCCATGACCTTCCGCCCGACTCATCTTCTGGCCGCCCTGTTGCTGCTGGCGGCCCCGGCCGCCGCTGCGCCCGCCAAACCCAAGCCCGCGCCATCTGCCGTGCTGAGCGTGGAAAGCCTGCTGGCCGATGCCCGCATCGCCATGAGCAAGGGCGATGTGGAACGGGCGCTGCGCCTGGCCCAGTCGGCCATCGTCGCCGATCCCGCGCGTGCCACGTCCTATGTCGCGCTGGGTGACATCTATGCCGTGTCGGGCCAACCGGAATACGCCCTGAGCTTTTATGAAGCGGCGCTGCAGATCGATCCGCAGGAACCGGCGGCGGTAAAGGCCATCGCCGCGCTGGACAAGACCAAGCCGTCGACCCAGGCGAACGCCGCACAATGAGCGTTCTGGTTCTGGATTTTGGCAGTCAGGTCACGCAGTTGATCGCCCGCCGCGTGCGCGAAGCGGGCGTCTATTGCGAGATCGTTCCCTACAACAAGACCGATGAGGCGCTGGCGAAAAAGCCCAAGGCGATCATCCTGTCGGGTGGTCCCGCCTCGGTTTACGAGGAAGGCTCCCCGCGCGCGCCGCAGAGCGTGTTCGAAATGGGCGTGCCGGTGCTGGGCATCTGCTATGGCGAAATGACCATGAGCACCCAGTTGGGCGGCAAGGTCGAAAGCCACGCCAACAAGGAATTCGGCCGCGCTGACATTCATGTGAAGACCCGTTCGCCGCTGCTGGAAGGCTTGGCCGAAAGCGGCAGCGAGCCGGTGTGGATGAGCCATGGCGACAAGATCACCGCGATCCCGCCCGGTTTTGAAGTTGTGGCAACATCGGAATCCTCGCCCTATGCGGTGATCGCCGACGAGAAGCGCCGCTTCTATGGCGTGCAGTTCCATCCCGAAGTGGTGCACACACCGCGCGGCGCGACGCTGCTGTCGAACTTCGTGCGCGGCATCGCCGGCATCCAGCCGGAATGGAACATGAATGCCTTCCGCGCCGCGATGGTCGAAAAGATCAGGAAGCAGGTCGGCACGGGCAAAGTCATTTGCGGGTTGTCGGGCGGCGTGGACTCCTCCGTCGCCGCCGTGCTGATCCATGAAGCGATCGGTGCCCAGCTCACTTGCATCTTTGTCGATACCGGCTTGATGCGCAGCGGCGAAAGCGAAGAGGTGGTTTCGCTGTTCCGCAATCACTACAACATCCCGCTGATCCATGCCGATGCGCGGGAGATGTTCCTGGGCCGCCTGGCCGGCGTCACCGACCCGGAACAGAAGCGCAAGATCATCGGCGCGGCCTTCATCGACGTGTTCGACAAGGAAAGCCACAAGGTCGGCGGCGCCGAATTCCTGGCGCAGGGCACGCTGTATCCCGATGTGATCGAAAGCGTCTCGGCCACCGGCGGGCCTTCGGTCACCATCAAGAGCCACCACAATGTCGGCGGTTTACCCGACTTCATGAAATTGAAGCTGGTCGAACCCTTGCGCGAACTGTTCAAGGACGAAGTGCGCGCCTTGGGCCGCGAGCTGGGCCTGCCGCCCGCTTTCGTGGGCCGCCATCCGTTCCCCGGGCCTGGCCTGGCCATCCGCATTCCCGGCGAGATCACCGACGAGAAGCTGGAAATCCTGCGCAAGGCCGACGTCATCTATCTGGATGAAATCCGCAAGGCGGGCCTGTACGACACCATCTGGCAGGCCTTTGCCGTGCTGCTGCCGGTCAAGACGGTGGGCGTGATGGGCGATGGCCGCACCTATGACCATGTCTGCGCGTTGCGCGCCGTCACCAGCACCGACGGCATGACCGCTGACTATTATCCGTTCGAGCACGCCTTCCTGGCCCGCACCGCCACCCGCATCGTCAATGAGGTGCGCGGCATCAACCGGGTGGTCTACGACATCACGTCGAAACCGCCGGGTACGATTGAATGGGAGTGAGTGCCGACCGGCAGCTTTGCTGCCGGTCAAATCGGTCCAGTGGACCGATTTGAGGCACGAACGCCGCGAGCTTGGGCGAGCGGCGACGAAAGCACCGGCCCCCTAACTTCTTCCACCTGCCACGGTTTCCATGATCCGCCTCGACAACATCTCCAAGCAGAACGGCCATCAGCTGTTGTTCATCGACGCGTCGATGGGTCTGATGAAAGGCGAAAAGGTCGGCCTGGTCGGCCCCAACGGCGCCGGAAAATCGACCCTGTTCCGCATGATCACGGGGCAGGACCCGCCCGATGACGGCCAGGTGTCGATCGAAACCGGCATGACGATTGGTTATTTCAGCCAGGATGTCGGCGAAATGTCGGGCCAGAGCGCGGTTGCCGCGGTGATGGACGGCGTCGGCCCGGCCAGCGCGCTGGCTGCCGAGATGGCGCAGCTCGAAGCCGCGATGGTCGACCCCGACCGCATGGCCGAGATGGACGCGCTGGTCGAACGCTATGGCGAGGTGCAGGCTCGTTTCGAGGAACTGGACGGCTATGCGCTGGAAGCGCGGGCGCGCGAAGTGCTGGCAGGCCTGAGCTTCAGCCAGGAACGGATGGACGGCGATGTCGGCCTTCTGTCCGGCGGCTGGAAGATGCGCGTGGCGCTGGCCCGCATTCTGGTGATGCGGCCCGATGGCATGTTGCTGGACGAGCCCAGCAACCATCTGGACCTGGAAAGCCTGATCTGGCTGGAGCAGTTCCTGGC
>CAILUV010000050.1 GCA_903837555.1 uncultured Alphaproteobacteria bacterium
ATTTTGGAACCGAACGCCCAAGTTCCATGGTTACCGCGACGATTTAGGTCTTTCTAAGACGCCGAACCCCCGTCATTATCTGAGCGGGGACGAAATGCTTGCGAAGAACATCCGGGGGCGGATGTTCACGGAAGGCTTGCTGTAAAGGGCTGTCATGTCTGAAGGTTATCGCAATTCCCGTATCGCGGTTTGCTGTCTGCTGGCCATGTTCGCGGCCGCGCCGGCGCCCCTCTTGGCGCAGGAAATCGATACGCAGACCTATTATGATTTTGAGTTGCCGCCGGAAGGCATGCTCTGCACCGACAACATGATCGAAGAGCCCTATATCGACGATCTGGAACCCACGCCCGCCGCCCATGTCGATGACGGCTGCATGGTGCCCGACCTTCCGATCTCCACGTAACGCTATCCGCCGAGCGAGCCAGCTACCTTCTTCCGGGCGGAAGCGGGCAGCAGTTTCATGAGCAGAATAAAGCCTGACAATGCCAGGCAGACGCCGTTGGACAGAACCAGCGGCCATTCGCGCTTGAGAATTCCAAAGGCCAACCAAGCCGCGAAGGCCGTCACGGTCAGCAGATACATGCCCAGAGAAATATCGCGTGTCTTGCCGGAGCGGATTACCTGCACGGCCTGGGGCGCAAAGCTGGCGGTGGAAAGCGCCGCCGCCGTGTAACCGAGCGCCAGCTCTATCAAAGATGGCCCGTCAGGAACCACAGAAGGATAATGATCGGGATCGGCACGCCGACAAGCCAGAGACAACCAGAGCGCATGATGACTTCCTTGCTGTACCCAGCACACAACGCGCCGTGCGTATGCGAAGTTCCATCGGCGGAACCAGTGGCCTGCAGAACGGTTCTCTTTGCGACAGGAGAACGCCATGAAACCCATTGCCATATTCGTGCTTGTTGCCGCTGTGTCGGTGGTAACGGTTGCGGCGTCCGCCAAGACCGGCACGGCGGCCGGCAACACCGACGAACGGATGATTTCCCAGGTTGCAGGCCCCCCGGTTGCGGCGAAGACCTCCAAGAAGACTGCCGCCACGGCTGAAAAGGCCAAAAAAGAAGACGACAAGGCCAAGGCGCAACAGCATTCGCGTTAGTTCCAAACCGGTATAGGCTTTGCGCGAAGCGACGTTGAAAAGACGCGATGCAGCGCAGGGGATTCTTGGCAGGCGCGGCGGCTATCGCCGCAACGCCTGCGTTTGCCGCAACAGACATTGCGGTGATCGATACCCATGTTCATCTGCTCGACCCGCGGCGCCCGCAGGGCGTGCCCTGGCCCGGGCCGAAGGGGCAGCCACCACAGATCGCGCTGCCTGGCACCTACCGCGCGCAGATCGGCGGCACCGGCATCACCGGCGCCATCGTGGTCGAAGCCAGTTCCTGGATTGAAGACAATCTGTGGATTCTGGAGCGGGCCCAGTCCGATCCGCTATTCGTGGGCGTGGTGGGCAATCTGGATCCCTCGAAACCGGAATTTCCTGTCTATCTCGAACGCTTTTCCAAGCACCCGTTGTGGCGCGGCATCCGCCACTCGCGTGTCTGGACGATGGAAAACGGCAAGCAGGTTTTGCGCCCCGGCATGGCGGACGGATTGAAGCGTCTGGCGGCGGCAGGCCAGACGCTCGACATGGCCAACCCGTCTTTCGAACTTTTGCGCGGCGCACTGCTGGCGATGGATGCGGCGCCGGATCTGAAACTCGTGCTCGATCACATGCCGTCGCTTGATCCCACGCCCCAGACCCGGCGGTTGTACGATTCGCTGATCGGCGAACTGACGCAGCGTCCGGGCTGCTTCATCAAGCTGTCGCAGGTGATGCACAAGACTGTGGACGGTCAGGTGGTCACCGCGCCGCCCGCCCGGCTGGACCAGTTGATGGCGGCGTTCGGCGAAGACCGCGTGATGTTCGGCAGCGACTGGCCCAACAGTGTCGGCACCGCGACGATTCCGGGTGCGCTGGCGCTGATGCGCGGGTATTTCGCGCACCGTCCGCATGCGCAGGCCGAGAAATATTTCTGGCGCAACGCGCAGGCCATCTATCGCTGGCGGCGTCGTGACGCAGCCCAGCCCGGCTGACAAAAACCCATTCGCATTTGCTGCTAGTGCGAAGAGGGCCTCGCTTTGCGTCCTGCGGGAAGCCCCGCTAGGATCGCGCCAAATTACGACATACATCCGGGGAGGGGACGTTGACTCAACCACATTCCACGCGCGGCGCGTGGCTGATCGTATTGGCTTCGCTGATTACGATCGCCATCTGCGTTTATGACTATTACACGCCCGAGACCGGCCTGATCGGCAGCGGCGGTCTCATCTTTGTGGCGGGCGCGGCGGTACTGATGCTGTTGGCGTCGCTGGCCATGGCCAAGGTGCCGAACCGTCCCGCCTGGGTGCAGACCTTCCTGGTCGTGTCCATCCTGCTGGACATCATTGGCACGGCGGTCTGCGGCTATTTCTTGGAAAGCCCCGTCATCATGTCCGCGCAGGCGCTCGCCCTGCTGGGCTGGATTATCAACGTGATCAGCAACGCCACCGAGCGCAGCGTCGAGACGGATGAGGTCGAAGATGAAGACTAAGATGAAAACCGCCGCCCTTGCGGCGCTCGGCGCGGCCGCGGCCGCCGCCATATACCTGTCGCCCTTTGGCGCGACGGCGCAGAATTCCATGATGATGATGGCCGGTGTCAGCGACCAGGTCTGGGATGCCTTTGGCGGCAACCAGCAAGCCCAGAAATATTCCACCGCCACCCAGATCACTCCCGAAAATGTGAAGGATCTGAAGCGCGCCTGGAGCATCCATACCGGTGACGTTTCCAGCGGCGAACGCTCCACCACCTGGGGCGCCACGCCCCTGTTCGTCAACGACACCGTCTATGTCGGCACCCCCTGGTACCGCATCTTCGCGGTCGAGCCGGACACCGGCAAGACCAAGTGGGTCTATGCCGCCGGCGGAGCCGACGGCCCGCCGGAAGGTCAGGGCCTGAAGAGCCGCGGCGTTGCTTACTGGGCTGCGGCGTTGCCCGAAGCCGGCAAGCCCTGCCAGAAGATGGTCTATGTCGGCACCCAGCTTGGCGAACTGCATGGCGTGGATGCCGATACGGGCAAGAAGTGCGCGGGCTTCGGCAACAATGGCGTCGTGAATGTCGATGCCTGGTCGACCAAGAACAAGAAGTTCAAGCTGGGACTCATTCAGCCGCCCGCCGTCTACAAGGACACGCTGATCCTGGGCTGGGCCGGCCTGGACTGGGTCTACAAGACCGAAAATCCCGGCACGGTGTTCGGCATCGACGCGCGCACCGGCGCGCTGAAATGGACCTTCAATATCATCCCGCCGGACATGGAAAACGTCACCGGCACCGCCAACGTCTGGGCTTCGATCTCGGTCGATCCGGAAACCGGCCTGGCGTTCCTGCCGACCTCCTCGCCCAGCCCGAACTATTATGGCGGCGACCGTCTGAAGGAGATGCCCTACGCCACCGCCACCGTGGCGGTGAAGGCGGAAACCGGCGAAGTGGTGTGGAGCCGCCAGCTCGTGCATCACGACATCTGGGACGTGGACACCAATTCGGCGCCCACGCTGCTGGACATCAAGAAGGACGGGCAGGTTATCCCGGCGCTGATCCAGGCGACCAAGATGGGCTATCACTTCGTCCTCAACCGCAACACCGGCGAGCCGGTCTGGCCGATCGAGGAACGTCCGTACCCGGCTTCCGACGTGCCGGGCGAAGTCGCGGCCAAGACCCAGCCCTATGTGCCGTATCCCGAGCCGACCATCCCGGACACGACGCCGCCGGTTTCCAAGTTCGCCGACATTGTCAGCTTCGGCCAGTGCAGCCGCTGGAAGGCGCGCCTGCGGGACGAGGGCCGCTACACGCCGCCGTCGATCCGCGGCTCAATCTCCTGGCCGGCGACGCTGGGGGGCGTGGAATGGGGCGGTGGCGCCGTCGATCCCACCACCAACACCTATGTGGTGAACTCCAACCGGGTGCCGCAGATCTACACGCTGGTGCCGCGCGCCGATGCCGACAAGCTCTACGGCAAGAATGCGCGTGGTCCGGGCGGCTACTCCGCGCAGGAAGGTTCGGCTTACGGTTTCAAGCTGGAGAACTTCCTGAACATGTGGGGCATGCCTTGCTGGGTGCCGCCTTACGGCACGCTGCACAGCTATGACATGAACACCGGCAAGCAGCTCTGGACCAAGCCGTTCGGCCAGGTTCAGAAATGGGGCTTCTACATGCCCGAAAGCTGGGGCTCGATTACCATCGGCGCTCCGGTCATCACCAAGTCGGGTCTCATCTTCATCGGCGCCTCGATGGACTCCAGAGTGCGCGCCATCGATTTGAAGAGCGGCGAAGTGCTGTGGAAGCACATCGTGGACGCGCCGGCGGTGTCGCAGCCTGCGGTCTATACCTACAAGGGCAAGCAGTATGTCGTGTTCGCGGTTGGCGGCAACGGCATCCTGACGCCGCGCCTTGCTGATCAGCTTGTGGCGTTCTCGCTGTAAGATCACGACAAAGTGTCATCGAAACAAAACGCCCGCCGGAAACCCGGCGGGCGTTTTTGCTTTTGTGGATGCGCGCTTTGGGCCATGCTGGCGGCAACAAAAGGTCTGGGAGGACTGAAGATGAATCTGCGCAAACGCGATTTTCTCGCCGGGCTGGGGCTCTCCGCCGTCGGCATCAGCCATGCGCTGGCCCAGGCATCAGCGCCCGCGCCGAAGGGCACAGACCTTGGCGCGGTGCCGCCGCCGCCGCCGCGCAAGATTCCGCACCGCAAAGTGACGACGAAGAACCTGTTCAAGGTTCCGACCGGCTATCCCAACGGTGTCGCGGTGGTGCCCGAAGGCATCTGGGTCGCCGAGCAGAAGGCTGCCGGCTATGGCCAGAGCGGCAAGCACGAGAAAGAAGCCGCCTGGCTGTTCGACTGGAAGGGCAACAAGCTCAAGACGGTGATGACCGACTCCTACAACACGTCGGGCTTCGCGGTCGGCAACGGCCATCTGTGGATGGGCGCCAATGGCGGGCCGAACGGCATCCTGGAAGTCGACATGACCGGCAAGACGCTCACCCATCGCCAGATACCGCTGGGCGGCGGCGGCTGCCACGGTCTGACCTGGAAAAACGGCAAGCTGTGGATCGTGGCCAACCGGCTGCGCGGCATTCTGCGCGTCGATCCCAAGAGCTGGACGCCGGAATTCATGATTCCGTTCAACGCGGCCCGCTATCACGGCTCGGCCTGGGACGACAGTCATCCCGGCGGCGCGATGTGGATGATCACCGGCACGTCCGACGTCAACCGCTTCGTGCGCCAGCCCGACGGCACGCTGAAACACACCACCACCGTTGGTCTGGTCAAGTATGACGCCACAACCGGCCAGTTGCTGGAGACGGCGGAATTCGCCCAAGGCTCCGCCGATGCCCATGGCCTGGATATGTACAACGGCAAGTTGATTTCCTGCGATGCGGGCGTTGGCCCGCCGGGCTTTGAAGGCACCGGAAGTCCCGCAGCCGGCTATGTTTTTGAGATCAATTTCACCTAAGGCCGGGTGAGGCAGGGCTTGCCAAGGCGGCCCTGCGGGAACCATTGTCCTGCCCGAAAGGCAGGCTCATGGCTGGTCCCCGCGAAACGGACGCCGAAAGGCTGGACGAATGGTCGCCGCGGCTTTTGAAGTCGCGGCTGTACCAACGCATTCTGGTCGACATTATCATCGGCGCGCTGGCGCCGGGCGAGCAGCTCGACGAAAACGCGCTCGCAAGCCGGTATGGCGGCGGGCTGGCGGGCATCCGCGAGGCGCTGGCGCGCCTGGCCCTGGAAGGGTTGGTGGTGCGCCGCGCCCGGGTCGGCACCTCAGTGGCGCCGCTGGACCTGATGGGCGCGCGCGAGGCTTTTGAAGCCCGCTGTCTTATTGAAGTCCATTGCGCCGGTCTGGCCGCCGCCCATGCCAGCGAGGCGCAGATCGCTGCCATCCGCGCGACGCTGGATGATGCAGAGCGGGCGGTGGCGGAAAATGATTCCGCCGCGCTGGCCGCGATGGACGAGGCGTTTCATGTCGCCGTCGCCGCGGCCAGCGGCAACCGCACCCTGGCCAAGATGGTGGTGACGCTGCATCACCAGACCGCGCGCTACTGGCTCTATGCCATGCAGGGGCCATCGACGGATGCGGAAAGCTATGCCGCGCTGAATGAGCATCGCAGCCTGGCCGATACCATCGCCAGCCGCGATGTGGCCCACGCCCGTACCGAGATGCTCAAGGTGCTGGGCGATTTCCCCGCCGAGATGAAGCGCAGCTTGGAAGGCAGATGAACCGCGCCTGGTTGACGCTCGCTTTGGTGAGCGCGCTCTTCTTCATCATCACCGCCGCCACCTTCACCAGCCTGGGCGTGGTGTTGCCCGACATGGTGCAGGACCTGAAATGGAGCTGGACCGAGGCCGGCACCGGCTTTGGTCTGCTGGCGATTTTCTGCGGCATCACCAGCACCGTGCCCGCCGTGCTGATCCGGCGCTTCGGCGTGCGCGCCTGCCTGCTCGTCGGCGCGGCGGCCATGGCGGCGGCTTTCGCGTGCTTCGCGCAGGCGCAGGGCGTGTTGCTGTATTTCCTGGGCGCGTCTCTGGCAGGGCTGGGCTTCACATTGCTTGCCACCGTGCCGGGCACCTATCTGCTGTCGCGCCTGTTCGCGCGGCCGTCTTTTGCCTTCGGCCTCTATTTCACCATCGGCGGATTGGGCGGCGTTGCCGGGCCCTTGCTTTATTTTGCGGTGATGGGCGTGACGGGGCACTGGCGCGCCTATTGGCTGGTGGCGGGCGCGCTGGTGGTGCTGGTGGCGGTGATCACCGCGCTTCTGGTCGACAGCCAGACCGATGTTTCCGGCAGCGCGGAAGCCGACCCGGAAATTTCCACCCAGCGCTGGGACATGCGCACCGCTTTGCAAACACCGCAATTCTGGATTCTGGCCGCTGCCTACAGCGCGTTCCTGTTTGTCGGCATCACCGCCAATTCGGTGTCGGTGGCGCATCTCACCCAATATGGCGTGGCGGCGGTGACGGCGGGCAGCATGATGAGCCTGGAAGCGCTGCTCAATGCGGGCGCGCGTCTGGCGGGCGGTATCCTGACGCGTTACCTCAGCGCCCGGCTGTTGCTGGCCATCGGGCTTGGCTCGCTGATCGTCGGCCTTCTGGCGCTGTGCGTGGCGAAGGACATGCCGATGATGCTGGTCTATGCCACCGGCATCGGTATCGGTTATGGCCTGACGTTCTTTGCCTCCACCATCCTGCTGCTGGAGTATTTCGGCCGCCGTCCCTATCTGGAACTGTTCGCCGCCGTGAACCTGATTTCGACGGTGGGCGCGGTCGCCCCGGCGCTGGCCGGTTTCACCCGCGACCAGACCGGCGGTTTCGTGCCGTTTTTCCTGGCGTTGACCGTGCTGACAGGCCTGGTGACGCTGGCCGTGCTTTTGATGCGCCCGCCGCATAAGAAGGCCGCATGAAGGAATTCGGCACCTTTCTCCCGGTCGCCAATGGCGGCTGGATTGTCAGCCGCGCCACGCCGCCGCTGGATGGCGGCTGGCAGCAGAACCGCGATGCCGCGCTGCTGGCGGAAGCCGAAGGCTTTGATTTCGTGATGGCGATGGGCAAGTGGCGCGGCTTTGGCGGCGACACATCGCATTGGGGCTCATCCTTGGAAGCGGTGACCATGATGGCGGGCATCGCCGCCATCACCAAGCGCGTGAAAATATGGGCGACGCTGCACACCATCCTGCACAATCCGGCGGTGGCAGCGAAGATGATCGCGACGCTGGACCATATTTCCGGCGGCCGCGCGGGACTGAACATCGTGGCGGGTGCCTATCGCGGCGAGTTCGAGCAGATGGATGCCTGGGACGAGACCTTGTCCCATGACGCCCGTTACGACCTGACGGAGGAATGGACGAAAATCGTCAAGCGCCTCTGGACCGAGCCGTCCGTCAGCTTCGACGGCAAACATTTCCATTTCCAGGATTGCGTCAGCGATCCCAAGCCGCTGAACCCGCCTTTCCTGATCTGCGCCGGCATGTCGTCGCGCGGCTTTGAATTTTCGGTGCGCGAATGCGACGGCTGTTTCATCGGCGGCAGTACCGCCGAAGAAACCCGGGCCGCCTCGCGCAAGGCCAAGGCGCTGGCGCAGGATATGGGCAAGACCATCAAGACTTACTGCATGATGACGGTGATCGTGGCGGAGACCGACGCGCAGGCGCAGGCCAAGGCGCAGGCCTATCGCGACGGCCTGGACGAGGGCGCGGTGCGCGGCATGCTGGAAAGCTATGGCCTGTCTGGCAATGCCATGACCGAACGTTCCAAGAATGCCTTCATGACCCAGACGGTGGTGGGATCACCCGCCTCCTGCGCTGCTGGAATCGAAGAGTTCCTGCGGTATAGCGAGATCGACGGGCTGATGTTCATCTTCGACGACTATAGCCAGGGCTTGCGCGTTACCGGCCGGGAGATACTGCCCGTCTTGCGCAAGGCTTTCGCATGAGCGACGACACCGTTTTGCAACCCGATTGGGTCGCGCCCCAGCGCACCGCACTGGTGCTGATCGACTGCCAGGTGGATTTCGGTTCGCTTGACGGCGAAATGGTCAAGCGCGGCGCCGATGTGAAACCGGCGCTGGCCGCGGTGGTGCGCGCCGAGGCCTTGGCGCAGGCGGCGCGCGGGGCAGGGGTCAGGATCGTGTTCGTGCGCCTGCTCAGCCATCCCGGCGGCGACAATGCGATCGCACGTGAAGCCAAGGCCCGCCACGGCAAGGCGGAGCCCGATCTGTGCGTTGAGGGCACGCGCGGCGCGGACTTCATCGGTCCGCAGCCTGCATCCGGCGATATGGTGATCTCCAAAACCCGGTTCAGCGCGTTTGCCCGCACCGGCCTGGCCGAGCAGCTTCATGCGCAGCAGATCGACACACTGGTGCTAGCGGGCCTGACCACGGAATGCTGCGTGGCGTCTTCCGCCTGGGATGCGTTCGAGCGCGACTTGCACATTTTCATCGCGTCCGACGCCTGCGCCGCCTATGAGGACAGCCTGCATCGCGAGGCGCTGCGGGCGCTGGAAATGAGCGGCGCGATCCTGGCGACGACCGCCCAGTTCGCCAGCGCATGGGAGATTCAGTAGATATTTCAATATTATAGGCCTGCGACGGCGCGCCACGCTGCTTTTGCGATGTAAAATGTTACACGACATTTTCAATGCGCACCCATCTGACCCCTCTGTTGGTTCTGCTGGCCGCCGCCGGCTGGACGGTGCCTGCCGCCGCGCAGGACTTGGAATCCGTCACTGTCACGGAAGATGTGGTGCGGCTGCTGCAGGCCGGGGCCAATGACACGGCCTTCGGCCTCAACAAGCCGCTGCTGCAGACACCGCGCGCCGTCACGCTGATCAGCGATACCACCATCGCCCGCTATGGCGTGGAAGGGCTGGACGATCTGACGGTCATCACGCCGTCGGCCTACACCGCCAGCTTCTATGGCATCGAAGGTGCGCTATCCTTGCGTGGTACCCTGGCGGAAAATTACTTCCGCGGTTTCAAGCGCGCGGAAAATCGCGGCACCTATTCCACGCCGCTGGCCAATGCGGCGGGGCTGGAAATTTTGCGCGGTCCTCCATCGCCCATTTACGGCGCGGGCAAGGTCGGCGGGCTGGTGAACTTCCTGCCCAAGACGGCCGGCGCCAACGACGCGTTCGGCGGCGAAGTCACGGTCAGCTATGGCAGTTATTCCAAGCGCAAGCTCACCGGCCAGATCAATGCGCCCATCACGCTGGGCGATGCTTCGGGCGGTGTGCACGCCTATGGCGAGATCGACGACTCCTACAGTTTCTATCGCGGCCTGCACCCGCGCCATCAGTTGCTGGAACTGTCCGGCACACTGGATGCGGGCGACTGGCGGCTGTCGGCGGACTACATGTACTTCCGCTCCAAGGGCCAGGTGCAGACGCCCGGCTGGAACCGGCTGACGCAGAACCTGATCGACACTGGCACTTACGCCACAGGCCGCAACACCTCGCTGCGCGACGCCGATGGCAATGGCCGCCTGACCCTGAACGAACTGGGCGGCAATCCCTATTTCTTCGATCCGGCCTTCCAAGCGCTGGCCTGTGTCGGCTGCCGGGATGCAGCGCACCGTCTGGATGCGGGTTTCGGTACCACGCAACTCGATCCGCGCACCGTATACATTGCCAAGGGCATGGATTTTTCCGACACCGACACCCATACCGGCTTGCTGGAAGCGTCACGGCGGCTGGGCGATGGCACGCTGCGGCTGCAACTGTTCGGCGATACGCTGTTCAACGACCGCTTCGTGTCCTATGGCTTTCCCGGTTCCTATCGCACCCAGATCGGCGAGGCGCGGCTGCGCTATGACGACCGGCGCGACATTGGCGCCGTGCAGCTTCAGACCGTTGCGGGGCTTTCCTACCGCTACGTCCATGCCATCGGGCGCGAAAGCTTCAACAGCGGCGTGATCGCGCTGGACCGGCGCGATATTTCACAGGGCGCGGCCGCCAACGACATCATCGATTCGCCTTTCAATATCGATCCGCCCGGCAGCATCGGCATGGGCTGGGAAAACAACGTCCATACCAACACCACCAATGCCGGCGCTTTCATCACCAGCAACGCGGTGTGGAACAGGTTCGACCTGACGTTGGGCGGGCGGTATGACGCGTACAATGTGCGCTCGCGCGACAGCGGCGTGCTGGCCTTTGCGCCGCCGGACGGGAGCGGCAATGCCGGGCGCTTCACCTATTCCGCCAGCCTGGCCTACACCACGCCCTGGGGCCTGGTGCCCTACATCACAACTGCCAAGAACTCCGCCGTCGAAATCAGCCAGGCCAGCCAGGTTTCCACGAGTCTTCTGGCCAATCGCGGCTGGCTGTCCAACTCGTTCCTGAATGAAGTGGGCGTGAAGTTCAGCCTGCTGGACGACCGGCTGCAGGGCAGCCTCGACTGGTATGTCCAGAACCGCACCCGGCTGCAGCAGGGCGGCGGGGTGGTGAATGTTGTGGGCACCCGCGCCAAGGGCGCAGAACTGGAACTGCGGTACGTCGTCAGCGCCAATTTCAGCGCCACGCTCGCCGCCAGCCAGCAACACACCACCATCAAGGGTCCCGACCGCAGCTTCGCCTATCTGCCGGCGCGCAGTTTTGGCATCAGTCCGCAGGACGGGTTTGGCGGCGGTTACATGGTGTTTGATTTCTCTACCCTGCCGGGCAAGGGCGGCGACTACGAAGACACGCTGATCCCGCATGCTGTCATTAGCCCGTATGTGACCTTCACCAGCGATCCGCAAAGCTGGGGGCCCCTTGGACCAACAACTTGGGGTGCGAGTTTGGGCGGCACCTATGTCGGCAAGACGCGCCAGACCGTGCCGAACCCAATCGTTTATCCGTCCTATATGACGGTGAACGCTTCGCTGTTCGCGCAATGGGATGTGTGGGAAGCGAATCTGAACGTGAACAATCTGGGCGACGAACGCTATTTCACGCCCAATGCCGACACCTATGCCAATCTTGGCGCCCTGCCGGGGCTGGGGCGGATGTGGAAAGTGACATTGAAGCGTCTTTTTTAGGCGGCATGTCGCGGCTAGGCTGACGGCATGAAGTGGCTGGCCTGTCTTTTAGTTTGCTCTGTCATCCCGGCCCACGCCGCCGAGCCTGTCTGGGTGCAGGCGACGGCGAGCGGCTATGAGGCGCGTATCGCGACCATGGCGGCGTCGTGTCCCAGCCTGATCACCGATGCCGGTGACATCGCGATGGTGCAGCGTGCTGCGGCCAGCGCCGATTTCCCGCAAGTCTGCGCCGCGGCGATACCGGCTGCCGTGCGCAACGCCAGCATCATGGGACAGGCTTTGCCGCTGCCGGTGGCGGCGCCACAGCGCATTCTGGTGTTGGGCGATACAGGCTGCCGCATCCTGGGTTCGGCACTGCAGGCCTGCAATGACCCCAAGGAATGTGACCGGCCCCCACTGAGTGGCCCAGTTGGTATGTTAGTTTAAGGGCATCATTTGCACCATCCCGTTGCTAGCCGGCTGATCTGGCGGCCAGACTGTGGCCTGCGGTGCCGGTGGTCGGTATCCCAACGATGAGTGCGGG
>CAILUV010000051.1 GCA_903837555.1 uncultured Alphaproteobacteria bacterium
TGCCGGATCTTCCGGCGATGAGGAGGACTTGAATGCGTAAAATTCTTCTGGGGACAACGGCTGTTGTTGGTCTCGCGCTCGTGGCGCAGGCTGCCAACGCCCAGCAGGCCCGCCCTGCCGCTCGTCCGGCGCCGGCCGCTGCTCCTGCTGCTCCGCCGCCGCTGCCTGCCACTTCCGTGGCGCCCACCGGCACCGCCGCCGCCATCTTCCAGACCCCGGTCGGCATCACCGGCGCGGGTCCGCATGGCGCCGATGGCGTTCCGAACCGCCCGACCACGCCGACGACCAGCGGTATCGTTGTGCGCCTGGGTGGCTTCTTTGACTTCTCCATGGGCAATGTTTCGGATAGCTCCGATGGGGCCTTCTTCCGTAACAACATGGCTCCGTTGACCTTCGGTACCAATGGCGTTGTGAACAACAACTTCACCGCCACCCCGCTGCCGACCGCAGCCAAGGGCCGCCAGCGCAATGATTTCCGCACGGAAGCTGAGCTGAACATTTATGCCGATGGCATTGCGGCTAACGGCATGCGCTATGGCGCAATGTTCGAACTGCAGATGGACGTGCTGACGCCGCAAGGTGGCGCGGCCACGGGCACGGGCGTTGACTATGATGAGCTGTATGGCTTCGTGAAGGGTGGCTGGGGTGAAGTCCGCTTCGGTCAGGAAGATGGCGCCGCGTCCTTGATGCAGGTGCGTCGTCCTTCTGTGCTCTGGATGGGCACGGACGATGCGTGGGATGAATTCACGGTCAATCAGCCTGGCGGCTCGCCTTACGTGATGTCTGGTGTGAACGACGGCAATGACGCGACGAAGATCATCTACCTGTCGCCGCAGTTTGCCGGCTTCGACGCTGGTATTTCCTATGCGCCGAATAGCTTTGAAGGCGAGAACTTCGTAAACCCCACCACCACCACGGGGTTCCAGCGTGACTACACCGGCCTGACCAATCAGATCACCGGTGCGCTGCGCTACCGTGGCACTTTCGGTGACATCGGCGTTGCCACGTCCTTTGTCGCTGCCTTCGCTGATGCGCCTAAGTCAGCAGCCAACGGCACTGATCTGATCAACAAGCCGCAAAACATCAGCGCCTACTCGGCAGGCCTCGTGGTTCGCGCTTATGGCTTCGCCGTTGGGGGTGAATACACCTGGGGCAATTATAACGGCTCCGCCCCGGGTAACACTGCTCTGAACAAGGGCCTTGACGGCAGCAACCATTGGGTTGGTAGCGGTACCTACACCATCGGTGCTTTCTCCATCGGCGCCATGTACGGCAAGGGCACCCAGGATAACGGTACGGCTTCTGGCCAGCTTGGCCAAACGGCCGGTACTGCCCTGCAAGATCGTGAGCAGACCTATCTTGGCTTCGGTGTGGCCTATGTTCTCGCGCCGGGCATGACCCTGTTCGCGAACTACAACCAGATCGAGGACAAGAACATTCCGCTGGCGGTCGCTTCTGTGAATTCCGCTGGCACGGGTGCGGTTGGCGCTGGTCAGCCTGGCGCGGGCACGACGCTTGCGAAGTTTGACTCCTCTGGCAGCACGACCCGTGACATCACGGTGCTCGTCGCCGGCGTGCGCATCGCCTTCTGATCTTCGGATCAATCGGCAAATTGGGCGGCAGGGGAAACCCTGCCGCTCTTTTTTTGTCAGTATGCGATAAGCGCCAGATGGCCTTTGGCCAATGAAGCGCAAGGCAAGCCGCATCGCGGCAGCATCCAAGCTGCTACCGCACTGATATGCACTTCTGCCTTTTTTGGATCAGGCTACCCCTGGGTTGGAACGGTTGCCCCGCCACTCTCACGATTGCGCCTGCGCGGATCAGGCGCCAAGGCCCCGGCGATCTGCGCCAGCATTTCCGAA